>JAPLPK010000235.1 GCA_026400275.1 Burkholderiales bacterium
TCCCGTACAGGCAGCTGCTTGAGATACGCCAGACTGGAATAGCCCGTTCCAAAGTCGTCGATGGAGAACTGCAAGCCCAGCTCCGTCAAGGCATTCATACGCTCTATGACCTGCGGCACATCGTTGAGCATCATGCCCTCGGTGACTTCCAGTACCAATCTTCCTGGGCGTATCTGGTATTGGCGCAGCAAGCCGCTGACAAACTCTACGAAGTCGGCCTCTCTGAAATGGCGCGGGCTGATATTGACCGAGATGGGCAGCTTGCAGCCATGCGTATCCAAGTAAGCGAGCAGCCGGCACACCGCTGTCAGCATCCAGCGGTCCAACTCGACGATCAGGTACGAAAACTCCACTTGCGGAATAAAGAGCCCGGGCGCAAGAAGTCCACGCACCGGATGCTGCCATCGCACCAATGCCTCGGCGCCCTGAATGGCACCATTTCCATCCACTTGCGATTGCAAAAAGACGCGCAGCTCACTTTTCGCAATGGCGACCCGCAAAGAATGTTCATCCTTTAGCCTGCCCTCGATTGCCTCGCACATTCCTCGCTCATAAAAAGTAACGGTATTTCCGCCGGCTGCTTTGGCGTCACGTCTCGCGCTCTCGGCCCGCCGAACGATTTCACCGGCTACCTCGTTCGAACACTCTGGATAAATTGCCACACCTACAGTTCCCCGCAAGTGGAACAGATCCGACTCCATTTCCTCCGAAAACTGGTGCAAAACCCGCCGTATGCGCAACGCAGCCTCACCGGCGTGCTGCGCAGCAGTGGCGCTATCCGGGTAAACGGGAGGAATAAGGACTGCAAAATGGGCCCCACCCAAGCGGGACAGAGATAGCCCATGCTCCAAACCCTCTGTCAATCGCTGGGCTATGCGGGCAAGCGCATCGTCACCCATTTGCATGCCGCGTGAAGCATTCAAGTCGCTGAAATTTTCAATATCAAACACCATTACCGCGCCTTTCAGCGTGGGCGAGGCGGTTGACCCCAAAGTCTGCACAAGACGGTCTGAAAACAGTGAACGATTGGGCAGACCTGTCACGGCGTCGTGCCAAGTAAGGAACTCCATGCGGTCTTGCACTTCCTTGAAGCGAGACACATCACTAAATACGCCCACGTAGCACGCCACCTCCCCCTCATCGTCGTACACCGTGCTGATACTTAACAGCTCCGCAAATACTTCGTTGCTCTTACGCCGGTTCCAAATCTCGCCCGTCCACGAGCCCAGACGGGTAATGCGCTCCCACATGATTTCAAAAAAGACGGGCTCATGGCGCCCGGACTTCAGCATGCGAGGGTTACGGCCGAGAACCTCGCTTTCGGTGTACCCGCAGATCGCGGTGAAGGACGCGTTCACAGCCAGGATCTCACCCGTTTTGGAGGTGATGATCACACCGTCGCTGGTGCTTTCAAAAACCTGCGCAAATAGCTTTTGCCGCGATTTGACCTCACCCAACTCAGTGGAATACCACGCCAGCATTTCGTGCTGCTTTTGCAACAACGTCAGCTTCTCATTCAAAGCGCGGTTTACATTCTCCAACTCCGAGATCAAGCCGCGCAAGCGCAGCTGGGTATGGACACGGGCACACACTACACTGGGGGTAAATGGCTTGGCTACATAGTCCACGGCGCCAATGGACAAACCATACTCTTCCGCATCGGGTGTGCTTTTGGCCGTGACGAAAATGACCGGAATATGGCGGGTCGCGGCGTCGCTCTTCAAACGCTTACACACAGCATAGCCATCAATATCCGGCATCTCCACGTCCAGCAATACTATGTCTAGCATGGGATTGGACGCCGCAATTTCCAGCGCTGCAGCCCCATCGGTCGCCACCAATACCTCGTATTCGGGCTGCAGCAGCTTCGCCAGGACACGCAGGTTGACCGGGTCATCGTCCACCAACAGAAGTACGGCTTTGCGTGCTGCCACGGAATCAAGCATAAAGTGCCTCCGTTTTAAACCAGGCTGAACGCCTTCCAATTTTGCATTTGTGGCAGGGGTTCACATGCATAACTTGTGCAGTAGTTGCGCCGCTGCTTCAAACTGCAGTCTTTCCATGCAGTCCTGCAATTTTTGAAATTCTGCCCGGTCCAGCAATGGCCTAATCTGCGCCTGAATCTCTTCAAATTTATCCAAAGCTTCCATGTTTTGTCTTAACAAAAGCTTACGCAGGTTGACAAGCTCTTGGGGGTCGAGAGGCACTGCAGATGCACTGCCCGCAGTTTCCAGAGCGCGACTGTAAGCATCCAGGTGCGGCCCAGCACTGCGCTGTATTTTTTGCAGCTCCAGGTCGATTTTCTGAACCCACTGCACCATCTGGGCGGGCGGCGCTGTCAAACAGTCTGACTCAGCTTCTGCAGCAAGCTTCTCTACCGTACTAAGGCCCAGCGTTCCTGCTGTGCCTCTGAGCCTATGCATTCTTCCCTTGAAATTGGACCTAGGCTCTTGAGTGTCCAGCGGCTTGTCTTCAAATTCACCCAACAGCAACTTCAACATACTTAAAAATAAGGACAAATCCCCCCCCACACGACCCGAGGCAGCGCTTGTATCCACACCGTAGATGTTGGGCCAATCAGATGCGCCAGCCGCCGGGCTATCGGGTCGGGCACCGGACTCGGCTTGCAATGGCGTAAATGGCAGGTGGCGCCGGATGACGTTGACCAATTGCCGCACTTCAAAGGGCTTGGCTACAAAATCATCCATTCCGGCAGCTACCGCTTCTTGCTGCTCCTCCAGCATGGCACCCGCGGTCAGCGCAATGATGGGCAGGCCGGTCAGGCCCAGTTGGGTGCGGATCAGGCGGGTTGCAGTCAAGCCGTCCAGCTCGGGCATTTGCACATCCATTAACACTGCGTCATAAGCGTCTGGTTGCGCTGCCAGCATGTCGATCGCCTGCTGACCACGGCCAGCCAGACTGACCTGCGCACCTTCTAGCTGCAGAATGCGCTTGGCCACCTCCAGGTTGATTTCGCTGTCGTCCACCACCAGTACACGCACTGCCTGCAAACCGGTACCGACGCTGAGATCTCGATTGCTTTGTATACCGGCGCGCTCGCTTTGCGCCACAACGCCAAACTCCAGCTCGAACCAGAACTCGCTGCCCAGTCCTTGCGTGCTGTTCAGCCCCAGCTCCCCGCCCATCAGGGTGACCAGATGCTTCACGATGGACAGGCCCAGCCCGGTACCGCCAAAACGGCGCGTGGTGGTGGAATCCTCTTGCACAAAGGGCTGAAACAGCCTGGTCTGGGCTGCAGGCGAAATACCAATGCCGCTGTCTCGCACCTCGAAGCGCAAACGCATGCTGTCCGGTGTGTCGGCCAACAACCGAACATCCAGGCTCACCTTGCCAGCTTCGGTGAACTTGACGGCGTTGGACAAGAGGTTGGTCAACACCTGCTGTAGCCGTGTAGCATCGCCCTTCACAACGTCCGGCACCCCTGGGCCCGCATGTATTTCGAATTCCAACCCCTTAGCCTGCACCTGCATGGCCATGAGTTCAGACAGGTTGCGCAGCAGCAGGCTGAGGTCGATCGGCACATGCTCAATCGCCATCTCATTGGCTTCAATCTTGGACAGGTCCAGCACATCGTTGATCAAAACAAGCAAAGACTGGCTGGCCGTTCGGATTTTGTCCAGAAAGGCTGCCTGCTCCGTATCCAGCTGCGTGTGTCCTAAAAGATAGGACAGACCAATCACCGCATTCATCGGCGTACGAATCTCGTGGCTCATATTGGCCAGAAACTGGCTCTTGGCGCGACTCGCCTGCTTGGCTTGATGTATGGCTTTGCGCAAAGTCAGCTCGACCTGCTTTTGCTTAGAAACATCGTATGCCACCCCTAGGTAACCAAACACGCTGCCATCTGCAGTCTGCATGGCTGTAACTACGAGCGCGACAGTCACCCTGCTGCCATTTTTGTGGATATACGTCCACTCACGCGGTTCGCGGAACACCGAGGGGTCGGTAAACACTGCGCCGCCTTCGATCGGATAGCCGAGCTGATCGGCCATCTCCCGGCTGCGCGCTTGTATTTCCGTTGCGTCGTGGATCAGCACAGGTGTGTGCAAACCCACCATCTCTTCTGCAGAGTAGCCCAACAATCGCTGCGCACCGGCGTTGAAAATACGGATAACGAGATTCGCATCGGTCGCGATGATGGACACCTCGGATGCTGCCTCCAGCACGTTTTGCAGCAAGGAGCTGGTCTCCGTCAACCGCTGCTCGGCCAGCTTGCTTTGCGTCACATCAAAGTTCACACCAGTGAGTCTGATCGGCTTTCCGTCTGCGTCGCGCTGCACCCGTGCAGCAGATTTCAAATAGCGCACCTCGCCATCCGGACGACAGATCCGAAACTCCACCACCAGCGGGTCGGAACCAAGCAGAGCTTTAGCGGCAGCGGCTTCGTAGTGGGCTCTATCGTCTGGATGCAGGCACTGCTCCCACACTGCCAACGGATCCAGGCCAATCGTCGACGCCACGCCAAACAGCTCAAAAACCCGCGCATCCCAATGCAGAGCGCGGTTAACAAGATCCAAATCCCACACACCCAACCCCGCGCCGTCTGCAGCCATTTCAAAGCGCAAATTGGTGTCGTGCAGCTGGGCTTCGACTTGCTTACGGGCGGTGATGTCGCGCGAAATGCCGAAGATGCCAATCGTCCGGCCCAAGGAATCGCGCAAGGGCATCTTGGTAGAGAGATTCCAGGTTGGTGGCCGATCTGGCCAGGTTTCCTGCTCCTCCAGGTCCACCACAGGCACACCGGTATCCATGATCTGCCTTTCCAGGCGCGCAGTCCCCTCGGCATGCTGCGTAGAAAAGAAATCGGCATCCGATTTGCCTATGGCCAGATCAGGCTTTTCCAGACCATAACGTTTGGCCAGTCCAGGGTTGATGCGCAAGAACCGGCATTCCAGGTCTTTGAAGTAAATCTGGTCGGGCACCGTATCTAGCAGAGAGGCCATCAAATGGCGCTCATCGGCCAAGGCAATCTCTGTCTGTTTTCGGCCCGTAATATCTAGCAGAATGCCGACCAAGCGCACCACCCGACCAGCCTCAAATTCAGGTTCACCCAGCACCCTCACCCATATCTGCCGCCCTAGGTGGGTGCGCATACGGACCTCCAGATCCCAAGCTGCATTGTCCGCCAACGCCTTGCTGATAGCGGCTTCAATGACAGGACGGTCCTCTTCCTCGTAAAAGCTCAGACCTGCATCCAGGCTAGGTTGGTAATCCATGGGCACTTCATGGATCTTTTTCAGCTCCGGTGACCAGGTGACGGTCGCGGTATCCATATCCACCTCCCAGGCGCCCAATTTGGCCACGCGGCTCGCGCGCTGCAGAAGCGACTGGCTGGCCCGCAGCTCTTGCTCGGCCAATTTGGAGGCGGTCACATCACTGCGGATGGAGATATAGCGCTCCACCGTGCCATCGGCACCCATGAAAGGAGCAATGATGCTGTTGACCCAATACAAGGAGCCATCTTTTGCGCGGTTGCAAATATCGCCACGCCAAGGTGTGCCTGCAGAAATGGTCCGCCATATTTGTGGCCAAAAATCAGCCCCCTGCAGGCCGGAATTCACCATGCGATGGGTTTTCCCCAACAGCTCTTCGCGGGTGTAGCCTGAGATGCTACAAAACGCATCGTTCACCTCGGTGATGCGGCCTGCCCGGTCCGTGGCAGACACGATGGTGTGCAGGTGGATGGTATGCAACAGTGCCGCGTTGTCGCGCTGCAACTCTGCCAACGCCAGGCGCCCTTCGACAAGCTCGGAGACATCGTGGACCAACACATAAAAACCTTGCACTTCGCCATCCACTACATCCGGCAAATAGTGCGCAAGGGAATGCCGCACCCCCGATCCATCCGGCATGGGGATAGCCCGTTCAAACGTCTGTGGCACACCCGCTAGAGCCGACTCCATATACGGCAAGTTGCGCGCGTACATGTCTTCACCCAATAGCTCACGAATATGCTTGCCCTGCAATGCACCGGGCTCCACACCAAACCAATCTTCATAGGCATGGTTGGCGAACTTGTTGACCAAACCCCGGTCCCAATAGGCGATAAGCGACGGTATGGAGTCCAAAATATTCTGCAAGTCACGGCGGGTTGCGTCCAACTGCTGGGTGCGCTGCAGCACCTGCTGCTCGAGGCTGGCGTTTAGCAATCTCACCTGCGCTTGTGCTTGCTTGGTATCACGGATGTCGTGGACAGTCCTCACCTGCCCTACAGTGCGCCCGGCAGCATCAATGATGGGGGCAACTGTCACGGCTACGTCGATCAGCTCTCCTTGCGGGTTGGCATAAACCGTTTCATAAACACCACGAAAGTTCCCTGCCGCTGCGGCATCGGTAGCATTGGTTGCGTCTCCCCCTTCGGGCGTAAACGAATGGTTCGAGATCAACTCTGACAACGGACGCTTTAACGCCTGCGCGGCGGAATAGCCCAAGAGTTTTTCAGCGGCCGGATTCCAGTTCAGTACCATACCGTCCAATGAAACCGCAATGATGGCGTCGGCAGAAAACTCCACCATCGATGCCCGCTGTGATCGCTCCAACTGTACTTGCGCCACTTGCTGCACCACTTGCTGGCGCACATACGCCATGATTGCCAAAAGCAGGCTGATGAATGCGCCCATGGCCGCAACCGCGCCAGGGCCAACAAGGCTCAACTGTTCCACGAACAGCTGGGTGGGCTGCAAACTTAGCTCCCAGGTGCGGCCAAAGATGGCGATGCGAACGCTCTGCTGCATCCCTTCCGCAACAGGTAGATCTGTGGACTGGCTATAAAACGTGTGCGTGTCGGCTCCCGCCACATCTTTGAGCTCCAACATCAATTTGTCGCGGTGCAAATCGGCCCCTGCAAGTACCTCGTCTATCGCCAAAGGCGCATACGACCAACCCTGGGTTGCCACGATACGCTCCTCCTCTGTACTGAGTTCAGAGTCGGGGCGGTAAATCGGCAATAGCAGCAGAAAAGATGTCCTCGACTTCCCCTTGGTTTGCACCAAAGTAATGGGCCCAGTGAGGGTAGGCAAACCCGTGCGCATGGCTTGATCTGCAGCGAACTTGCGACTTTCTTCAGACGCTATGTCCAGGCCCACCGCCACGCCATTGGTGGATGCTGGTTCGATATATTGGATTACATAGCGTTCGCCAACGTGCGGCTGCAGCTGCCGCACCGCAAAGTTGGGCCAGCCATCGGCCTGAGAAGCGGCTACAAACGCAGCCTCTTGCTCTGGCGGTACACGGCGTATCACGCCAAAGCCGCGCGCGCCAGGGAACTCTTTCTCGATATTGCGGCTTTGCGCGTAATGCCGGAAATCTCGCCGGCCCAACTGGTCAAATCCGGCGCTCAATGCGGCACCCCGCACACCTCGCAAGCCATATTCGTAGATGCCCAGACGGTGCTGCACCTCACCGACGGTGTCTTGCATCAGCACTGCAAAACGTTGTTCAGCAAGCTTGTTATTTTCAAAATGCTGCCAAACCGCAGCGCACATGGACAGCAGCAAGCCCGCCGCAAACACCATCGCCGCACGGACAGAGGGCTTTTGCAGAGCCTCGCCATAACCCGGCCAGACCAAACTGAAGGACGGCTTCATGGCAATAAGTCCGTATCCGTGCGATTGAGGGACGCACAGAGCCAATGTGGCCCCTGCGATGAGAGATGGTCGGCCCCCAAGGCCCAAACCTGCGCGCGGCCCGCACCTTTGGCTGCGTACAGGGCTTTGTCTGCAGCGAGGATCAGGTCACGTTCGGTACATGCTTGAGGCACGCTGTCCAGAAAGCCAATGCCCACGCTGACCGTGACATGGCTGGCAATGCTTGAGCCGGCGTGCGGCAGCGCCAATACATCCATGGCATCCAAGACGCGTTGCGCCACATGCTGGGCACCAGCCAGCGTGACATCTGGGAGCAAAATTGCAAACTCCTCCCCCCCATAGCGGGCGACCAAATCAGACGGGCGCTGACAGCTTTGTTCCAGAGTCAGTGCCACCGCGCGCAAGCAACCGTCACCAGCCGGGTGGCCATAGTGGTCGTTGAACCGCTTGAAATAATCCACATCGATCAGCAGCACGGCGAGGCCGTCCTTTTCGCGCGCACAACGCAGCCATTCACGGGACAACCTGGCATCAAAACGGCGCCGATTTGCGATTTGTGTGAGCGCATCTACCGTCGAGGTATGGCGCAACTCGTCGGTAAGGCGCTTGATACGCAACTGGCTTTTGACACGGGCCAAGAGCAAAGGCTCGCTAATAGGTTTGGCAATAAAGTCCACCGCCCCCAGCTCCAGTCCGGCGATGTGCACCTCCGTATCGCTATGGCTCGTCACAAAGATGATGGCCACATCGGCAAACTCGGGGTCCGCCATAAGGGTTTCGCACACCTGAAAGCCGCTCGTGCCCGGCATTTCAGCATCCAGCAAGATCAAATCGGGTGGCGATTCACGGGCCAAACGCAAGGCGGTGTCACCATCTAGGGCAAAGCGCAGCTCGGCCACATTCGACAAAATGCGGCTCATGCTGCGAATGATCACCAGATCATCGTCTACCAACAGAATGCTGCTGTTCTTCATAGCTGGACCCGCTTATTGGTTCTATCGTGGCTAGTATGTCGTTTCATTTTGGCGGTATATCAAAGTTTGACCACAATTCGAACGATGAAAAGGCCAACGGTGGGTTCTCCGCTCTGGCCACATACGCTCTGCCAGCCCAGTGCTGCTTACGCCCCCAGCATCATGCAGACAGAAGCGCCAGGGGCGCCACTGGAAAAAGCGGGAGTGGAGAACACTGTATGGGCTTCATCATCCCCTCAACGCCTTTGGCATATATGGAATGCCGTAGCCCATCCCATTTTTGCAGCGCACCCGCTTGCGGTCTAGCGCCCAAAATACCCCCGCCATCGCACATTCTGTTGCACCGACTCGGTCAGCAACTCCGCTAGCCGCTGTACCGGCGGCTCGGGCTCGCTACTGGACCGGCGCAGGGCCAGAGTGATTTGCGGCGATGGCGCTGTGGGCCGCGCCATCGCACGGGCAGATTCCACCGCTGGGCTTGCTGGCCGGTGGGTTGGTGCTGGTTGGCCTGCCGGGCGGCAGCGTGAACGGCGCCAGCGGACGGGCGGTGATGCCGTGGTTTGCCGACTGCGAGCCCGGCCTGGCGATGAGCATCCGCCAGACCGCCGTGCCAAAGGGCGGCGGCATCGGCGCGCTGCTGCTGCCGGCCGTGGCGCTGCAGCACGGCTTTGCCGCGATCTACCGCCGGCTGGCCGTGCTGTGCCTGCTGGCCACGCTGCTGACCTGGGACGGACCAGCGGCGCAACCGCCCGGCCTATCTGCGCACCTATAGCGGGCTGAGTGCTGCGCTGTTTGCCGCGCTGGCGCTGTTTTGTGCGCTGGCCGAGGGTGAACAACTATTGGCATCGCCGCTGGTCTGGCTGCTGGCCAGCGGCTGCACGTTGCTGGCCCTGCCTTTGCTCGGTGGCAGCCAAACACAGCGCACTGCCAATTTATAAGAAATCAGCCTGTAGCGCATGTACTACCTGCACCAGCAGCTATCTATTCAATAGCAAAAAAATTTAGTGGGCGGTGCGTACTTCTGCGCTGGTCACTTGCCCACGCGCGCTTGGCGCGGCGCCAAACAAGTAAGCACCCAGCCGGAACATCAGGTAGATCGCGACGAGCAACCCGGCCGCCAGCAAGCCCATGGCAGGGGCGTAGCTGTGCAGATGCTGGTAGCTCATACCCATCACAAACGGCCCCATGGCTGAGCCCAGCATGAAGACTGCGAACAGGTAGCCATAGATTTCGCCAAACGCCCGCAAGCCCAGGTAGCGCGACTGCAAAAAGGCGATCAAATCCACCTCGGCGCCCAAGCCCAAGCCCACCAGCACAGCAGCCGGCACCAAAAGTGCCGTAGCGCTGCTACCCAGCAGCATGCCGATACCGACCAGAGGCAGCGCGAAAAACACGATCGCGATATATGGCGCAAAAATCCGGTCCAGCAGGTAGCCGGCCAGCAGGCGGCCACCTATCAGCGCAACTCCGGCCGCACTCAGTGCCGCCGTGGCGCTTCGGGCTTCCATGCCGCGGTCCACCATCATCGGCACGATATGGGCAATCGTGCCGCTGGCCGCCAGTGCGACCAGAAAGAAGCTCAACGCCAGCTTCCAGAAAGCCTGGCTGCGCAGCGCCTGGCGGGCCGTCAGGCCGGGCAAGCTGGTCGGTGCCTTGGCCCGTGCCGTGCCCGTTGTCGCATCCCGCCGCGCCACCAAGAAGGCCATGGCCGGCAGCGCAATCACCAGGGTCAACGCACCCAGCCCGACATAGGCAGCGCGCCAGCCGAACTCGGCCAGCACACGCTGCGCAAACAGCGGCACCAGCGCCGTGCCCAGCCCCACGCCGGCAATCGAAATGCCCAGCGCCAGGCCGCGCCTGGCATCAAACGCCGACGAGACAGCCTTGCAATAGGTCAACGGCGTTTGCCCCGCAGCCACGATGCCGGCCAGGCCATACAGCGCCACAAAGGCCCATGTGGCATCGGCAAACAGACCAATACCGGCCATGGCCAGCCCAAACAGCGTGATGGCCGGCAGCGCCACCGCCCGGATGCCGAAGCGGTCCACCAGGCGCCCGGCGACAGGCGTGGCCAGCCCGGTCATCAGCAGCCCCACCATCAGCGCCGCCGACAGTGTGCCGCGCTCGGCATGCAGGGCCTGCGACACCGGCATCACGAACACGCCAAAGCTGAACTGCATCACCGGGCCATTGCCCACCACTAGGCCCAGTACCGAGCCCACCACGATCCACCACGGACTGCGAACACTTTTCATTTTTGTCTCCTGTCATTGTTTTTACACCAGCGGCAATCCCGAAACTCTATGGCTCGGTGAACTGCGCTGCCCGCTTTTCCAGCCGCGCGCGTATGCCCTCGGTTTTGTTCTCGGTGGCAAACAGTAGCTGAAACGATTTGCGCTCGAACTGCAGGCCCTGCTCCAGCGGCAGGTGCATGCCTTGCAGCACCGCCTCTTTGATGAAACGCAGCGCCTGCTGCGGGCCGGCCGCCAGCTGCTGGGCCAGCGCCAAGGCGCGGGCTTCGACCTGGTCATCGGGCAGCACCTCACTGGCCAGCCCCATCGCCAGCGCGTCGGCGGCAGTGATGGCTGCGCCGGTCAGCAGCAGCTGCATTGCGCGGAACTTGCCCACCGCCCGGGTCAGGCGCTGGGTGGCGCCGCCGCCGGGCATCAGACCAATCAACACCTCGGGCTGGCCGAAGCGCGCGCCCTGCCCTGCCAGCAGAATGTCAGCATGCATGGCCAGCTCGCAGCCGCCACCCAACGCATGGCCGCGCACCGCAGCAATCACCGGCTTGCGGCAGCTGCTGATGGCGCCCCAGAGTTTGTCCATCTGCCGGGCGATGATTTCGGAAGGCGTGGCATCCACGTACTCATGCAGGTCGGCACCGGCACAGAAGGCGCGCTCACTGCCGGCCAGGACGATGGCGCGCACGGCGGCATCTGCATCCAGGCGGGTAAAAGCCTCGGCCAAGGCCTGGCGCAGCGCCAGGTTCAGCGCGTTCAGCACGGCGGGGCGGTGCAGCCGCAGCATCACCACGCCGGGCGCCGGCTGTTCTTCCAGAAGAATCTGTTCCATACACCTCCTTCAGCCGCCGAACGCCGGCGCACGTTTTTCAAAGAAGGCCGCTACCGCCTCGGCATGGTCGGCTGTGTGGTGGGCATGGCCTTGCAGGTCGGCTGCGGTGTCCAGCGCCTCGTCCAGTGTGCGGGTGCGGGCCTGCTGCAGCAGCTGCTTGGTCCAGCGCAGTACCTGCGGCGGATTGGCTGCGATGCGCCCGGCCAAGGCCAGCGCGGCGTCCAGCAAGGCATGGGGTTCCACCAGGCGCGACACCAGGCCGATACGCAAGGCCTCATCGGCGTCGATGGTGTCGCCTGTCAGGGCCAGCTCGGCCGCCTTGGAGGCCCCCACCACGCGGGGCAGCAGCCAGCAGCCGCCATCTCCGGGCACGATGCCCACCTTGACAAAACTCTCTGCAAAACGGGCCGATGTACTGGCGATACGGATATCGCACATGCAGGCCAAGTCGTTGCCCGCGCCGATGGCCGGGCCGTTGACCGCCGCAATGATGGGCACCTGCAGCGACTGGAAGGCGCGCGGAATACGCTGGATACCGGCGCGGTAGTTGGCGGCGATCTGCGTGGGTGAGCCGGCAAACATGCCGGCCCTGTCTCGCATCTTGGCCACATTGCCGCCAGAGCAAAACGCACTGCCTGCGCCGGTCAGCACGGCGGCGCGGATCTGCATGTCGGTATTCAGCCGCGCGAACAGGTCTTCAAATGCGGCAAACATGCCCTCCCCGCTCAGCGCATTGCGGGTGTCGGGGCGGTTCAACGTCAGCAGGGCGATGGGGCCGCGCTGCTCGTAGAGGATGGGATCGGTTTGCATGGTGTTCTTTCAGGTTCGCTCAAACTCGTTCAAACTCGCTCAATAGCCAGCGCGATGCCCTGGCCCACGCCTATGCACATGGTCACCAGCGCACGCCGGCCACCCGTGTGCTCCAGCTGGCGCAGCGCCGTCAGCGCCAGGCGGATGCCGGACATGCCCAGCGGGTGGCCCAGCGCAATCGCGCCGCCGTTCGGGTTGACGTGTTCACCGTCGTCGGGCAGACCCAGCGCGCGCAGCACGGCCAGGCCTTGCGCGGCGAACGCCTCGTTGAGTTCGACCACGTCGAAGTCGGCGATAGACAGCCCCGTCTGCGCCAGCAGCTTCTGTACCGCTGGCACCGGGCCTATGCCCATGACGCGCGGCGCCACGCCGGCGCTGGCAATACCGAGCACGCGGGCGCGCGGCTGCAGGCCGGCACGCGCGGCCCCGGCTTCGCTGGCCAGCAGCAAGGCGGCAGCGCCGTCATTGACGCCGGACGAATTGCCCGCCGTGACGCTGCCGCCTGCGCGGAAGACCGGCTTCAAGCGCGCCAGGCTGTCCAGGATGGTGTCGGCACGCGGGTGCTCGTCTCGCGCCACCACCAGGCTATCGCCTTTGCGCGCACCGGGCACACTGACGGGCACGATCTCACCAATGAACCAGCCCGCCGCTTGGGCGCGGGCCGTGCGCTGCTGGCTGCGCAGCGCGAACGCATCCTGTTCGGCGCGGGAAATGCCGTGCTCTTGCGCCACGTTTTCAGCCGTGTCGCCCATCGCGTCCACGCCGTATAGGTCTTCCATACGTGGATTGACGAAGCGCCAGCCGATGGTGGAATCAAAAATTTCCGCTTGGCGCGAGAAGGCACTGCTGGCTTTCGGCATGACCAGCGGCGCGCGGCTCATGCTTTCCACGCCGCCGGCCAGCGCCAGGTCCAGCTGACCAGCGGCAATGCCACGCGCCGCGCTGGCAATCGCTTCCAATCCAGAGCCGCACAAGCGGTTCACCGTGGCCGCCGCCACCGTAACAGGCAAACCGGCCAGCAGCGCGCTCATGCGGGCCACGTTGCGGTTGTCTTCTCCTGCCTGGTTGACGCAACCAAAGTACACCTCTTCCAAGCGGTTCCAGTCCAGGCCCGGATGGCGTGCCATCAAAGCCTGCAGCGGCAGCGCGCCCAGGTCATCGGTGCGCACGCCGGCCAAGGCGCCACCGTAGCGGCCTATGGGGGTGCGGATACCGTCGCAGATAAATGCTGTTTGCATGTGCATCCCCGTTAGAAAGGCAGGGCCCGGCCGAGAGCCTGGGTGTAGAAGGCATCAAAGAAATCCAACGCCGGGCGGAACGGCGCAGCAGCCGGGGCAATGCCGTCGCCAATGAACAGCGCCGGGCTGCTGGCGCCAGTGAACTCGGGCCAGGCCACCAGGTCGCCGCCGTTCGGGTTACCGGTACGGGCAAAGTTGACAAGGTAGCTGGACGCAGCATCCGCTATGCGCCGGTCGGTGGCGTCATACGGGCGTGCCGGCACGCTACGGTCCAGGTTGTTGTAGAAGTAAACCTGCTCCAGCGAGTGGTAGGCGCCGAAGTTGGCGGGCGGGTCTTGCTCATTGAACTTCTGGTCCGCGTAGTAAGCCGGGCGGCGGTTGAAGTGGTACAGAAAAGTTTTGGACTTGTGCTGCGCCGCGTGGGCCCGAGCCAGGGTCCATGGCTGCCAGGCAAAAAAGCTGTCGCGCATAGGCTGGTAGGCCATGGCCAATACGTCGCTGTCGCTGCTCGCGGGATACACCGCCTTAAACTGCGCGGCGAAAGTGCCATACCGCGCCGCAGCCGTGCTGTTATAGCCCGCCAGCGTGGTGGCAAATGCGGGGTAAGGCGTGCCCTCGTCGGCGTTCCAGCCCACCAGCAAAGGCACGTCGTGGATCTTGCCCTGGGCCAGCAGCAGGTCCAGCTGGTCGGGCCAGACCACACCATCGACGATGGGGCCAATGTACGAGCCCGCACCGGCCATGATCTGCTGCGGCGTTTTGGCACGCAGTGCGGCCAGGTCGGTAGCCCCCAAATTGGTGGCAAACGTGGTGCCTGCAGCTTCGGCCTGCGCCAGCGTGGTGTTAGGCGCACCGGCGGGCAAGCTTGCCAGGCTCTCGATTACCAGCTTGTGGAACAGGTTGGCCGCCAACGGCGAGGCCAGCAACACGCTGGACAGGCCGGAGCCAGCCGACTCGCTGTACAGCGTGACGTTGGCCGGGTCACCACCAAAGGCGGCGATGTTGGACTGCACCCACTTCAGCGCAGCGATGGCGTCCAGCAAGGCATAGTTGCCAGACACATGCTGGCCCGATTCGGCGCTGAGCCCGGGGTGCGCGAGAAAGCCCAGCGGCCCCAGTCGGTAGTTCAGCGTGACCACCACGGCGCCTTTTTGGGCCAGGCCGATGCCGCTGTAATTGCCCTGCGAGCCGGCGCCCAGCTGGTAGCCACCGCCATGCACCAGCAGCATCACCGGCCGCTTTTCGCTGGCTCTGGCGGCACCAGTCCAGACGTTCAGGTACAGACAATCTTCACTCTGTGCAGCAATGGGCTGGTAGAGGATGGAGCCGGGCAAGCCGGCGGGTCGGCTACCTTGGTAGCAGCCGGCAGAAAACGCATCGTTGCGGCGCACGCCGGCCCAGGCCACCACAGGCGCGGGTGCGGCCCAGCGCAGTGCACCGACGGGCGGTGCGGCGAACGGCATGGCCTTGAAGACGCGCACGGTGGCGGTCGATTCCGCAGCAGCGGCTACGCTGCCGCCCGTCACGCCCACAATGTCATCGGCGGCTGAATAGGGCACGCCATCAGCACCGGCGCAGGCCACGGAAAGCCAAGCGGCGAGTAGCGCCGCAGCGAATGTGTAAAAAGATTTGTGCATGGAGTGGCTTACGTCAAAGGCCCAGCACACGCTCGGCGTTGCCGTGCATGATCTTTTCCATCACCTCGTCCTTGTAGCCCAGCTCGCTCCACTCGCGCAGGATGCGCTCGTAGGGCAGGCTGGGGTAGTCGCTGCCGAACATGATCTTGTCCTGCAGGCGGCCCCGGATGTCCACCTTGAGGTTGCCCGGAAAGTGCTTGGGCGCCCAGCCGGACATTTCCCAGAACACATTGCCCTTGTGCAGAGCCACGGCCGTGGTTTCGTCCACCCAGGGCCAGCCGGGGTGGGCCATGATGATCTTCAGGTTCGGAAAGTCCGCCGCCAGGTCGTCAATGGCGCCGGGATGCGCATGGCGGATGCGCGCACCGTGGCCGCCGGCCATGCCCGCACCCATGCCGGTGGTGCCCACGTCGATCATCACCGCCGCGCCCAGTGCATTGATCTCTTCGAACAGGTCATAGTGGCGCCGGTCGTTCACCGCGAAGTGCTGCATGATGGGGTGGAAGTGGAAGCCGATGAAACCGAGCTCAGTCACGGCCTTCTTCACCTGGCGGATGGCGACCTCGCCCTTGGCTGGCTCTACCGCGCCCCAGCACTGGATGACGCGCTGGGGGTGGCGCTGCCACATGCCGTGCACGTATTCGTTGGTGCACGGCGGCGTGGCTACCGTGGTTTCGAGGTCGAGCGCCACCAGGCAGGCCTCTACACCAGCCGCAGCGAATTCGGCTATGACGCCGTCTTCGGTCTTGGCCACCCAGTCGCGCTTCCAGTAGGAGGCCAGGGCTTCGGGGTACGGGCCCTGGGCGTCGATCCAGGTTTGGGTGCCGGGGTAGCAGTGCAGGTCGATGATACGCATGGATATTCCTAAATTGATAGCTATAAGCCTAGGCAGATACTGCGCCAAGCTCGGTTTTTATCTTGGCCGCTACGAGCTCGCCCAAGGCCTTCTTGGAGACCTTGCCGAAGGTGGACACCGGGAAATCGGGCAACACTTCCAGCCGCTCGGGCAGCTTGAACTTGGCGATTTCGTGGGTTTTCAAAAACTCCACCAGCGTGGGTAACGTCAGCGATTGGCCGGCCTTTAGCACCACGCAGGCGCACATCTTTTCGCCCATGGCTGCATCGGGCATGGGCACGCAAGCCACGTTCTGCACCGCTGGGTGCATCAAGACCAGGTTCTCGACCTCTTCCGCGCTGATCTTTTCACCGCCACGGTTGATCAAGTCCTTCTTGCGGCCCTCCACGATGTAGTTGCCCGAGGGGTGCTGTCGCATCAGGTCGCCGGAGCGGTAGAAGCCGTCGGGCGTGAACTGGCGCGCGTTGTACTCGGGCACGCCGTAGTAGCCGCGCAAGGTATACGGGCCACGGCAGGCCAGCTCGCCCACCTCGCCCGGCGCCACGGTATTGCCCTCGTCGTCGATCAGCTTGAGCTCGTCGTCGGCGCAGACTGGGCGACCGCAGGTCTCCAGCAGCACGTCTTCAGCGTCGCCCTTGCGCACGAACATCAGCAGGCCTTCGCTCATGCCGAAGTTCTCTTGCACAAAGGCGTTGGCAAATAGTTGGCGCGTGCGGATGCGCACCTCGGGCTGCATGCGCTGGCCGCCACTCTGGATTTGCTGCACCGACGTCACGTCAAAGTCGGCAATAGCGGGGTCGTTAATGAGCCGGATCAGCAGCGCTGGCACCACCTTCAAGTGCGTCACGCGGTGCTGCTGGATCAGCGCAAACATCTCCGCAGGCTTGGTGTTCGCCTGTAGCACCACGGTGGCGCCGTTGAACAAAAAGCCCTGTATGCCCGGGCAGGCCAGCGGCAGGTTGTGGGCAATGGGCAGCACCAGCAGCAACACCGAGTCACTGCCCACGCCAGCCACTTCGGCTGCCACCTTGGAGTTATAGGCGTAGTCGTTGTTGGTGCGCGGGATCAGTTTAGGGATGCCGGTGGTACCACCCGACAGCTGGAAGATGCAGGGTGCCGTCGGGTCGATCTGGATGTCGGCCAGCATGCTCAGCGGCAAGGTTGCCGGGCGCTCGATCAAATCCACCAGCGAATGTTCGCCAGGACCGGGCTGGCCCAGCACGATGCGCAGCTGCAGGCAGGCGTGTTCGGCCTGCACGCGCTCGACCATGGGGCTGAAGCGGAAGTCGCCCAACTGGTCCGGGTAGACGCAGCAGCGGGCTTGCGACAGCTGGGTGAACTGGTTGATCTCTGTAAACCGGTGCGTCACCAGCGCGGCGATCGGGATGCAGCCTATCTTTTGCAGCGCAAAGTACAGCACCACGAATTCGGCCACATTGGGCAGCGTCGGAATCACCCTGTCCTGCGGTTTGAGACCCAAGGCCAGCAGGTTCAGCGCCAGGTTGCTGCTTTGCCGGTCCAGCTCGGCATAGGTGTAGCGGCGCGCGCCGTCCACCAGCGCGGTGCGCTGAGCGAACTTGGCGAACACCGTGGCAAATTCTTGCGCCAGCGACTGGTCGCGCCAGTAGCCTTGGGCGCGGTAGCGTTGGGCAAAGTCCGCAGGAAAAGGTACGAATCCGTCGAGCATGGTGTTCTCCTCAGGTCGAGCTGGTGAAGCCGCCGTCAATAACGACCACTTCGCCAGTGACGAAGCGGTTGGCGGTAAGCAGGTTCAGCATGGTTTCCGCCACGTCGTCGGCGGTGACGCAGCGGCGCAGCGGCGTGGCCTTGGCGCGCTTACCCATCAGGTCGTCGTATTTGTCGCCCAGCATGCGTTCCATCCACTCGCCTTCCATCCAGCCGGGGGCGACGGCGTTCACACGGATCTCGGGACCCAGGTTCCAGGCCAGCATCTTGGTCATGCTGATGATGGCGGCCTTGCTGGCCGAATACGGCAGCGGCTGCGGGCCGGGGCGTAGGCCGACGATGCTGGCGGTAAAGACGATGGCTGGCTCCGTGCCCTTCTTCAGCAGCGGCACGGCGGCCCGCGTCACCTGGAAGTTGCCGCGCACGTTGACGGCAAAGGTGCGGTCCCACTCGGCCATGTCCAGGCTTTCCAGGTCTTTCACCTTCCACTTTGCAGTGGTGCCAGCGTTGTTGATAAGGCCGTCAAGGTGGCCCCAGGCTGCGTCGATTTTCTGCAGCATGGCGCGGGCCGCAGCATCGTCGCTGACATCGCATTGCAGCAACAAGGTTTTAGCGCCCAGTGCCTGGGCTTCGGCGGCGACCAGTTCGGCTGCGTGGGCGCTGGAGGAATAGTTGATGGCAACATCAAAGCCAGCGCGGGCCAGGGCCAGCACGGCACTGCGGCCGATACCGGTGGCGCCGCCGGTGACCAGGGCTTTTTTACGTTCAGTCATAGCAATCTTTCAAAGTGAGAAGGCAAGAAAAGTCCCCACCCCGCAGTGCGCGGGGTTTTAGACACGAAATAAGGTGGAGCGGGCGCCAGCCTCAGGGGCTGGAAAGTCGCAAGGGCGCTGTGGTGTGCGTCGAAAGATCGCCAGGCGCGGCGAATGCTTGAAATGGCATGGTGTTGTCTCCTGTCGGCTCTGTGGTTCAGGCCTTGTTGGCACAACTTTAGGCAGCCTGGCCGATCTATCAAAGATGGCAAAATCCAAAACATGATTCGATTTCTGCATCCCCCCGCCGGACACTGCCCATGAAGCTGGAACAGTTACAGCATCTGGTGGCCATCGTCGAGCACGGCAGCCTGCGCGCGGCGTCGCGGCGACTGCAGATACCGCAACCCGCATTGACACGCAGCGTGCGAACGCTGGAGAAGGAGCTGGGCGGTGCGGTGTTTCTGCGCGAGACCACCGGCATGGTGCTGACCGAACTGGGCCGGCGCTTCCATGTGCGCGCCAGCACCATCATCCACGAGGCGCGGCGCGCGCTGGACGAGATCGCTCAGCACAGCGGTGACGACCGCGGCACGGTGGTGGTGGCGCTGTCCATCATGCCGCACGTGGGCATGCTGCCCTATGCGCTGAAGGCCTTCCGCCAGCGCTACCCCAAGGTACGCATGCAGCTGATCGAGGGTTTGTTCCCCGATGCCGAAAGCGGCCTGCGCGACGGCACCATCGACTTCTACCTCGGCGCCGCGCCGCGCAACCCGCCGGCCCCCGGGCTGGCGGTGCAAAAGCTGTTCGACAACACCCGCACAGTGGTCTGCCGCAAAGGCCATCCCCTGGTAGGCTGCCGCTCCCTGAAGGAACTGGCCGGCGCAGACTGGGCCACCACCGCAGTGGACTATGACGCGGCGGACGATCTGCTGCGGCTGTTCAGCAGCCATGGCCTGGCCGCACCGCAGGTGGTGCTGCAGGCGCGTTCGGCCATGTCGGTGATGGTGGCGCTGGCGCACAGCGATCTGCTGGCCATGCTGCCGGTACAGTGGGGCGAGTTTCCGTTGACGCGCGACACGCTACAGGCCATCCCCCTTGCGGAGCTGCTGCCCGCCCCGGCCATCGTGCTGGTCCGCCGCCCCGACCTGCCGCTGACGCCAGCGGCCGAATTCCTGTGCGATGTACTGCTGCGCCACGGGCCGGCCAGCACGCATTCAAAATAAATATGGCTCCAGCGCATATAAAGCCTGCGCCAGCAGCTATTTATTCCATAGCAGTGACACCTAGGTGACACCCATCTACCGGGTGGCATAAAACCTGCAGATAATCTCGCCGGCAGACGCTGGGGTATCTACCAATCCCACCACCGCACGATGCGAGCACCATCGCAGTGCACGTTTGCCTTTGCGTTTTGACATATTTGGAGAACCATGAAAAATTTGAGCAAACTGGTCGCAGCCCTGGGCTTGACCGTCGCCGCTTTGGCAACCCACGCCGCTGGCACACTTGTCTATTGTTCCGAAGCCAGCCCCGAGGGCTTTGACACTGCGCAGTACACCGGCGGCCAAACCTTCGATGCGGCCGGCATGGCCATCTTCAACCGCCTGGTCGAGTTCGAGCGCGGCACCACCAAGGTGGTCCCCGCCCTGGCCGAGTCCTATGACAGCGCGCCCGACGGCCTGACCTACACCTTCCATCTGCGCAAGGGCGTGAAGTTCCACACCACCGAGAACTTCACCCCCAGCCGCGACTTCAATGCCGATGACGTGGTGTTCACGTTCATGCGCATGTTCGACAAAACCACGCCGTTCGCCAAGGCCTATCCGGTGCAGTTCCCCTATGCGGGCGACACCGGCCTGGACAGCAACGTCGCGTCGGTGCGCAAGACCGACGACAACACCGTGGTCTTCCTGCTGAAAAAGCCCGACCCTGATCTGCTGGCCAAGATCGCCATGCCGGTGTTCTCCATCCTGTCGGCTGAGCACGCCAACAAGCTGCTAGCCGCAGGCACGCCCGCGCTGATCAACCAGCAACCCGTAGGCACTGGCCCCTACATCCTGAAGCGCTACCAAAAAGACTCGCAAATCCGCTACGCGGCCAACAAGCAGTACTGGAACGCCAAGGACATCAAGCTGGACAACCTGATCTTCGCCATCACCACCGATGCATCGGTGCGCGCCCAGAAGGTCAAGGCCGGCGAATGCCAGGCCATGTCCTATCCCAAGCCACAAGACCTGGAAAGCCTGAAGGCCGACCCCAAGCTAAAGGTCATTACTGCGCCCGGCTTCAACATCGGCTACCTGTCGTATAACACTGAAAAGCCGATCACCGGCAAGCTGGAAGTGCGCCAGGCGCTGGACATGGCGATCAACCGCAAGGCCATCATCGAGGCCGTGTACCAAGGCCAGGGCCAGGAAGCCACCAACCCCTTCCCATCCTCGCTGTGGTCTTACAACCCGGCTTTGAAGAACGCTCCCACCAATATCGAAAAAGCCAAAGAGCTGCTGAAAAAAGCCGGCTACCCCGATGGCTTTGAGATCAATCTGTGGAGCATGCCGGTGGTGCGCCCCTACAACCCCAACGCCAAGCTGATGGCTGAGATGATCCAGGCCGACTGGGCCAAGATCGGCGTCAAGGCCAAGATCGTCAGCTACGAATGGGGCGAATACCTCAAGCGCATGAAGGCCGGCGAACAAGACGCAGGCCTGATCGGCTGGAGCGGCGACTACGCCAGCCCCGACAACTTCCTGGGCGTGCTGCTGACCTGCGACGCCGTGGGCGGCAACAACTACGCGCGCTATTGCAGCAAGGAGTTTGACGGCCTGGTGCTGAAGGCCCGCAACAGCCTGGACCAAAAAGAACGCACCGCGTTGTACATGAAGGCGCAAGAAGTCTTCAAGCGCGACCTGCCCTGGTCCACCATTGCCCACTCCACCGTGAGCCTGCCTACCACCAAAGGTGTGGACGGCCTGAAGATCAGCCCGTTTGCTGTGTTTGACTTCGCGGGCGTGAGCTCCAAGTAACCCCCCAGCGTCCGTCTGGAAAGCAAGGTAGCGGCACAGTTCGTTACCTTGCTTTTTTGTTTTAAGCAGCTATGTTCTTCTACATCCTCAAACGCTTGGCCGTGGTGATTCCGACCTTCTTCGGTATAACCCTGCTGACCTTTTCCCTGATCCGCATGATCCCCGGCGACCCCATCGAAGTGATGGTGGGCGAGCGCACGCTAGACCCGGTAATGCACGCTGCGGCATTGAAGCAGCTCGGCCTGGACCAGCCGCTGCCGGTGCAGTACGTCCACTACCTGGGGCAGCTGGCGCAGGGCAACCTGGGCGCTTCGCTGAAGACGCAAATCCCCGTCTGGACCGAATTCAAAACCCTGTTCCCCGCCACGCTGGAACTGGCGCTGATGGCCCTGCTGTTCGCCCTGGTGGTGGGCATGGTGGCGGGTGTGACGGCGGCGGTCAAACGCGGCTCCATCCTGGACCACGGCGTGATGACGCTGGCCCTGACCGGCTATTCCATGCCCATCTTCTGGTGGGGCCTGGTGCTGATCATGGTGTTCTCCAGTGGACTGGGCTGGACGCCGGTATCCGGCCGCATTGACCTGATGTTCGACATCCCGCCCGACACTGGCTTCATGCTGATCGACGCCTGGCGCGCCCAGCGCGCCGACCCTGGCCTGAACAGCGGTGCGCTGTGGGACGCCATCAAGCACCTGATCCTGCCGACCATCGTGCTGGGCACCATTCCGCTGGCGGTGATTGCGCGCATGACGCGCTCCAGCATGCTGGAAGTGCTGCGTGAAGACTATGTGCGCACCGCCCGCGCCAAGGGCTTGTCGCCCGCACGCGTGGTGTTCATCCACACGCTGCGCAATGCGCTGATACCGGTGCTGACAGTGATCGGCCTGCAAGTCGGAACGTTGATGGGCGGCGCGGTGCTGACCGAGACCATCTTCTCCTGGCCCGGCATCGGCAAATGGCTGATCGACGCCATCAGCCGGCGTGACTACCCGGTGGTGCAAAGCGGCATTTTGCTGGTAGCCACCCTGGTCATCACCACTAACTTCATCGTAGACATCTTGTACGGCGTGGCCAACCCACGCATACGGCACATGAAATGAGAACACCCCCAGGCTTGCGCGCTGCGCGTCGCCTCCTCCCCCCTTGCAGGGGGCGATGCCTACGGTCCGGCAAAGCCGGTCCCGTGGCATCTCTGGGTGGGCACAGCACGCCGTCCGAGTCTCTCAACAATATACAAAAAATATGAACCCTTCTGCCCTCTCCGCCACCGACGAACAAGAGTTCGCCCTGGCAACGCCCCCCTCCGCCTGGAGCGAATTCTGGCGCAGCTTTTCCAAAAACAAAGGCGCTGTCGTCGGCCTGTGCTTTATGGCTGTGGTCTGCCTGGCTGCGCTGTTTGCGCCCTGGATGGCGCCGTATAGCCCGGTCGAGCAGTTCCGCGACCACTTCCTGGCGCCGCCTGCCTGGGTGGCTGGCGGCTCCAGCCAGTTCCTGCTAGGCACGGACGAAGTCGGGCGCGACATCCTCTCGCGCCTGATCCACGGCGCGCGGCTGTCGCTGTTCGTCGGCTTCTTCTCGGTGCTGATGGCGCTGATCCCCGGCGTGGTGCTGGGCCTGGTGGCGGGCTTCTTCGGCAAGGCGCTGGACTCGCTGGTCATGCGCGTGATGGACATCATGATGGCCCTGCCCGCGTTGCTGCTGGCTGTTGCCATCATGGCCGTGCTTGGCCCTGGGCTGGGCAATGCCCTGGTGGCGATTGCCGTGGTGTCGCTGCCCGCCTATGTGCGGCTGACCCGTGCGTCTGCCATGACCGAGCTAAACCGCGACTACGTGACTGCCGCCCGCCTGTCGGGTGCTGGCACCCTGCGCCTGATGTTCGTCACCGTGCTGCCCAACTGCATGGCGCCGCTGATCGTGCACGCCACCATGGGCTTCTCGGCTGCGATTCTGGAAATCTCGGCACTGGGCTTTCTGGGCCTGGGCGTGCAGCCGCCGAACCCCGAGTGGGGCACCATGCTGGCCTCGGCACGCGACTACATCGAACGCGCCTGGTGGGTCGTCACCCTGCCCGGCCTGACCATTCTGCTGTCGGTATTGGCGATCAACCTGATGGGGGACGGCCTGCGCGACGCGCTGGACCCCAAACTAAAAACTGCGGCCTGATCCCGCGAAAAGAAACACGATGAGCTTGTTAAACATTAAAAATCTATCTGTAGAGTTCGGCCCACAAGGCCGCGCTTTCCGGGCGGTGGACGGGCTGGACCTGGCAGTCTCCCAGGGTGAAATCGTCGGCATTGTTGGTGAGTCCGGCTCCGGCAAGTCGGTCACCATGATGGCCCTCATGGGCCTGCTGGACGGCCAGGGCCGCATCACCGCCGACACGCTGAACTTCGACGGTCAGGACCTGCTGAAGATCACGCCCGCCCAGCGCCGCAAGCTGTTGGGCAAAGACATGGCGATGATCTTCCAGGACCCGATGACCTCGCTGAACCCCAGCTTCACCGTCGGCTACCAGATCATCGAGGTGCTGAAGCAGCACCTGGGCCTGCGCGGCGCAGCGGCCACGGCCCGCGCCGTCGAGCTGATGGAGATGGTCGAAATCCCCGCCGCCAAGAGCCGGCTGGACGTATACCCGCACCAGCTCTCCGGCGGCATGAGCCAGCGCGTGATGATCGCCATTGCCATCGCCTGCAAGCCGCGCCTGCTGATCGCCGACGAGCCCACCACGGCGCTGGACGTGACCATCCAGGCGCAGATCATGGACCTGTTGGTGAACCTGCAAAAAGCCCACAACATGGCCCTGGTGATGATCACCCACGACCTGGCGGTAGTGGCCGAAGTAGCCCACCGAGTCGCCGTGATGTATGCCGGCCAGGTGGTGGAAACCGGCAAGGTAGACCGCCTGTTTGACCACCCGGCCCACCCCTATACCGACGCACTGCTGCAGGCCGTGCCCGAGCGCAGCCACGGCGCGCGCCGCCTGAGCACGCTCAAAGGCATGGTGCCCGGCCAGTACGACCGGCCCAAGGGCTGCCTGCTGTCGCCGCGCTGCCCGCGTGTACAAGACCGCTGCAAGTTCGAACGCCCCGCACTCACCGCGCACAACGGCGACGCCGTGCGCTGCTTCTTCCCGCTGGAAGCGGAGGTGGCAGCATGAGCGCCGCACGGCCGCCCGAAGGCGCTCGCACCGCAGCCCACCAGGGCGAAGGTCTCCCTATAAACGCAATCGTTTTAGAGGCCAAGAACCTCACCCGCTACTACGCGGTAACCCAGGGCGCCTTCAAGCCCAAGCTGCAGGTCAAGGCGCTGAACGGCATTTCCTTCCAGCTGCAGGCTGGCAAGACGCTGGCCGTGGTGGGCGAATCCGGCTGCGGCAAAAGCACGCTGGCCCGTGCGCTGACGCTGATCGAAGCGCCCACGTCCGGCAGCCTGGTGATGGACGGCCAGGCGCTGGACACCGCCAACCCGGCCCAGCGCAAAGCCATGCGCAGCAAGGTGCAGATGGTGTTCCAGAACCCCTATGCATCCCTGAACCCACGCCAGAAAATCATCGACCAGCTGGCCGAGCCGCTGCTGCTGAACACCCAGCTCAGCGCCACCGAGCGCACCGCCAAGGTCCATGACACCATGCGCCGCGTCGGCCTGCGACCCGAGTTCGCCCAGCGCTATCCGCACATGTTCTCCGGCGGCCAGCGCCAGCGCATTGCGATTGCCCGCGCCATGATCTTGCAGCCGAAGATTCTGGTGGCCGACGAGCCCACCTCGGCACTGGACGTGTCCATCCAGGCCCAGGTGCTGAACCTGTTCATGGACCTGCAGGAAGAGTTCCAGACCGCCTACGTGTTCGTCTCGCACAACCTGGCGGTGGTTGAACATGTGGCCAACGACCTGATGGTGATGTACCTGGGCCGCGCGGTCGAGGTCGGCACCAAGGGTCTGATCTTCGAGCGCCCACTGCACCCCTACACGCAGGCGCTGCTGTCGGCCACGCCGTCGATCGACCGGCACCAGCGCAAGGTGAAGATCAAGATCACCGGCGAGCTACCCAGCCCGCTGAACCCGCCTACAGGCTGCGCCTTCCACAAGCGCTGCCCGCACGCCACGGCCCGCTGCTCGACAGAGGAGCCGCAGCTGCGCCCGCTGCTGGGTCGTGAGGTGGCCTGCCACCATGCGGAAAGCATTAACGCAGCGTAGTACGCCTGCTCTTTTGCTATCAAAATAATAGCCTCTGGCGCAGTATTTATCTGCGCCAGAGGCTATTTTCTTATTCGTACATACCGCACAGCGTCTTTTTGGAGAAGGCGGCCGGTGACAAGGTGCCAAACACCCTGTCCCAGAATGAACTGGTCACCCCGTAGCAACCGGGTTGCAAAGCGTGGTGGTGCAGCGCATGGCAGTACCGGCGATGCTTGAAGTAGAAGTCGATTTGCCGGTGGTGTACGTTGTGATGTGTTACCGAATAGGCCAGGTAGCCCACCAGAATGCCCAGCGTCAGCGCACAGGCAATCCATAGGCCGCCAGCCACCCAGGCGGGAAGAAACACAAACGCAAATATCAATGTCGCGCTGAAAAACGTGGGCGTGTAGATCAATGCCTTGGGCTGCTGATGGTGCTTGGCGTGCCAGTCTTGAAACGGCTGTGCGCCATGCAACACAAAGCGATGCAGCACGTATTCAATGATGGTCCAGCTCCCCAGCCCCAAGGGCACACACACCGCCATGGCGAACCACTGTGCCCGAGGCCCATAGAGCAGCATCACCGCCATCAAAGCCACAATCGCCATTCCGTACAGCGACAAGTCCACCCGCCATGCAAAACGGCTGTGCTCAAGTGAAAAAATAGCCATATATTTCCTTGGCGCTTTCGGTCATTTCGGTCGTTGCGGGCCGCTCGTACAAGTCTTGGCGCGTCAGCGGCAATGCCGTTTCTGCGCCGCGCCGTGATGCCAATATCTGGTAGATGCCCGTGCCACCGGCTTCAAACTCCAAAGCGCAGGCCGCCATATACAGGCGCCAGACTCGGAACGTGGGCTCGTCCACCTGCTGCAGAGCGGCATCGCGGTTGGCTTCCAGCCGCTGCACCCAGTGCCGCAGCGTCAAAGCATAGTGGCGGCGCAGGGCTTCCACATCTTCGATTTCAAAACCCGCACGCTCCATACCCAACTGGATGTTGCTGACGCAGTCAAACTCCCCATCCGGGAACACGTAGCGGTTGATGAACTCGGTGGCCACCGTCTGGTTCCAGCCCTCTTCATCGTGCGTGATGCCGTGGTTCAAAAACAAGCCACCCGGCCGCAGCACCCTTTGCACCGTGGCCAGGTAGGTGGGCATATTGGCCAAGCCCACGTGCTCGAACATGCCTACGCTGGCCACCTTGTCATAAACAGCATGGCCTTGCAGGTCGCGGTAGTCGCGCAGCTCCACCGTCACCAGGTGCTGCAGGCCCTGCGCGGCAACGCGTGCACTGGCGTAGTCGAACTGTTGCTGGCTCAAGGTGATGCCGTGCGCATGCACGCCGTGGTGTTGCGCGGCCCAGCACACCAGCGCCCCCCAGCCGCAACCGATGTCCAGCATGCGATCGTGGGGCTGCAGGCGTAGCTTGCGGCAGATGTGTTCTAGCTTGTTTCTCTGCGCCTGGTCTAGCGTGTCTTCCGGCGTCTCAAAGTACGCGCAGGAATACACCCGCTGCTCATCCAGCCACAGCCCATAAAAATCGTTGGAGACGTCGTAGTGGAAGGCAATCGCCGCCTGGTCTGAGACCCTGGAGTGCTTGTGTGTGAACTTGTCCGCAATGCGTGACACCATGCCGCTCGAAGCCCTGGCCGGTGGCCCCGCATGCGCAGGCAAGCGCCGCGCCTCCAGTAGCAAAGAGAGCTTGTCGCGCCAAGGCAAGGCGAGCGCCTCAAAATGCCCCTTCAGCGCCAGGGCACTGTAGAGATCGCCCTCCACATCCACCTGGCCGCGAAAGTACGCGTCGGCCAGCAATACCGGGCTTTTGGCGGTAATCAGCTTGCGCAGCAACGCCGGGTCGCGCAGCACCAGCGTAAAGGCGGATGCTTCCACACCCAGTGTGTGCAGCCTGTCGTTCCACAGCCGCAAGCTGGCCTTGCCTTCAAAGCCGTGCAGCAAGCGCTCAAAAATGCGGATGGCCAGATCGCAATGCGCCGTGGATTCGATTTGCGCGGGCGTGGGCATTGCACTGCGTAGCAGCGGCGCCGTCATGTGGCTGCCCCTAATGCACAGAGCGCACAAACCAGCGCGTAGATGCGGCCGTTTGGGCCGTAGTTATGTGATTGCGTGCACATAGGTGGCTTTGGCGCAGGCTTAGGCGGACGCCGTCTTGCCGGGCATCAGAGTCTGCTTCTGCACCCACGCGACGAAGTGGTCCATCCAGCTTTGCAAAAACTCTTTGCTTGCCGCGCCGATGTTGCCGTCTGCATCGAATAGGCCCTCTTTGCCATGGACAAAGGCTTCAGGCTGGCCCATCACAGGCACATCGAGGTACGCCAGTATGTTGCGCAAATGCTGTTGTGCCATCGCCGTGCCAATAGCGCCCACCGATACGCCCAATACCCCTGCCGGCTTGCCGGGCCACGCGCTGTGGCCGTAGGGGCGGGACGCATGGTCAATCGCGTTCTTGAGCACGCCCGGGATGGAGCGGTTGTATTCCGGGGTGACAAACAGCAAGCCTTGCGAGGCCGCAATGTCTTGCTTCAACCGAATCACGGTATCGGCCTGCTGGGCATCGTCATCCTGGTCATACAGCGGCAAGTCGCCAATTTCCACTGGTTTGAACGAAAAATGGGGCGGCGCCAGCCGCACGATGGCGTTGGCCAACTGGCGGTTCAACGAGTCTTTGCGCAAGCTGCCAATAACGACTGCGATTTGAAAGTGCTGCATGGATAGCTCCTGGGTGGTTCGATAGCCCAAGGTACAAGCAGCACGCACTGCGGTCTGTGCGATAGACAACGTAGCGATGGCCGGTGGCGCGATATGGCGCAATATGGCGCTACGGGATAATTGGCCAAATTGTTCGCCGGCGCAATCAGCTCCTGCGCTGGCAGCTATGCTAAATGTAGCAATGTCCCCAATCGAACATTACACCGGCGCTAGGCCGTGCCCCGCTCCACAATCGAAAACCCGATGTCCACAATCGGCTCGGCAATCGCAATGCCATCGGCGCGGTCCACGATGTACTGGGCTGCCGTCTGGCCTATGCGCGTGCCGTCTATGCGCACGCTGGTCAGCGCAGGCTCCAGGCTGGCGGCGAACCCCACGTCGCCCAGGCCGACGATGGCCAGTTGGCCGGGCACGCTGATGCCACGGGTTTGCGCTTCGATCAGCACGCCCAGGGCCAGCATGTCGGAGCTGCAAAACACGGCGTCGGGGGCCTCCGGGCGGCTGAGCAGCTCGGCCAGGCCGGCGCGGCCGGCGCCCAGGGTGGTGGGCGGCGGGGTGAGGTACACCGGCACATCGGTCTGCCAACCCAGGCTGCGTGCCATGCGCTGAAAGCCGCTGTTGCGGCGGCGTGCGCGCTCGTCGTCACCGCACATCAGGGCCGGCCGGCGGTAGCCGCGCTGGTGCAGATAGGCGCAGACCGCAGCGCCGATGTCTTCGTTTGAAAAGCCCACCAGCATGTCGATGGGCGTGGGCGTCAAGTCCCAGGTCTCGACCACCGGGATGCCGGACGCCAGCAACTGGCGCCGCCCGGCGGCCGAGTGCATGATGCCGGTGAGCACAATGCCGTCAGGCCGGCGGCGGATGATGGCGTCCAGCAGCGCGTCTTCACGCGACTGCTCGTAGCCGCTCTGGCCAATCATCAGCTGGTAGCCCCGGGCGTCCAGCGCCTGGTTCAGCGACTGTATGGTTTCCTGGAACACCGGCCCCACCAGCGTGGGCAGCACCGCCGCCACCAGCCGGGCGCGCGACGAGCGCAGGCCACCAGCCATGCCGTTGGGGATGAAGCCGGTGCGCTGCACCACCTCTTGTACCTTGGCCAGCGTGGTCGGCGACACCTGCTCAGGGTGGTTCAGCGCGCGCGACACCGTCATGGCGGAGACTCCAGCCAGGCGGGCAATATCGTGAACAGTCAGGGCTTGCGACATGCCTTAATGATAACAATAACATTCTTGGCAACGGAGTATTTTTAAACACGGGCTTACGTCCTACTCAATGAAGAATGCGGGTATACCCTCTATTTACAGCATTTTCCAGAAGCTATGCTTCGCTCACTTTGTTATCGATAACAAACAACAATACCAACCCACCACATTCGCCGCCCATGTCCACTCCGTCTTCACACTCCACGCCCCGCATTACCGAACTTCGCGTGATTCCCGTTGCCGGCCACGACGACATGCTGATGAACCTGTCGGGTGCGCACGGCCCGTTCTTCACCCGCAACATCCTGGTCCTGACCGACAACGCCGGGCGCACCGGCGTGGGCGAAGTGCCCGGCGGCGAAAAAATCCGCCAGACGCTGGAAGACGCCCGCGCCTTGATCGTCGGCCAGTCCATCGGCAACTACCAGGCCGTGCTGAACGCCATGCGCAAGCAGTTTGCCGAGCGCGACAGCGGCGGGCGCGGCACCCAGACTTTCGACCTGCGCGTGGCCATCCATGCCGTCACCGCCGCCGAGTCGGCCCTGCTGGACCTGCTGGGCCAGCACCTGGAAGTGCCGGTTGCCGCCCTGCTGGGCGAAGGCCAGCAGCGTGACGCGGTGCAGATGCTGGGCTATTTGTTCTATGTGGGCGACGCCCAAAAAACCAACCTGGCCTACCGCACCGAGCCCGGTGCTGACAACGCCTGGTTCCGCGTGCGCCATGAAGAAGCCATGACGCCCCAAGCCATCGTGCGCCTGGCCGAAGCCGCGCAAGAGCGCTACGGCTTTCAGGACTTCAAGCTCAAGGGCGGCGTGCTGCCCGGCGACGAAGAAGTCGATGCCGTGGTGGCACTGCACGAGCGGTTCCCCGAAGCCCGCGTCACGCTGGACCCCAACGGCGGCTGGCTGCTCAAGGACGCTATCCGCCTGGGCCAGCGCATGCGCGGCGTGGTCGCATATGCCGAAGACCCCTGCGGTGCCGAAGGCGTGTACAGCGGCCGCGAAGTCATGGCCGAATTCCGCCGCGCCACCGGCCTGCCTACGGCCACCAACATGGTCGCCACCGACTGGCGCGAAATGGCCCACAGCCTGGCCTTGCAATCGGTAGACATTCCACTGGCCGACCCGCATTTCTGGACCATGGCCGGCTCCGTGCGCGTAGCCCAGCTATGCCAGTCCTTCGGGCTGACATGGGGCTCGCATTCCAACAACCACTTCGACATCTCGCTGGCTATGTTCACCCATGTGGGCGCAGCCGCACCGGGCAAGGTCACGGCCATCGACACGCACTGGATCTGGCAAGACGGCCAGCGCTTGACCAAAGAGCCGCTGCAGATCCAGGGCGGCTACGTGCAAGTGCCCAAGAAGCCCGGCCTGGGCGTGGAGCTGGACATGGTCGAGGTCGAAAAGGCCCACCAGCTGTACCTGCAGCACGGCCTGGGCTCACGCGACGACGCGCAGGCCATGCAGTTCCTGATCCCCGGCTGGAAGTTCGACAACAAGCGCCCGTGCATGGTGCGCTGAAGGTTGTGACTCACCCCCAGGCTCCAGTGCTGCGCACTTTCCGCCAACCCCCTTGCAGGGGGCAACACCAGCAGCCTGGCAAAGCCAGTTCTGCGGTGTTCCTGGAAGGTGTGCGTTCTGCCTCTTGAGATCGTCGCCTGCGTCGAACTCTCCTTTTCATTCCTTCCCCCCTGAAAGAAAGCTGCTCCCATGAAATCCACCACCTTGAAAGTTGCCCTGGGCGCTGGCCTGCTGGGCTTGGCCACCTTTGCGCTGGCCGACATCCGCGTCATGTGCTACCAGGACGGCATCGAATGCGATGTGACCGCCGACCTGATCAAGCGCTACGAGAAGCAAAACCCCGGTGCCAAGGTGGCCCTGGACATCGTGCCCTACAAGACTGTGGTCGAGCAGCTGCCCATCCAGCTGGCCGCGGGCCAGGGCCCGGACATCGCCCGCGTGGCAGAAATCGGTGGCCTGTCGAAGAACTACATCGACATCGGCCCCTACCTGAAAGACCGCAAGTACTGGGAAACCAACTTCGGTACCACCCTGCCCTGGATGCGCAACAAGGCGGGTGACAAGGGCATTTACGGCATGCTGTCGCAAATGACCATGACCGGGCCTTTCGTCAACAAAACCTTGTTCGAACAGGCCAAGATCGCCCTGCCCGGCCCCAAAGCCACCTGGGACGAATGGGCCGACGCCACCCGCAAGGTCGCCAAAGCCACGCAAACCCCGGCCGCCATGGCCTGGGACCGCTCGGGCCACCGCTTTGCCGGCCCGGCCATCAGCTATGGCGCCAAGATCTTCGATGCCAAGGGCAACCTGGCGCTGGACGACGGCTACAAGACCGCCGTGGGCAAGTTCGTCGCCTGGCATAAAGACGGCACTATGCTGAAGGACGTGTGGGGCGGCTCCGGCGGCTCCAGCTATGCCGACACCGTGGGCGAGTTCAAGAACGGCCGCCTGGTGATGATCCTGTCCGGCTCGTGGCAGATCAACCGCATGCAAAAGGAAATCGGCAACGCCTTTGACTGGGTGGCCGTGCCCAACCCCTGCGGCACCGCCGCCTGCAGCGGCATGCCCGGCGGCTCGGCCTGGGTTGCGCTGAAGACCACCAAGTCGCCCAAGGAAGTGGCGCAGTTCCTGGACTTCATGGCCCAAGAAGCCAACGTGGCCGAGTTCGCATCCCGCACCAACACCATTCCGGCCCACGCCGGCGTGGCCCAGCGTGGCCTGGCCTATACCAGCGCCGGCCCTGCGGCCAAGGCCGCGCTGACTGTCTTCACCAATGGCGCGCCCACCGTCGCACCTGCGGCCTACGCGCTGCAAGGCTACAAATACAACCGCGCCCTGATGCTGCCCACCGTGACCCGCGTGACGCAGGCCATCGTCGGCGAAATCAGCGTGGACGAAGCCATCACCAAGATCAGCGCAGACATGAACGAAGCCGTCAAGCAAGCCGAGAAGTAGCCAGCTGCTCCGCGCTGCGCCAGATGCCTTTTAGGCCTCCAGCGCTTATAAATACTGCGCAAGCAGCTATGAAATTTGTAGTATTTGAATAGCCACCTCTGGGCGCTGCGCTGTTGCGCCTAGGGGCACAGCCTGCGCCAAGCGGGTGCTACTGGAGGGGATATCCATGTCCGTGTTTCTGCGCCTTCTAGGCTTGTTTTTCAACCTGTTCGAGCCGATCTTTCGGCTGGGCCAGAAATGGCTGGGCAACTCCCGCATAGGCTGGCTGTTTGTCGGGCCCAACCTGCTGGTGATCGGCGTGTTCACCTTTTTGCCCATCGTCATCAACCTGGTGTATGCGGCCACGGGCGGGGTGAACCTGCTGCCCACGCAGCGCCCGTTTGTGGGGGTAGAAAACTTCTCCATCCTGCTGGAATGCCGGGACTACATGGACCTGCAGACCTGCCGCACCGACATCTTCTGGCGCTCGATTCTGAACACCGTGAAGTTCAGCCTGATCCAGGTGGTGCTGATGGTGCTGTTCTCGCTGCTCACGGCCCTGGTGCTGAACCGCAAGATCATCGGCCGGGGCTTCTGGCGCGGCGTGTTCTTCTACCCCGTACTGCTGTCGCCGGTGGTGGTGGCGCTGATCTGGAAATGGCTGCTGCAAAGCCAGGGCGTGTTCAACGCCGGCCTGGTGGCCATGGGCTCGCAACCCATGGACTGGCTGCTGGACCGGCACTGGGCCTTCTTCTGGGTGGTGGCCGTGTCCATATGGGCACATATGGGCTTCTATACCCTGATCCTGCTGGCCGGGCTGCAAGCCATCCCTAAGGACGTGTACGAAGCCGCCGAGATGGACGCCGCACCGCCCTGGCGCGTGCTCACCCGCGTCACCCTGCCCCTGCTGATGCCCAACCTGATCGTGGTGCTGGTGCTGGTGATGATCCGCGCGGTGCAAAGCTTTGACGAAGTCTTCGTGCTGACCGGCGGCGGCCCGGGCTCCGCCACCACCTTCATCGTGCAGTACATCTACCAGACCGGTTTTGCCGAGCAGATCCACCTGTACGGCCTGGCCGCCGCCGCCTCGCTGATCCTGGCCGTGGGCCTGATGGCACTGACGCTGATGCAGCTGCGCCTGTCCAAGGCCAGCGAAGCCGGCAAGACCAAAAAATAAAACAAAAAGGACATTCCAATGGCCAACTTTCTTACCCGCACCCGCGGCGGCGCCCATGGTGGCAGCCGCCTGCACTGGACCGACTGGCTCTCCTACGCCTACCTGGTGGCAGGCCTGGTGGTCATGTTCGGCCCCGTGCTGTGGCTGGTGATGTCGTCCTTCAAAACCGAAAGCGCGCTGACCCAGTTCCCGCCCAGCTTCCTGCCCTATAGCCAGAAAGAGGTGGTGGTGGCCGGCTACGACAAGCCCCTGCCCATCTTCCGCGCCAAGGACGAGAGCGGCAAAACCCGCGAGCTGGCCCAGGTGCGCCGCATCGGCATCATCGCCACCATGGTGGACCCGGCCCAGCCGGAAACGGAAATCAAGGTCAACATCAACGACCGCAAGCCCTTGAATGAGCTGAAGTTTGCCAGCGGCAACTACACAGAGCTGTTCGGCAAGTTCGCCTTTGGCACCTATTTGTGGAACAGCGTGTTCATCACCGTGGTGGCGACTATCCTCACGCTGCTGTTCAACTCTATGGCTGCCTTCGCGCTGTCCAAGTACCAGTTCCGTGGGCAGAAGACAGTGTTTGTGCTGATCATCGCCACGCTGATGATTCCGCCCACCATCATCCTGGTGCCGGCCTTTCTGGTGATCTCGGGCCTGAACCTGCTGAACAACCTGTGGGGCGTGATCCTGCCCGCTATCGCCACGCCCACCGGCGTATTCCTGCTGCGCCAGTACATGCTGACCATTCCAGACGAGCTGCTGGAGGCCGCGCGCATGGACAACGCCAGCGAATGGCGCATCTACTGGAAGATCATCCTGCCGCTGGCCGCACCCGCCATGGCGGTGCTGGCCATCTTCTCCTTCATGTGGCGCTGGAACGACTTCCTGTGGCCGCTGATCGTGCTGTCCAAGTCGGAGAACTTCACCCTGCAGCTGGCGCTGAACGCCTTCCAGGGCGAGCTAAACACCCAGTGGCATTACCTGCTGGCCATGACGGTGATCACCCTCATCCCGATCAGCCTGGTCTTCACCTTTTTGCAGAAATACATCACCACTGGCATTGCCGGTGCCGGTGTGAAGTAAACCTTTTATAGGACGTATTCCGTGGCTACTCTTGCACTCTCCAACGTCGTCAAGACCTTTGACAAAAGCACCATCATCCATGGCGTGGACCTGACCGTTTCTGACGGTGAATTCGTGGTCTTCGTCGGCCCATCCGGCTGCGGCAAGTCCACGCTCTTGCGCATCATCTCCGGGCTGGAGCCCGCCACCAGCGGCGACATCCGCATCGACGGCCAACGCGTCAACGATGTGTCGGCAGCGCACCGTGGCTGCTCCATGGTGTTCCAGTCGTATGCGCTGTACCCGCATATGAGCGTGTACGACAACATGGCTTTCGGCCTGGAAAACCTGGGCGTGGCCAAGTCGGTCATTGAAACCAAGGTCACCGCCGCCGCCACCATGCTGCAGCTGGCCCCGCTGTTGCAACGCAAGCCCACCCAGCTCTCGGGCGGGCAGCGCCAGCGCGTGGCCATTGGCCGCTCCATCGTGCGCGAACCCAAGCTGTTCCTGTTCGATGAACCCCTAAGCAACCTGGATGCCGAGTTGCGCGTCTCCATGCGCGCCGAAATCCGCGACCTGCACGCCCGCCTGGGCGCCACCATGATCTACGTCACCCACGACCAGGTCGAAGCCATGACCATGGCCGACAAGATCGTGGTGCTGCGCGCCGGCCGCATCGAACAGGTGGGCACGCCGCTGGAGCTGTACAACAAGCCGCGTAACCAGTTCGTCGCCGGCTTCATCGGCAGCCCGCGCATGAACTTTGTACCCGCAGCACAGTTCCCCACCGCCTTGCCCGGCGCGCACACCGTGGGCATACGCCCCGAGCACGCGCAACTGGATGACGGCGGACCGCTGCAACTCAAGGTCAAGCAGGTGGAACAACTGGGTGCCACCAGCATCCTGCACGGCAACGTGGTGCCCGATGCGCCTTTTGAGCTGATCCTGAACGGCCAGACCAGCATCCAGCGCGGCGACACCGTGCGCGTCAGCGCACCGCCTGTGCACCTGCATTGCTTTGACCAGAACGGTCTGCGCCTGTAACCCCAAATTCCATCCGACCATGCGACTCGACAATCCCCCCGCATTCGCCCTGCATGCGCGCAGCGGCAACCACCTCGAACTGCGCAGCACCGGCGGCGCCGTCGCCCATGTCTGGGTGCTGGAAGAAGACATCCTGCGCGTGCTGGTGCTGCCCAGCGGCCAGCTGCACATGCCCCGCAGCTGGACCGTAGCGCCCGGCCTGGAAAACCTGCCCGTGGAAGGCCGCGACCGCTTCGACACCAGCGGTTTCTCGCTACCGGCCTTCGCGCTGACGCAGGATGAAAAGCAGCTGTGCATCACCACAGCAGCCGTGCGCCTCACCATCCAGCTGGCCGGCTTCTTCTGCCGCTGGGAAAGCCAGCACAACGGCCAGTGGCAAGCAACGGCAGCCGACCGCTCCACCCAAAGCTATAACTTCGGCTGGTGGGACGAGAAGGTCTACCACTACCTGCAGCGCGAGCGCGGTGAGGCCTACTTCGGCCTGGGCGAGCGCGCCGGCGACGCCAACCGCGCCGGCCAACGCTACCGCATGTGCAACCTGGACCCGATGGGCTATAGCGCGCGCAACACCGACCCGCTGTACAAGCACATCCCGTTCTACATCACCCGCAAGGGCGGCAAAGATGGAGATCGGGATGCCGGCCTCTGCTTCGGCCTGTTCTACGACACCCTGTCCGACTGCAGTTTCGACATGGGCCGCGAGCTGGACAACTACCACGGCCACTACCGCTACTTCGTGGCCGACCATGGCGACCTGGACCTGTACTACATCGCGGGCAACGACCCGGCCGCCATCACCAAGCGCTACACCTGGCTCACCGGCCGGCCCATCTTCCCGCCGCGCTATGCGCTGGGCTATTCGGGCTCCACCATGAGCTACACCGACGCGCCGAACGCACAGGAGCGCATGGGCGAATTCCTGCAGCGCTGCGCCGAGCACGACATCCCTTGCGACTCGTTCCACCTATCGTCCGGCTACACCTCCATCGGCCCGGGTCGCTACGTGTTCAACTGGAACCGCGACAAGTTTCCAGACCCCGCCGCATTCGTAGATAGCTACCTCGCCAAAGGCGTGCGCCTGGTGCCCAACATCAAGCCCGCCCTGCTGCGCGACCACCCGCGTTTCGAAGAAGCCCGCCAGGCCGGCCTGCTGGTCGCCGACCCCGACGGCCAGCCCACGGCCATCCAGTTCTGGGACGGCACCGGCGCCTACCTGGACTTCACCCAGCCCGCCACCATCGCCTGGTGGAAAAAGCAGGTGACCGAGCAGCTGCTGCAGTACGGCATACCCACCACCTGGAACGACAACAACGAATACGAAATCTGGAGCGACCAGGCCATGTCGTACGGCTTCGGCACGCCACGCCCTGCGCGTGAAGCCAAGCCGCTGCAAACCCTGCTGATGGTGCAGGCATCGCACGCCGCGCAGACCGAGTTCGCGCCGGCCGAGCGGCCCTACCTGGTGTCACGCTCGGGTGCGGCGGGCATGCAGCGCTATGTGCAAACCTGGTCGGGCGACAACTACACCGCCTGGGAAACCCTGCGCTACAACATCCGCATGGGCCTGGGCCTGGCCATGTCCGGCGTGTCCAACACCGGGCATGACATTGGCGGCTTCTCCGGCCCCGCGCCCAGCCCCGAGCTGCTGGTGCGCTGGGTGCAGCACGGCATCTTCTTGCCGCGCTTCAGCATCCACTCGTGGAACGACGACAAGACCGTCAACGAGCCCTGGATGTACCCGGCCGCCACGCCGCACATCCGCGCGTTGATCCACCTGCGCTACCGGCTCATGCCCTGCCTGTACGACCTGGTGTGGCGCTACCACAGCGCGTATGAGCCCATCATCCGCCCGACCTACCACGACTTCCCGGAAGACCCGCGCTGCCTGGAAGAAAACGACGACATGCTGCTGGGCGCCAACCTGCTGGTGGCCTCGGTGGTAGACGAAGGCCACACCCAGCGCCGCGTCTGGCTGCCCGGCAACGGTGGCTGGGTGGAATGGGCCACGGCGCAGTACCACAAGGCTGGTCAGCACATCACGCTGGACGCCCCGCTGGACGGCCCCCCGCCCCTGCTGGCACGCGAAGGCAGCGCCATCGCACTGAACGTGGGCGACATCCACTTCGCCCAGGTGCAAGACGTACGCGGCTTCCAGGTCTTCCCATTCCAGGGCGCAGGCCAGTTCGAAGCCACCTGCTTCGAGGACGACGGCCACACCCAGGCCTGCCGCGACGGCAGCCACGGCCAGTGGCGGCTGCAGGTCAGCAGCACGGCGGACACGCTCAGCATCCAGGTGCTACGTGAAGGCGCCCGCCCGCCGGTGCAAGACAGCGTGGTGCTGTATGTGCCCGCCAGCGACACGCGCAGCCTGCAGTTCGGCAGCGCCACGCTGCAAAGCAGCACGGTGGAAGGCGCCTGGCGCCAGCTGATGCTCAAGCTCTGATATGCATCAAAACCACTGCTGGCGCAGGATGTGCCTGCGCTGGCAGCTACTGATTCAATAGCAAATAAAGTTGATCAGTGCAATGACCTGAACAAAGCCCGCCACCACGGCACCGGCATCCACTGAATCCATTGCGTACCTTCCAGCAGACTTGCCAAACGGGCTAATGTGAACAAGCGGCTGGCTGCGTCTTCCGTGCTGGGGGAGTGGCGGTGCTGGACGTCGTTGACAAGTCATCTGTAGATGCGCCGGCTTTGACCAGCCGGTCATACTATTGATCCAAAACAATGGGAGACGCGAGTGTTCAAAGATTTCAATTGGGTCGACTGGCTGATACTCTCCGTTCTGATTTCCTGGGCGCTACTGGCCATTCCATATGTGTTTTTCGGCTGGCCGGCTATGTATGGATTCGCGAAGCATCCGGCCGTAACCGCATGGGGTCAGGCATTTGGTGGGTTTGTCGGCATAGGCGTGGCAATCTATGTCCCCTGGCGACAGCGTGAGCATGTCCTGGGCGATGCACGGCGCAGTGCTTTATCCCTCGCTGGATATGTTCTCAGTACTTTGAGGTTAGCAAACGCGCGTAGTGTCTGGCTGGATCCCGGCGAGAATCAAGGGGTTGTCCACCACTTGAGCGTAGCCGCGAAGCTTTGGCAGTCAGTTAAATTGGAAGCCCTGCCGTATCAGTCCATCCCCTATTTTGTTGGGCTTATAGCTTTAACCGATGAGGCGATAGTCACCGGCGGCAAGATCTCACAGAACCCATTCGTTCCCGAAGAAAATGCCCGGAAGTGGGGCGCTCTAGCGGACTCTGCTCAAAAGTACGTTGATAAGATACTTTTGTAATTCTCTAAGCTCAATCTGCTCCCACCACTACCGGTTGTTCCCATGACCTATGCCGGAAAACCGCTGGAGACATCAACTAGTGCATTTGCACCATATGAAATCTAATTTTCAATCGTATGATTTCTCTCGCCAGTTGGGTCAAAGACAAAAAGAAAAATCTTTGACACCAACATACAGGCGTGGCGGTGATTAGAACTCACCATATCCTTATTTCTGTAATTGGGAATGAAAGTAAATATATGGGAAATACACTTAAACTGCTTCGAGATATTTTTGTTTTAGCTATTGCCATATCGTCGCAGCATGCGTTCGCCGCAGATAAAACTGGTGAAGGTGCAAGTTCTGGCCATAAGAAGGAAGTTGTAACGAAATCCAAAGACGGAATAGAGGTGCATTCTGTGTCAGGAGCAGACAAGGCAGACCGCGAAAGAAGGGAAAAGAGAGAAAGGGAAGCCAAAGAAAAAAACTAAAGGGAGCATGGTTCGCAGAGACCCTCGCCCACACTGACCCCATCCCCTGCCGGTGAAGGTGAAGGTGAAGGTGGGGTATATATCCCTGCCAGGAAAAACGAAAGACTGCTTCGGGCCCTGAAACGACCTTCGCTCTTCTCCCAGGCAGACATTGAATAGTCAAAACCAGCGAATTGCTCAGCGACTACCGATGTGTCGCCCAATGATGTTCGCAATACTCACGCCACCAAAAGGCTTAAGCCAAATAAGCCCCCAGCGCACATAAAACCTGCGCCAGCAGCTGTTAACCTAGAAAAAGCAGTTGACCGCTTATGAACGTCTGGAAAGCCGCATGGCCATTACAGATTCGCACCACCTAGTGACTCACCTGTTCGGTGAACCACGCTACACCCCCGATTGCACCACTGGAGCCGCGTCTGGCGTCGTTGCTCCGCCTAGCGGGCAGGAGCCCGCTTCGTTGTCCCGCCTACCCAGCCACGGCCCCAGCGGCACACTCGGGCGTGTCCAACTGCTTTTTCTAGGTTCAATTACGCAGCACCCACACTCTGGGGCAAAGCATCAAAGCAACTCTGCAGATACTCCACGCAGACCCGCACCTTGGCGGAGGTGGTCAGGCGGGCCGGGTATACGGCCCACACGTCGGCCTGCTGGTCGTAGGCGGGCAGCACCTGCACCAGTGCGCCCGACTGCAGCAGCGGCGCCACGTCCCACAGCGAACGCAGCACGATGCCGCGCCCGTCCACCGCCCACTGCACCGCGATCTCACCGTGGTTGGTGGACAGCGGGCCGGTGACTTTGGCCAGCTGTTGCTGGGCGCCGCTGCGCAGCCGCCACACGCCAAACGGGTGGTCGCGCTCCTTGATGACCAGGCAGTCGTGGCCGGCCAGGTCGGCCAGGGTGCGCGGGGTGCCGCGCCGCGCCAGGTAGGCGGGTGCGGCGCATAGCACGCGGCGGTTGCTGGCCAGGCGGCGGGCGATCAGGTGCGGGGCAATCTCGTCGCCCACCCGCACGTCCAGGTCGAAGCCCTCGGCCGCGACATCCACCAGACGGTCCAGCACTTCCAGACGCAGCTGCAACTCGGGGTACTGCTCGTGCATGCGCGACAACATGGGCGCCACCACGTTGCGGCCAAAGCCAAAGCTGGTGCTGATGCGCAAAGTGCCGCGCGGGCTGCCTTTGGTAAGGCCTACCTCTTGCACCAGCTGGTCCACGCCGTCCAGGATCTGCCCGGCCCAGTGGAAGACGCGCTCGCCCTCCTCCGTCACCACCACGCGGCGGGTGGTGCGCTGCAGCAGCTTCACGGCCAGGGCCTCTTCCAGCAAGCGGATGCGTTTGCTGACATAGGCCACCGAGGTGCCAAGCTCGTCGGCAGCAGCCGCAAAGCTGGCCTTGCGCGCCACCACGGTGAAGACGCGCAGGTCGTCGTTATTCAGGGTTTTATGCACGAATTGTTGATAGTAGATTCACACTTGGCAGATTGTAAATTTAGCGTGGCCAATCAAAAATCCAACCACCTCAAACAGACACGGAAAGAACACCATGCCCCAGCCCTACAAGATCGCCGTCATCGCCGGAGACGGCATTGGCCAGGAAGTCATGCCCGAAGGCCTGCGCGTGCTGCAGGCCGCCGCCCAGCGTTTCGGCATTGCGCTGCAGTTCCAGCATTTCGATTGGGCGCATTGCGGCTACTACGCTAAAACCGGCCAGATGATGCCCGACGACTGGAAGGCCCAGCTGCAGGGCATGGACGCCATTTACTTCGGCGCCGTGGGCTGGCCAGACACCGTGCCCGACCATGTGTCGCTATGGGGTTCACTGCTGAAGTTCCGCCGCGAGTTCGACCAGTACATCAACCTGCGCCCGGTGCGCCTGTTTGAAGGCGTGTCCTGCCCATTGGCCGGGCGCAAGCCGGGCGACATCGACTTCTTCGTGGTGCGCGAAAACACCGAGGGGGAGTACACCAACCTGGGCGGCGTGATGTATGCGGGCACCGACCGCGAGATCGTCATCCAGGAGTCGGTGTACTCGCGCTTTGGCACGGACCGGGTGCTGAAGTACGCGTTTGAGCTGGCGCAAAGCCGCCCACGCCACAAGCTCACCGTGGCGACCAAGTCCAACGGCATCGCCATCAGCATGCCCTGGTGGGACGGCCGGGCCGACGCCATGCATCAGCACTACCCGCAGGTGGTGGTGGACAAGCAGCACATCGACATCCTGAGCGCGCGCTTTGTGCTGCAGCCGGACCGCTTCGACGTGGTGGTGGCCAGCAATTTGTTTGGCGACATCCTGTCCGACCTGGGCCCGGCATGCACTGGCACCATAGGCATTGCGCCGTCGGCCAACCTGAACCCGGAGCGCAGCTTCCCTTCGCTTTTCGAGCCGGTGCATGGGTCAGCCCCGGACATTGCGGGCAAGAACGTTGCCAACCCGGTGGCCATGGTCTGGTCGGGCGCGCTGATGCTGGACTTTTTGGGCCATCGCGAGGCGCACGACGCCATATTGCAGGCCATAGAACAAGTGCTGGCCCACGGCCCGCGCACGGCAGACCTGGGGGGCAGCGCGTCCACCACCGAGATGGGCATGGCTATTGCCGCGCTGCTGGCGTAGAAGCCTGGTCGCGGAAGTACCGCCTGCAGACCGCTAGTGCGCGGGTTTGGCGGAGGGAATCGCGCGCATGCTGACCTGCACCGCAGGCGCGCCGTCGTACACGGTAGTGATGCTTTGCGCCTGCACTGGCACGGCGCTGCCGTCCAGGCGTAGCACCACCTCTTCAAACGGCGCCGAGGGCACGTGGACCTGGCTGGTCTGCGCCAGGCGCACCATGGCGGCGGCATGGCAATCCGGGTGCAGTCGCTCCAGGCGTGACTGCCCCAGCAGCGCGCGGGCATCCGCAGCCCCCAGCAAGGCCGCAGCAGCCGCATTGGCGTAAATGACCTTACCGGCGCGGTACACGCATATGGCATCCGGCGACCACTCCACCAGCGCCTGGTAGCGCGCCTCGCTGGCGCGCAGCGCAGCCAGGGCGGCGTGCTCCACCGTCACATCGGTCAGCACCAGGCGCTGCACGGCCTGGCCTGCCGCATCCCGCGCCACCACACCCACCGCATGCACCCACAAGCGGCTGCCGTCGGCCTTGGTCATCTGCAAATCGCAGGTCTGGGGCGCACCAGTATCGACCAGGCGCTTGCGGTAGGCATGGAAGGCCTCCTGCTGCGTCAACTCTACAAAGCGGTACATGCGCTGGCCCACCAGATTCTTGCGCGCCAGGCCCAGCAGCAACGCTGCGGCGATATTCGCGTCGTGCACCACGCCCTGCTCATTCAAGCTGAAATAGCCCACGGGCGCCTGGTCAAACAGATCCAGATAGTGCGTGCGCGAGGCATCGGCCAAGGCCTGGCTGTGCAGCAGCTCCTGGTTTTGGCGTTCCAATTCTTGCTGGCTGAGGTGCATGGTGTACATGGCGTGGTGCATGTCGCCATGCTCATCGTTGATGTGTATGGGCTGGGCTTGCGCGGGCGCTGGCGCTGGCGCTTCACCATTTCGGTCACTCACCCGGCGATGAAGCCCTTGCCCCACGGCAACCAGGCTGCCGTTACGTCTGTCCATGATGTCCAAGATATACCCCTTTCTTGGTACTAAGCCGCATTGCCGTGCGGCGACCCCGGGGCGCCACCAGGTTCTTCTGCTCTTATCTGCCTGTTTCGCCCATCTAATTACCAGTGTATGTGTGTAAACGGGCTTTGTGGAGCATGGTTACGCAAACTTGCACACGGCGCTTAAATAGGCTGAAGCCCATCTGCCGCAAACCGGCTTTCACTATCTTTTCGATAGCTTCCGGCGCAGGTATCTTCTGCGCTAGCGGGTGTTTTATTAGGGCAAAGCGATACGGGCACGCCACAAGCTCAAACCATCCATGCGGCCGCCCGCATCGGAGGTCCCGGGCTTGCGCCCCCGGCATCAGCGATGTATGGCACAACGCAGACGGCAAGACCGCTGGCACTGCGCCGCCCGTCTTGCTACACATTGCATAGCTTGTGCCGTAGACGCTGCCTGCGCCAGCGGCCATTCTCTTGAAAATTTTCTTGCGGTCTATTGCGATGCCATGCAACGCTATGCGCCGCACCGCATCACGTCGCTCCACCGTATTTCAGCCCTTGGCGGCCAGCTTGTCCTGGGTTTGCGTGTCGAAATCGCTGGCGGCATGGCGTTCATGCAACTGCTCGGATGGCTCACCCCAGGCGCGGTTGACCATGCGACCGCGCTGCACCGCTGGGCGTGCGGCGATCTGCGTGGCCCAGCGCATAACGTGGGTGTATTCGTGCACGCTCAAAAACTCGGCCGCGCCATACAGCTGCCCCAACACCAGGCCGCCATACCAGGGCCACACTGCCATGTCGGCGATGGTGTAGTCCTCGCCCGCCAGATAGGTGTGCTTGGCCAGTTGGTGGTCCAGCACATCCAGCTGACGCTTCACTTCCATCGCGTAGCGGTTGATCGGGTACTCAAACTTGGCCGGCGCGTAGGCATAAAAATGCCCGAAGCCACCGCCCAGAAACGGCGCGCTGCCCATTTGCCAGAACAGCCACGACAGGCATTCGGCCCGCGCCGCGCCGCTGGCGGGCAGAAACGCGCCAAACTTCTCCGCCAGGTGCTGCAGGATCGCACCCGACTCGAAGACGCGCACCGGCTCAGTACCGCTGCGGTCCAGCAACGCCGGTATCTTGGAATTGGGGTTGACCTCCACAAAGCCGCTGCCGAACTGGTCGCCGTTGTTGATGCGGATCAGCCAGGCGTCGTATTCCGCGCCGGTGTGGCCCAGCGCCAGCAGCTCCTCCAGCAGGATGGTGACCTTGACGCCATTCGGCGTGGCCAGCGAATACAGCTGCAGCGGGTGCTTGCCAACAGGCAGCACCTTGTCATGCGTGGGACCGGAGATAGGCCGGTTGATGTTGGCGAACTGGCCACCGTTTTCCTGGTCCCAGGTCCAGACTTTGGGGGGTATGTAGGCGGAGGTATCGGTCATGTGGGGTCCTTGGAAGGTGGAGAAAATTTCGGGATGGATGACAGGTTAGCGGCGGTGGGATGACCTGTGGGATCGAAGGTTTTGGTCACAGGTGGTACGTGCTGCGGCTTGCCAGCCAAGCATTTTGGAGAAAATTTCCCGTACGCAATATTTTTGTAAAAAATTGCCTATCTAACCTTTAATTTCCCGAACGGGACATTTATTTGCCATTATGCAGTTTTATCTGCATAATTTCCCGAACAGGAAATCACCATGACCGCCATCCCCTCCCCCGCCGCCCTGGGCACCGCCACCCGCGCCGCTCGCAAACAGCTCGGCCTGACCCAGCCGCAACTGGCCCTGGCTGCGGGAGTAGGCGTGCGTTTTGTGGTGGAGATGGAGGCAGGCAAACCTACGCTGCGGCTGGAGCATATTTTGCGGGTGCTGCATGCGCTGGGGGGGGAGTTGCGGGTGGAGGGGCTGCCCTCGGCCTCGGAAGGTGCTTAACATGCCGGGCCAACTCGATGTGTACCTGTTCGAACACCTGGTGGGCAAGCTGGCGCAAGTGAACGGACGGCTCAACTTCAGCTACGCACCCGATTGGCTGGCCAGCAGCGGTGCCCACGCACTGTCGCATTCGCTGCCGCTGCAAACCGCGCCGTTTGACGACCGCGCCACCCGCCCTTTCTTCGCCGGGCTGCTGCCCGAAGGCGACAAACGCAAGCTGATCGCCCAGGCACTGCAGGTATCGCGCCAGAACGACTTTGGGCTGCTCGACGGTATTGGCGGCGAATGCGCCGGGGCCGTCACGCTGCTCAAATCCGGCCAGGCCTTGCCTGCCCCCCACACCCCGCCCACCGTGCGCTGGTTGGACGACGCCCAACTGCTGCGCCTGCTGGATGAAATGCCCCAGCGCCCCATGCTGGCCGGCGAGGACGGCCTGCGTCTGTCGTTAGCGGGCGCGCAAGACAAACTGCCAGTGGTGGCAGACGGCCAGCGCATCGGCCTGCCCCTATTGGGCGCGCCCAGCAGCCACATCATCAAACCCGCAATTTCCGGGATCGACGGCAGCGTGCACAACGAAGGCTTTTGCATGGCGCTGGCCGTGGCCATGGGCCTAGACGTAGCCCCTGCCAGCGTGCGCCAGATCGCAGGCCGCCCCTACCTGCTGGTCACGCGCTACGACCGTGTACCGGCAACGGGCACCGACGGCTTACCCACGCGGCTACACCAGGAAGACTTCTGCCAGGCCCTGGGCGTGCCGCCCGAAACCAAGTACCAAAACGAAGGCGGCCCGGGTCTCGCCGATGCCTTTATCCTGCTGCGCAACACCACCCGCCCCAGTGCCGTGCAGGTGCTGAAGCTGCTGGATGCCGTGGTGTTCAACGCCCTGGTCGGCAACCACGACGCGCATGCCAAGAACTTCTCACTCCTGCACACCCCACGCGGCACGGTGCTGGCCCCGCTCTACGACCTGCTGTGTACGGCGGTCTACCCGCGCCTGACCGACAAAATGGCCATGAAAATCGGCAGCAAATACAAGTTCAGCGAAGTGCTGGCCCACCACTGGATGCAGTTTGCCGAGGCCGCCGGGCTGTCCCCCGCGCAGACCCGAAAGCGGATTCTGGAGATGGCCCAGCGGCTGCCGGGCGTGGCGCGTAGCACGCTGGCGGCGATGGAGCTGCAAGGGAACGGGCATGCAGTGCCGAGGGAGATCGTGGAGTTGGTGGGGCAGCGGTGTACGTTGACGGCACAACGATTGACGGCAAATGATTGAGATGCTCCTCATGAGAAGTGAAGGCGACGCATATTGAGGCAACGTTCTTAGCTGCTATTTCAATAGCACATCAGCACTACTTTGAGACTCGCTAACGCTCTGATTTACACGCGACGCTTCTCGAAGAATTTGATTAGCCCGGGTTACTTCTGCAATGTCCGTAGCCGATCCGTCTAGCATATTTTTAAGTTCAGCCAAGAGGCTATTTTCCAATTGATCAACCAGGTAATACGCGGCATTCGGACCATGCTGATCGATGTATTCACTGCAATGCGGAAGAGCCGTCTTAATCAAGGAGATTAGGTTCTTGCTGTCCATAAACTTCTGGGCATCCACACCTAACTCAAGCATCCTTACCAACGCCACTGCATGCATAAGGATCGACTGATAAGCAGCGTAGTAGGCCCAGGCAACAGGTGTTATGAAGGGACGAGCCTGCTGCGCCAATTTGACTGGTTCAGTAGTCTTCTCGGGGTCAACCTTAAATGCCGCGAACACCTCTTTTGCACGTGGGTTTTTTGCAACTTCTTCGGAAATTTCTTTCCATTTAAAAACAGCCATCGATGCAGCAAGTCCCTTGGCAAAACTTAGACCGTGAACTGCACCCCAAATTTGATCAACTGCTTCAAGTCGCCTTTTTTCGAGGGCAATTAATCTACTCAGGCGACCTTGAATCGCGCCGTTTTGCAATGCGTGAATATCTGCCTGCTTGCGCACCAAGTCGGCCTTGAGCGATTCTTCACTTACACGAAGGAGGCTATTTATCTTAGACAACTTCGCATCAAATTCATGCTGTACCGATTTCGTTAATCGGGTCGCAATGAGGTTGCGCATTAAATAAATGACCACACCAATAATCAGCGATGTTGATGATGTTGTAAGGAGTACGTCTAAAAGACTCATTTGGAATGGGATATTTTGATAAGTGCTGTTCATGATGCCATTTAATTTCTTACATCCTACAAGCCGCAAACCCCGCCCCATCCCCAAGCACAAAGTCCCGAAACGCCGCCCCCAGATCCGACGGCACGGCGTCCCTTCGGTGCAGCAAACACCAGTCCAGCATCTTCGGCATATCCTGTAAATCCAGCACCGCCAGCATGCCCGCCGCCAGCTCCACCTGGAACACGTGGGCGGACAAAAAGCTGATGCCCATGCCGACCATCACGGCCTGTTTGATGGTCTCGTTGCCCGATAACTCCATCGACACATTCACCTGCAGCGACTGGGATTGCAGCAGGTGCTCCAGGAACTGCCGGGTGGCGGAGCCGGGCTCGCGGAAGATGAAGTCCTCGGTGCGCAAATCCGCCCAGGTGAGCTTGCGGCGCGCAGCCAGGGGGTGATTCGGCGGGGCGACGATGCAGTGGGGGTTGCGGGCGAAGGTTTCGGCTTCCACGTCGGCCTCGCTGGGCGGGTAGCCGCCGATGGCCACGTCCAGCTGGTGGTCTTGCAGCATGGCCAGGATTTTGTCGCGCCGCTCCACCGTAAGTTTGAAGCGGATGCCGGGGTGCCGCGCCTTGAAGGCCATGAGCAGTGCGGGCGCGAAGTAATGCGCCGTGGGCACTACGCCCAGGTGCAGTAGCCCGCCCTCGCCGCTGCGGCTGGCGGCCATGGCCTCGTCTGCAATGCGCACCTGGTCGAGGATGCGGCGGGTGTGGCGCAGCAGGGCTTCGCCGGGCGGGCTCAGCACCAGGCGCTTGCCGGTCTTGATGAACAAGAGCTGGCCCACATCGTCCTGCAGCTGGCTGATTTGCATGGACACCGCCGGTTGCGTGAGGTGCAGCTGCTCGGCAGCGCGCGAGTAGCTCAGCGTGGTGGCCACGGCTTCAAAGATGCGCAGCTGGCGCAGGGTGGTGTTTTTCATGCGAAACAGTACAGGGTTTCACCCGCAACGCGGGCCTTGAACAGCGGGCGAAATCGGCCCACTGGCCATGGGCTTGCAGGGGGTTTCCCTAAGCTGCAACGCAGCATTTCAAGCCCCACGGGCATTGGGCGCAACCCCTTGCCCGAGCTGGTCAAAAGTATAAGCAAAACTTTGCCAAAATATAAAAACCTATGTGTTGTCGATATGCATGGCGCTACCTAGACTTCAGCCCATCGCAACCCCGCCCACTCCCGATTCGCCCCCATGCCCCACACCACCATTGCCCCCTTCCCTACCTGGAACGACGCCCATGCCGCCACGCTGGATGCGCCCGGCCTGCTGCTGTACCGCTCGAACCTGCTGGGCTCCGACCTGCGCATCACCAACTACGGCGGCGGCAACACCTCGGCCAAGCTGGTGCAAAAAGACCCGCTGAGCGGCCAGGACACCACGGTGCTGTGGGTCAAGGGCTCGGGCGGCGATGTGGGCTCCATGAAGCTCGACGGCTTCAGCACCCTGTACATGGACAAGCTGAACGCGCTGCAAAAGCTGTACCGCGGCCCAGAGTTTGAAGACGAGATGGTGGCCTACCTGCCGCACTGCACCTTCAACCTGAATCCGCGCGCCGCCAGCATCGACACCCCCCTGCACGCCTACCTGCCGTTCGCCCATGTGGACCACATGCACCCCGACGCGGTGATTGCGATTGCCGCCATGGCCAACAGCGAAGCGCTGACCGCCAAGATTTTTGAAGGCAAGGTGGGCTGGCTGCCCTGGCGCAAGCCCGGTTTTGAGCTGGGCCTGATGCTGCAGCGCTACCAAGCCGCGCACCCAGACCAGCGCGGCCTGGTACTGGCCGGCCACGGCCTGTTCACCTGGGGCGACACGGCCAAGAGCTGCTATGAAAACACCGTGGGAGTGATCGCCCATGCGCAAAACTGGCTGGGCCGCGAACGCATGGCCCGCAAGGCCGTGAGCTTTGGCGGCGTGGCGCAGGAATCGCTGCCCACCGCTGAACAAGATGCGACACTGGCCCGTGTGCTGCCCGTGCTGCGCGGCCTGGCCTCCAAAAGCGGCCACAAGCTGCTGCACGTAGACCGCCAAGCCACGGTGATGGAATTCGTCAACAGCCGAGACCTGGCGCCGCTGGCCGCCATGGGCACCTCCTGCCCCGACCACTTCCTGCGTACCAAGATCCGCCCGTTGATCCTGGAAGCGTCTGTCTACAACTTGGAAGGCGCCGCCTTGGCCGCCGCGCTGGAAGAGAAGCTGGTCGCTTACCGCGCCGACTACGCCGCCTACTACGAGCGCTGCAAGCGCCCCGACAGCCCAGCCCTGCGCGACGCGAACCCGGTCATCATCCTGCTGCCCGGCATCGGCATGGTGTCGATTGCCAAGGACAAGGCCACGGCGCGTATCGCTGGCGAGTTCTATGTGAACGCCATCAACGTGATGCGCGACGCCAATGCCATCGACACCTATGTGGGCCTGCCCGAGCAGGAAGCTTTTGACATCGAATACTGGCTGCTGGAAGAAGCCAAGCTGCAGCGCATGCCCAAGGCCAAACCCCTGGTCGGCAAGGTGGCGGTGGTGACCGGCGGCGCCGGCGGCATTGGCCGGGCCATCGTCGAGCGCTTTTTGAACGAAGGCGGCTGCGTGGCGCTGCTGGATATCGATGCCGAAGCACTCGAATCGACCCGTGCAGAGCTGGCCAAGCGCTACGGCAAGGACGTGGTGCGCAGCATGGTCTGCGACGTGACGTCCGAAGAATCCGTCATCAACGCCTACGAGCAAACCACGCTGGAATTTGGCGGCGTGGACATCCTGGTGTCCAATGCTGGCATCGCATCCGCCGCGCCGATTGAAGACACCAGCCTGGCGCTGTGGATGCGGAATCAGAACATTCTGGCCACCGGCTATTTCCTGGTGGGCCGTGAATGTTTCCGCCTGATGAAGGCCCAGGGCATCGGTGGCGCCATGGTCTATATCGCCAGCAAAAACGGCATGGTGGCCAGCGCCCAGGCCAGCGCCTACTGCGCCGCCAAGGCGGCCGAGATCCAGCTGTCGCGCAGCTTTGCCTTGGAAGGCGCGCCGCTGGGCATACGTTCGAACGTGGTCAACCCCGATGCGGTGATACGCGGCAGCAAGATCTGGACGGGTGCCTGGAGCCAGGAACGCGCCGCCGCCAACAAGATCAGCGAGGAAGAACTGGAAGCCTTCTACCGCGACCGCTCCATGCTGAAGCGCAGCGTCTTCCCCGAAGACATTGCCGAAGCCACCTACTTTCTGGCCAGCGACCTGGCCGCCAAATCGACCGGCAACATCATCAATGTGGATGCGGGCAACCTTGCAGCATTCCCCCGCTGAATACGCGATGATTGCGCGTTAATTCGACGGTAAAACAAAAGAGACAGACATGACCACGACCAAAATTGCTCCTGAATTAATAGCTGACCACGCACATAACGCAAGCGCCAGAGTCGATTCCGACTACAAATATCTGGGCGAGCAGCTGGCCCGCCGTGGCGTCGATATCGACGTGTTGAAAGCCGAAGTGGCGAAGTTCGCGGTGGCCGTGCCCAGCTGGGGCGTGGGCACCGGCGGCACCCGCTTCGCCCGCTTCCCCGGCAAGGGTGAGCCGCGCAATGTGTTCGACAAGCTGCAGGACTGCGGCGTGATCCAACAGCTGGTGCGCTGCACGCCCACCGTGTCGCCGCACTTCCCGTGGGACAAGGTTAGCGACTACGCCGAGCTGCGCCAGCATGCCGAGTCCTTCGGCCTGGGCTTTGACGCGGTCAACTCCAACACCTTCTCCGACCAGAAGGACCAGCCCCTGTCGTACAAATTCGGCAGCCTGACCCATGCCGACGCCGGCGTGCGCGCCCAGGCCGTGGCGCACAACCTGGAGTGCATAGAGATCGGCAAACAGATCGGCAGCAAGGCGCTGACGGTGTGGATTGGCGACGGCTCCAACTTCCCCGGCCAAAGCCACTTCCGCCGCCAGTTCGACCGCTACCTGGACAGCAACCGCCAGATCTACGCCGCCCTGCCGGCCGACTGGAACATGTTCCTGGAACACAAGATGTTCGAACCCGCGTTCTACGCCACCGTGATCCAGGACTGGGGCTCCAGCCTGTTGGCCGCCCAAGCGCTGGGCGAGAAGGCCCGCTGCCTGGTGGACCTGGGCCACCATGCGCCCAACACCAATATCGAGATGATTGTGGCCCGCCTGGTGCATGCGCAAAAGCTGGCCGGCTTCCACTTCAACGACAGCAAATACGGCGACGACGACCTGGACAGCGGCAGCATCAACCCCTTCCAGCTGTTCCTGGTGTTCAACGAGTTGGTGGACGCAGCGCAAAGCAAGGCGCCCAACTTCAACCCTGCCTACATGCTGGACCAGTCGCACAACGTGACCGACCCGATAGAGAGCCTGATGACCAGCGCCGTGACCGTGCAGCGCTGCTACGCCCAGGCCCTGCTGGTGGACCGCGTGGCCCTCACCGGCTACCAGGACAGCAACGACGTGCTGATGGCCGCGCAGACCCTGAAGGCCGCCTTCCACACCGACGTGACACCGCTGCTGCAAAAGATCCGCATCGAAGCTGGCGGCGCTGCCGACCCGGTGGCCACCTACCGTGCCAGCGGCTACCGCGCCGGGGTTGCCGCAGTGCGGCCCGCCGCAGGACCTAGCAGCGGCATTGTTTAAGGCCGCTGTGCTCCAGGCGCAGCGCCACCCCATCGAGACCGGCGCGCAGCTCCCCAGCTGTAGCGCCGGTAGCGACTCCGGCCATAACGCCATTGTTAAGGCCATTTTTTGATACCAACAACGACATCCAGGAGACAAGCATGAAGAAACAAATCGCAACCCTGATCACCGTGGCGCTGAGCGCAGCCTTGGCCAGCCCGGCATTTGCTGCGGACAAGATCGCCCTGGTGGTGAAGAGCCTGGGCAATGGCTTCTTTGACGCGGCCAACCAGGGTGCGCAGGAAGCAGCCAAAGAGCTGAAGAATGTGGAAATCATCTACACCGGCCCGGCCAAGGCCACGGCCGAAGGCCAGATCGAAATCGTCAACTCGCTGATCGCGCAAAAGGTCTCGGCCATCGTGATCTCGGCCAACGACCCCGACGCCCTGGCCCCGGTGCTCAAGCGCGCCATGGACCGTGGCATCAAGGTCATCTCGTTCGACTCTGGCGTGCGCAAAGACGGCCGCATGATGCACCTGAGCCCCTCCAGCAACCCGCTGATAGGCGAAAAGCTGGTGAAGATGACGGCCGACGCCGTGGGCGCCACCGGTGAAGTGGCCATCCTGTCCGCCACCGCCCAGGCCACCAACCAGAACATATGGATCGATGAAGCCAAGAAAGTGCTGGCCCAGCCCGCCTACAAGGGCCTGAAGCTGGTCAGCGTGGTCTATGGTGACGACCAGACCGACAAGAGCTACCGCGAAGCCCAAGGCCTGTTCAAAAGCTACCCGAACCTGAAGGCCATCATCGCCCCCACCACCGTGGGCGTAGCCGCAGCGGCCAAAGCTGTACAGGATGAAAAGAAGGTGGGCAGCGTCTTCGTGACAGGCCTGGGCCTGCCCTCTGAAATGGCTGGCCATGTGAAGAGCGGCGCGGTCAAGTCCTTCGCCATCTGGAACCCTATCGACCTGGGCTACTCGTCCATCTACGCGGCCAGCCAATTCGTCTCGGGCAAGGTCACTGGCAAGCCAGGTGAAAAGGTCTCTCTGGGCCGCGTGGGTACCGTGACGCTGGATGCCAATGGCGAAGCCGCCATGTCCGAACCCTTTACCTACGACGCCACGAACGTAGAAAAATTCGCGAAGTTCTTTTAACACCCCCAGGCTGCAGTGCTCCGCACTTTTCGCCAACCCCACTCATATCGGTTTGGAAAACCGATATGACATGCAGGGGGCGATACCAGTGGCCCGGCAGAGCCGGTTCCACGGTATCTCTGGTAGGGAACCGGCATCGCTAATGAGCGTGCGGCAGCTGGTCAGCCAAAGAGTTCGTGGGGCATCTCTGTCAGGGTGGGTGCCCCTTTTTTATGAAATGTTGGATTTCCCACAATGTCTGATCTATTGCTGAGCCTGCGCGGCATCCACAAACGCTTTGGCGCCACCCATGCGCTGCGTGGCGTGGACCTGGACTTGCAGGCCGGAGAAGTGCTGGCCCTGGTGGGCGAAAACGGCGCCGGCAAGTCCACTTTGGTCAAGCTGCTGACCGGCGTGATTCCGGTGGACGAAGGCAGCATCACGCTCAACGGCGTGGCACACAAATTTGCCAACGCCCAAACTGCCAAGGCCGCTGGAATCCAGGCCGTGCACCAGGAAACGGTGATGTTCGAAGAACTCAGCGTGGCCGAAAACATTTACGTGGGCCGCCACCTGATGCGCGGCCCTTTCATCGACTGGAAGAGCATGAACACCCAGGCCCAGCAGGTGCTGGACCAGATTGGTGCGCGCTTCCAGGCCAGCACCGTGGTGAAAGACCTGAGCCTGGCCGAACGGCACTTGGTGGAGATCGCCCGTGCCCTGTCGCAACAAGCCCAGGTCGTGATTCTGGACGAGCCCACAGCGGCCTTGTCGCAACAGGAAATCCGCGACTTCTACGGCATCGTGCGCAAGCTGCGTACCCAAGGTGTGGGCGTGATCTTCATCACCCACAAGCTGCACGAGATCCTCGA
>JAPLPK010000178.1 GCA_026400275.1 Burkholderiales bacterium
AACTCTGGCGAGGATGTGGTGGTGCGGATCGGGATGGGATGCAAGGCGCATTTGGCAGCCAATAGCCGTAGCTATTGGCCAGAAATGCAACGCCGCAGACCGCCCGAGGCCGTGCTGCCACAGACCGCAGGGAGTTATGCAGAGCATCCCTAGAGGCCAATTTCTTATAAATTTTATGTAGGCCACCGGACCGCACACTATCCCGCCTTCTGGGCAACCGCCACAAAAACCGTGGCAGGTTCGCAACAAATTTTTACGGATTTCTCCGATTACCCACCTGTGGCAAGGTTTTGCACTGGATTGACAACAAGAATGATTCGCATTACTTTACAATGATCGGTGTTTCTTCACCTAGCAAGCCAAGCATTTCGACCTCTGCACGGGTCATCGCATTAGCCAGCTGCCATTTGTAATTTTCTCAAGGCTAAGCTCCATGTCTCGTCGCAAAAATTTTAAGCAAAAACAGGCCCTAACGCATGTAACACCAGCGCTAGAAGCTACAAAAACAGTAGTGAACTCCAACGCCCAGTTTGCGGTGTTACCCCTGGGGGCGATGCTGTTGGCGGCATCCGTCAGTGGTTGGGCGCAAACCAGCACAGTGCCAACGCTCGAGCCCGTCATCGTCAAAGAAAAAGCCGAAATGCCTGAAGGTAAAGACGCACTGCAAACCAAGAAATCCAGCATTGGCAAGGGCAACCAGGACATCCGCGACATTCCCCAGTCCGTCACCGTGATGACCGAAAAGCTGCTGGACGACCGCCGTATCGACACCCTGAAAGAAGCCCTGCACCACACCGCAGGTATTACCTTTGCCGCCACCGAAAACGGCACCGACCAAGACATCCGCCTGCGCGGCTTCCCAGTGGCGACCGTGGGCGACTTGCTGATCGACGGCATGCGCGACCCATCGCAGTACGACCGCGATGCCTTCAACTACGACCGCGTGGAAGTCATGCGCGGTTCGGCCTCCATGCTATTTGGCCGGGGCTCCACCGGCGGTGTGGTCAACCAGGTCACCAAGCAACCCATGCTGACCACCCAGCACGATGTGGAAGCCACCGTGGGCTCGCGTGGGTACATGCGCACCACCGGTGACTTCAACCTGCGCCTGGACGAGTACTCTGCCCTGCGCATCAACGCCATGTATAACAAGGCCGACAACGGTGGTGCAAACATCGACAAATACGGTATTGCCCCCACCTACCGTTTCGGCATTGGCAGTGACGACGAATTCGCTGTGGGCCTGTTCCATCTGAACGTGGACAACGTACCCCAGTCCAGCGCCCGCTGGCTGGGCAATGGCGTAACAGGAACACTATCCGGTGTGCCCAACCTCAAGCCTGGTGCTTTCTACGGCACCGACAGCGACTACCTGCAAGGCAAGGCTTCGTATGTCACGTTAAAACACACCCACCGTTTCAGCGACAACGGCGAACTGAAGTCCCAACTGCGCAGCGGCACCTTCGACCGCGCCCAATGGGGCACCAACGCTTCATTTGCCACCGGCACCACCTCGGCCACCCTGAGTGATGCCACCGTGTTGAGCCGTGCGGGTTTATCGCCGCGCAAAGACTCGTACACCGGCACCTACTTCCAAAGCGACTACAGCAAGACCTTCAACTGGTTCGACATGAACCACGAAATCTTGACGGGCTTTGATGCAGCAGTTGAAAAGGCCGACCGCTATGGCGCCTGGGGCACCGTGGGCACCAACTACAACAAGGGCAGCACCACCGTGGGCACGCCAGACGATGGCCGCACACTGACCGCAGAGCCCACCTACCGCGATACCGTGGGCTACAAAGCCAAGGCATTCGGCCTGTACCTACAAGACTTGGCCCAAATCGCGCCTAGCTGGAAGGTACTGGCAGGCTTGCGCTACGACAAGTTCAGTGGCGACTTCCAGCAGTTCAACTACGCCAATGCGAACACCAATGTTCCATCCACAACGCCCACGACCAGCCTGTCTGAAGGACTGTTCAGCCACCGCCTGGGCCTGCTGTACCAGCCATCGAAGAGCGCCTCGTACCACCTGTCGTACGGCACTTCGTTCAACACCTCGGCGGACACCTACCAGTACGTTACAGCCCAAAACGCCAATACCCCACCGGAGAAGAGCCGCAACATCGAACTGGGTGCAAAGCTGGACTGGCTGGACGGCCAACTGTCCACCCGGGGCGCGCTGTTCCGCACTGAAAAGTACAACGAACGCACCACCGACTCCGACTTCGCAGGTTCTGCCTACCTGCTGTCGGGCAAGCGCCACTCTGCGGGCGTAGAGCTGGACGTGGTGGGCCGCCTGACCCCACAGTGGGAGGTCTACCTGTCGTATGCCTGGACCCCGATTGCCAAGATCGACGCAGCCGGTAGCTCAGCCACCGCACAAGCCTCAGTGGGCAGTCGTGTGGGCCTGACCCCCAAGCGCAGCGGCAGCGTGTGGGTGGGCTACCAAGCGACCTCGCAACTGCGCTTAGCGGGCGGCTTTAACGGCATGTCCAAGAACCGCCCTCTGCAAGGTACTACGGGTGCTGAGTCCACAACCGCAGAGGCCGCAGGCTACGTAACGGCCGACGTCATGGGCGAGTACAAGTTCACCGAGAACACCTACGCCCAAGTGAACGTGTCCAACATCGCCAACAAGCTGTACGGCGACCAGCTGTACCCCGGCTTCGTGATCAGCGGCGCACCCCGTACCTACAAACTGACCATCGGTACGCGCTTCTAAGCGTGCCTATTTGCCCATGCTGCTGCACCTACCCAACCTCCTGACAACCGATGAACTGAAATGGGCGCACGAGGTCTTGAATGGTGCCGCATGGGCAGATGGGCGCAACACCGCTGGCAACCAAGCGGTGCATGCCAAAAACAACCAGCAGCTGCCCGAAGGCAGCAAAGAAGTGCAACTACTGCGCGATCTGGTATTGCGTGGCCTGGAGCGCCACGCCATCTTTTTTTCGGCCTCGCTCCCCAAACACGTCTCGCCGCCCATGTTCAACCGCTATGGCGGCGAAACCAACCGCTACGACAACCATGTCGATAGCGCCATACGCTACCTCCCCGGTGGAGTCGGACGCGTCCGAACCGACATCTCTTGCACGCTATTTCTCAGCGACCCCGCCAGCTACGACGGTGGGGAGCTCGTCATCAACGAGCTATTTAACCCCCAGCGCATCAAACTGGCAGCCGGCGACATGGTGCTCTATCCCGGCACCAGCGTGCACCGCGTCGAACCGGTGACGCGCGGCCACCGTACCGCCTGCTTTTTTTGGATTCAGAGCATGGTGCGCAGCACCGAGCAGCGCAAATTGCTATTCGACATGGACCAGCATTTAATGCACCTGCGCGGCAGCTTGGGGGAAACCGAACCCGCCATCGTGGGCCTCACCGGCACGTACCACAACCTGCTGCGCATGTGGGCGGACACATGAGCATGCCCGTTAACGCCCCCAGCGTTGAAAAAATCCCCCCTGGCATCGTCAACCTGGAAGACCATGCCCGCCACGCGCAGACGGTGCTGGATGCCAATGCCTGGGCCTATTTCAGTGGCGGCGCGGGCGATGAGATCACCCTGCGCGCCAACCGCAGCGCCTGGGATACGCGCCAGCTCTACCCCCGCGTACTGCAACCGCTGGCCGGTGGCCACACCCGCATCCAGCTACTGGGCCGCACCCTGGCGCACCCGATTCTGCTGGCCCCGGTGGCTTTCCAACGCATGGCCCACCCCGACGGCGAGCTGGCCAGTGCGTACGCCGCCGCCGCACTGGGGGCCGGCATGGTGCTCAGCACCAACTCCAGTGTTGCTATTGAAATAATAGCTTCTACCGCACTATCTGAAAGCGCTAGAGGACCTTTTTGGTTCCAACTTTATTTACAAAACGACCGGGCGCACACCTTGGCGCTGGTGCAGCGCGCCGAGCAAGCCGGGTGTGAAGCCCTGGTGCTAACAGTGGATGGCCCCACCGAAGGCGCGCGCGACCGGCAGCGCCGCGCGGGCTTCCGGCTGCCACCAGGCGTGTCGGCAGTGCACCTGGCCGACTTCCAGCCTGCGCCTGCGCTGCCACTGCGCCCCGGCCAAAGCGCCTTGTTTGACGGGCTGCTGGCCCACGCCCCCACCTGGGATGACGTGGCCTGGCTGCAAACCCAAACCCGTTTGCCAATTCTGCTCAAAGGCATCCTGCACCCCGCCGACGCGGCGCAGGCCGCCCGGCTGGGCGTGGCCGGCCTGGTCGTCTCCAACCACGGCGGCCGCACACTGGACACCGCCCCCGCCACTGCCCAGGTGCTGCCGCGCATCGTGGAAGCTGTAGCCGGCAGCATGCCGGTGCTGGTGGACGGCGGCATCCGCCGTGGCACAGACGTGCTCAAAGCCATCGCCCTGGGCGCCAGCGCGGTGCTGGTGGGCCGGCCTTATGTGTATGGTTTGGCGAATGCAGGTGCTGTCGGCGTGGCCCATGTGCTGCGCCTGCTGCGCGACGAGCTGGAGATTGCGATGGCGCTGTGTGGCTGCGCGACCCTGGAGCAGGCTTCGCCCGGTCTGCTGGTGTAGTGGGTGCGAGGGTTCAGCCCGGTGCGAAAATGGGCGTTTACTCTTAAATTGATAGCTGGTTGCGTAGGTATCTTCTGCGCTAGCGGCCGATTTTGCTTGAAGTTTCTTTGGGACTTGTTCGCGCCACTGAGACCCCCGGCCGGGAAGTGCGCCCGGCGGCGCAGTCACCTTTCTTTGCGTCGCCAAAGAAACGTAACCCAAAGAAAGGCGAGCCGAAGTCGTCGCCCCCTGCGCTGCGCTACGGGGTACGCTGCGTTGCTCGGTCTGTGCGGGGTCCCGCTCGAACTCGGCCTACGGCCTCAAACAATCGCGGGCCCTGATCCGCCCAGCCCTGCGCTACTCGCCGACGCCACACGGCGGGGGAGCGGACAGCCGAACAACCAGCCCGGCAAGCCGGGCATCGCGCCGCAGGCGCGAAAAGAATTCCCCGTTTGTCCTGAGCTAGTCGAAGCCTCTCGTTAACAAACAAGCCCTTCGACAAGCTCAGGGCGAACGGGAATAAATAATGCCGACGCCCGCTCGCGCCCTAGGCGCGATGTGGCGCACAGCGCCACCGATCCCGCTCCCCGGGGTCCCCCTCTGTATGCGCCGAGGAGCACAGCTTTGGGCGGATCAGGGCTGGCGTTGTCTGAGCGCAGCGAGTTTAGCCAGACCCCGACCAAAGCGAGCACCGCAGGTTTCCCAGCGCGATAGCGCTGGGACGCAGACAGTGGGGGCGCCTTTCTTTTGGTGACTTTTCTTTTGCGCCCCTTCATGTCAGGATAGTTGTCGCCTCAGAATTTAGTAGCAAAGTGGGGCGGCGCACAAAAGGCAGAAGATGAAGCAGATGAGATATACCGCAGAGCAAAAGCGGTGGGCAGTAGAGCAGATGAAGCCGCCACTAAACCGAACGGTAAAGGAGCTGGCCAAAGAAACCGGCATTACCGAAGTGAGCTTGCGAACGTGGCGCGATGCATGTCGCGC
>JAPLPK010000114.1 GCA_026400275.1 Burkholderiales bacterium
AATCTTGTCATGACAGCAAGGTCCCCGCGACCGTGGAGTGGCCTTGCTGTAGTCGCCCAGTTGGACTCCGACCGCAACACCTATTGCTACTCTAGGCCCCGCTACACAGCCATCAAATCCGGTAGCAGCCTGTCGTACTCCCTCTTCACGACCGCATAACACTCGCAAGAGCGTGACTCGATTCCTGGACGGTTGATCGCCGTGATATGGCCGCGGGCATAGCGGATGAGTCCAGATCTTTGCAGCTTGAGTGCTGCCTCTGTAACGCCCTCACGTCGCACACCCAGCATGTTGGCAATCAGTTCCTGCGTCATCACCAGTTCCGGGCCATAGAGCCTATCCAGGCTCAACAGCAGCCAGCGGCACAGTTGTTGGTCCAGGGTATGGTGGCGGTTACAAACGGCAGTTTGGGCCATCTGAGTTATGAGGGCCTGGGTGTAGCGCAGCAATAAATGAAGCACTGGTCCTCCGCGATCGAACTCCGCATGCATCGCGTTCGCTTTAAGTCGGTAGCCATGCCCCGCACTCTGCACGACGGCCCGGCTCAATGTCGAGCCGCCGCCCATAAAAAGTGATATACCGACGATGCCCTCGTTTCCAACAACGGCAATCTCAGCCGATGAACCGTTCTCCATGACGTACAGCAGCGACACGATGGCGGTGGTGGGAAAGTAAACGTGGCTCATGATTCGACCGGACTCATATAGGACCTGCCCAAGCGCGAGTTCGACCCTCTCCAGATCAGGCTTCCATCTTTGCCACTGCTCTGGAGGCAGGGAAGCCAGCAGGTGGTTTTGAACAGACTGGAGGGCGTTGGTCATGTGAGAGATCCCAAGACTATTGTTTATATTTTTTTATCATAGGGAGATGGCGCACAAATACTGTTCGCTAACGAACACATTGATATCTCTCGGATGGTCACCGAGACAGCCAGTCAGCCAGTCAGCCAGTCAGCCTCCCAGGATCGTGGTGATGCGGATGCTTCGCGCCACCAATCGTGCATATCGCAATTTGGGAACACCATTTGTAAGTACTATGGATTGCCAATGTGAATATGGAGGCCAAGCATCCGCAGTAACCCCCGTAGTGATCTTCAACTAGGGAAAGCGCGGGTCGAGTGGGTAGCGTTAATCGGCTTTTCATGCAGCCTAGCCGGCACGATTCACGACTCGATCTGGGCTGTAATCGTGGCAGGTCGGCCAGGAAGCACCGACGCTATAGCGCAACTTGGCGCCGATCCAGGGTTGCCTCAAAGGCAATATTCTTATTCGGTCGTCCCACGGCGGCCAGCAGCACCATTCGGCCCCCTTGTTGTAGCCGGGCTTCAACCGTAGGGCGTTTGGCCAGAACACGCAGTTCGCACTCGGTGTGCTGATCCAGTTCAATCGTCTCGGCAACCCTCATCACTCCAGCCTCCTGCGAGGTCTGTGCGTGCCGGCACAACTAGGGCAACGCCGAACACTAGGTGATGCCAAGCGGCGCTCAGCACTTGGTTTTCATCAAAACCGAAATGGATCTGCACCACCTTGCGAGGAGCTGAGATGCCCAAGGCAAGCATGAAAGCGCTCGTTCGCGGCTGCAATCTGCACCTACCAGGTCGGCCTTGCGTTCAGTTCAGTCACTGCTGATTTTTAGGTGCTGGGAGCGACGACGGTGCCGTGCATTTCTCACCGATGCGGGCAAGCAACGCCTGCCATGAAGTGGCAAAGGCCTCCACCCCCTCGCGCTGCAGTCGGGCAGCCAATACGGCATCGTCCACGCCCTCGCGCCGGAACTCAGCGATCACCACCTCGGCGTAGCCGCCGTCAGGCGGTAGGCCACGCTCTATCTTGCCGTGATCGGCAAAAGCGAGAAGCGTCTTCTCGGGCAATGCAATGATGGTTCCAGGCGCGGCCAGCGCTTGCACGTATAGCGTGTCCGGTGCTGCCGGGTCCTTGGTGCCGGCGCTCGCCCACAGCAGTCGTTGCGGGCGGGCTCCTGCGGAAGCGAGGCGTTGCCAGCGCGGAGATGAAAGCAAATCACAGTGGGTCTTGTAGGCACGCATGGCGATTGCAATGCCCAACCGGCTGTGCAATGGCGAGGCTACCTGCTCTCGTACCGCCACGTCCCAACGACTAACGAATAGCGAAGCCACCGACGCCACCCTCGCATCGCGCCCGGCCTCCAGCCTGCGCTCGATGGCGCACATGTAAGACTCTGCAGCTGCAGCGACTTGCTCGCTGGAGAACAGCAAGGTGACGTTGACTGGAACACCGTCGAAGATGAGCTGCTCGATGGACTCAAGTCCCTCGGCCGTGCCCGGGATCTTGATGAACAGGTTGGCCCGCTCGGCCTTGGCATGCAAACGCTTGCCTGCCTGGATGGAGCGGGCCGTATCACGCGCCAGTAGCGGTGAAACTTCGAGCGACACCCAGCCGTCCACTCCGTCGGTTGTATCAAAGTGCGGACGGAACAGGTCCGCTGCCTGCGACAGGTCTTCTAGCGCCAGTTCGAAGAATAGGTCTTCGTGCGCGAGGCCGGCCTTGTCAAGCACACGGATGCTGGCGTCGTAGCTGTCGCCGACTCCTATTGCCTGCTCGAAAATCGTCGGGTTCGAGGTCAGGCCGGTCACGCCAAGGTCCCGGATGTAGGACGCGAGGGTGCCGCTGGTCAAAAGCGAACGCGTGATGTTGTCTAGCCACAAGCCCTGGCCGAGCCGTTGAAGTGTCTGGATAGCGTTCATGGATTCAGTCCTCGTTGCAGGTGGGTTCGGGATCGCGCCATCCGCCGTCGCCTGCGATCAGATGATTCGCGGCTGGAGGTCCCCAGGTGCCGGGCTCATATACAGTGGACGCACGTTGATCGACCAGGACTGGCTCCACCACTCCCCAGGCAGCCTCGATCGCGTTCTCCCGGGCGAACAAGGCACCATCACCGTTCATGGCGTCCGTCAGCAGCAGCGCATATGGCGCATATTCTTCGGGCGATTGCTCCTGCAGGCGGAACTCGCGCTGTTCGCCGGCAAACGCCCTTCCGGGGCGCTTGACGCGGGCGGCCAATGCGATCGACGAATGGGGCGACAAACGCAACCTCAGATAGTTAGCGTCTTCGCCTAGTGAGGCATCCTCAAAAAGGTTCTGCGGGGGAGACTTGAAACGCACCAACACTTCGCACGCTGTTACTGGCAAACATTTGCCGGAACGCAAATACCACGGTACGCCGCCCCATCGCCAAGAATCGATATGTAGCCTAAGGGCAAAGTAGGTCTCAACATCTGAATCCGGGGCAACTCCGGCCTCGTCGCGATAGCCTCGATACTGACCACGCACGACGTCGCTCGGACTCAGTGGCCGCATGGTGTCGAACACATCAGCCTTGTGCCGGTGTACTGCCTCGAAACCACGGGTTGCCGGCGGCTCCATGGCGAGCAGAGCCACGATTTGAAGCAGGTGGTTCTGTACTACATCGCGCAGGCAACCCACACTGTTGTAGAACGCGCCACGACCACCTACGCCGGTGCGCTCGGCCAGAGTGATCTGCACACTGGCGATGTGGTTGCTATTCCAGACCGGCTCAAGAAATGAGTTAGCGAAGCGGAAGTACAGAATATTCATGATCGCCTCCTTGCCAAGGAAGTGATCGATACGGAATATCGCGTCTTCAGCGAAGAACTCTGACGCTATACGGTTAAGCGTGTGCGCGGAATTAAGGTCGCGCCCGAACGGTTTCTCCACTATCACCCGGGCACCTTCAGCCAGGCCGCAGCTCCCTAGACCATGAATTACAGCCGGGAAAAATACCGGCGGAATGGCCAAGTAATGGCTCGGGCGCTGGGCACCCCGCAGCGCGGCGCGCAACGCCTGGTAAGTTGAGGCTTCCGCATAGTCTCCACCGACATAAGCCAAAGAGGCGAGCAACCGGTCGAGCACCTGCCGGTCGATGTCGCCACATTCCCGCAGCACGCTTTCACGCACCATGGTTCTGAACTGCTCAATGTCCCAGGGCTGCAACGCGACGCCTACCACTGGCACATGGAGGTCGCCGCGCTCGCTCATCGCGTAGAGCGCCGGGAATATCTTCTTGTGCGCCAGGTCGCCCGTCGCACCGAAAACCACCAAAGCGTCGGAGGGCAAGCGGTTCGCAGGAGTAATGACGGGCTGCATCTCAGTGCACTCCATGGGAAACATTTGCTGGCCTCCCGTCATAGCCATCGAAGTCGGGGTACATCGCCGATTGCACGCAGTTAGCGAAAACAGCATCACCACGCGAATTTTCGAAGATGCGGTCGAGCGCTGGCGCAGCTATGACGATTCCCGGCGCCGCCAGCGCGTCGGCACGATAGTGGAGTTTGCCGCCATCGATAGCGGTGTCGCCCGCCAGAAGCATTGGTGCGATGTGGCCAATCATTGCCGATCTGCATCGCAACGCTCCGCTCAAAGTGGACCTCGTCCGGATTGGGCCGGGGCTGGAACAAAAGGGGCGAAACAAGGACATTTGCGCAACTCCGAAGTCATACAGAGGTGCAAGGGTCGCGCCATCGCCGCAATGCGTCTGTGCGTTGCCGCACGCTCTACGTCGCACCGAAGCCTGCGCCCGGCACGGCGTTCCAGAGCGCAATCACGGGACGCAGCGCTTGTTCACGGTCCAGACCCAAGATGCTGACGGAGGCCGGATCGAGCACGAAGTGACGGCCCTCTTGCACCGCTAATTCGATCCATCGTGTAGCCAGAACTCGACCGAACTGACCATGAGAGAACAATGCCACATTGCCCGACAGCCTACGCAATCGGTCAATGAGTCGGTCGGCGCGGGCTGACACGGCGGTAGGCGTCTCTCCACCAGGGCAGCCATCGCGCCAGATGTCCCAATCGGGCCGACGCCCACGGATCTCATGAGTTCGGAGACTTTCGTACTCGCCGTAGTCCCATTCGGCCAAGTCAGGGACAGTCTCGGCCGTCGATGCCAGCCCGGCCAGCGCACATGTGCGGCGCGCGCGCAATCGTGGGCTGGTCAGCACCTGCGAGAACGAACTGTGTCTAAGCACGGTTACCAGTGCCCGGGCCATGTGCTCACCCCTCATGGTGAGGGGCAAGTCCGTCACGCCCGTGTGCTGGCCGCTCAACGACCATGCCGTTTCGCCATGCCGGATCAAGAATAATTGCAGCGTCGGGTCCATCAAAGCTCCATGCTGGCGTCGTATCGTCCTATACAGGCGGCGCTGGCGCAGCGTGCCCTGTGCATCAACGCGCGCTGCGCGGATTCACGGTGAGCACCGCTGCCGGCCCAAGTCTCCAGTGCGGAATGCTGCAGTGCACGCCCGAACGAGAAAGTCAGTGACCATGGCTGGGACTGGTCCGATCTGTCGCCGTAACGCGCCTGCACCTCGTTCAAATGGGCGCATGCCTGCGCCCCCGTCTGCCCCCCTGAGAGGAAAGCAATGCCCGGGACTGCCGCCGGCACAACACGCCGCAGACACAGCATCGTGGCGTTGGCGACCGCCTCCACCGTCACCTGAACGGCGCACCCGCGTCCCGCCACAACCATATTGGGCTTAAGGACCATGGCCTCCAGTGCAACGTCCTGCGTATTTAATGCCGCGAAAACGTGGCGCAGTAGACCCTCGGTAACCTCAAGGCAATGTGCCTGGGAATGGCCTCCATCCATCAACACCTCGGGCTCGACGATAGGCACCAAACCGGCCTCTTGGCACAAGGCGGCGTAGCGGGCAAGTGCGTGCGCGTTGGCGCGAACACAAGCCTCGCTGGGCAGGTGGGCGCCCGAAGGAGCCGCATTGATCACGGCACGCCATTTCGCGAAGCGCGCACCCATCGCTACATACCCGCCTAGCCGCTCGCGCAAGCCATCAAGCCCTTCCGTGACCTTCTCGGAGGGATGAAAAGCCAGAGCTTTGGCGCCAACATCGACCTTGATCCCGACGAGAATGCCGGCATCCTGCAGCACCCGAACGAAGGGTGTGCCAGCAATGGTCGCTTGGCGGATGGTTTCGTCGTAAAGGATGGCACCACTGACGTACTGCGCCAGACCGGGCGTGGTGACCAGCAAATCGCGCCAGGCGCGGCGCATAGCCACTGTTTGTGCGATGCCCAGGTCTGCGAAGCGCTTGTCGCAGGTGCCGTTGCTCTCGTCCATGGCAAGCAGGCCCTTACCTTCAGCGAGCATGGCCCGCGTGGTTTCAGCCAGCATCTGAGCGTTCATGCGAACCTCCCGACGGCCACTTCCAGTTCCGAATTTCCGGCAGGTCTTGGCCATGCTGGTCGATATAGAGCTTATGCGCGATGAGCTTATCCCTCGCTATCTGCTTCAGGTCCACGCCCGGGCGACCAAGATGCGGCAGCAGGTCGATGGCGTCCTGCACCAGATGGAAGCGGTCGAGGTGATTCTGAACACGCATGTCGAAGGCCGTGGTGATGGTGCCCTCCTCCTTGTAGCCATGCACGTGCAAGTTGCGGTTGGTACGCCGGTAAGTGAGCTGGTGCACCAGCGAGGGATACCCGTGGAAAGCGAAGATGACATGTTTATCCCGAGTGAACAACGCATCGAAATCGGCCTCATCCAACCCGTGAGGGTGCTCGCTGGCGGACTGCAGGCGCATCAGATCTACCACGTTAATGACCCGGATCTTCAGGCTTGGCAGGTGCTCACGTAGGATGGAAACGGCGGCCAGCACCTCAAGCGTGGGCGTGTCGCCGCAACAGGCCAGCACTAAGTCGGGCTCACCGTCTTGGTCGTTACTGGCCCATTTCCAGATGCTGATGCCTTCGGTACAGTGCCTGACGGCCTCCTCCATCGTCAGCCATTGCGGCAGCGCATGTTTACCGGCGATCACGACGTTTACATAGTTGCGGCTGCGCAGGCAGTGGTCGGTGACGGAAAGAAGGCAGTTGGCGTCCGGTGGCAGGTAGACACGCACAACGTCCGCCTTCTTGTTAACCACATGGTCGATGAAGCCCGGATCTTGATGCGTGAAGCCGTTGTGGTCCTGCTGCCAGACGTGCGAGGCCAACAAGTAGTTCAGCGATGCGATGGGCCGGCGCCAGGGCAACTCGCGTGTGACCTTGAGCCACTTGGCATGCTGGCTGAACATCGAATCGACGATGCGGATGAAGGCTTCGTAGCTGTTGAACAGGCCGTGGCGTCCGGTTAGCAGATAGCCTTCCAGCCAGCCCTCGCACTGGTGCTCGCTTAGCATCGAATCGACTACCTGCCCTTCGCGGGCCAGGAATTCGTCGCTGGACAGTGTTTCGGCATCCCACTGGCGACTGGTTACCTCGAACACGGCGCCGAGCAGGTTGGATACTGTCTCGTCGGGGCCGAAGATCCGGAAGTTGCGCTGGTTCCGGTTGAGGTTCGCGACATCCCGCAGAAAGCCGCCCAGCACCCGTGTGTCCTGCGCCTGCAACGCTCCTGGGGCGGGCACATGTACGGCATGCAACCGAAAGTCGGGCATCTGCAAAGAGCGCAACAACAGTCCGCCATTCGCATGCAGATTTGCCCCCATCCGGCGCGTGCCGCTGGGTGCCAGCGCGGCGAGTTCGGGCAGCAATCGACCGCTTTCATCGAACAGCTCCTGCGGCCTATAGCTTTTCATCCAAAGTTCGAGCTGGTTCACGTGCTCCGGGAAATCCGGATTCACCACGAGCGGAACCTGGTGTGAGCGGAAAGTGTTCTCGATCTGCAATCCATCGACTTCCTTCGGGCCTGTCCAGCCTTTGGGCGACCGGAGCACGATCATTGGCCATGGCGGTCGTACCTTTACGTTGCGGTTCCGGGCATCGTCCTGGATCTGCTGTATCAGTTCAATAGCGCGGTCGATGGCCCCTGACATGCGCTGGTGCATCACCATTGGCTGGTCACCCTCTACGAAGATTGGCGTCCAGCCACAGCCTAGGAAGAAATGTTCGAGCTCATCGTGCCCGATGCGCGCCAATACCGTTGGGTTGCTGATCTTGAAGCCGTTGAGATGCAGGATCGGTAGTACGGCACCGTCTGTGACAGGGTCCAGGAACTTGTTGGAATGCCACGCCGTCGCCAGCGGCCCGGTTTCGGCCTCGCCGTCGCCGATGACGCAGGCCACAATCAAGTCCGGGTTGTCGAAAGCGGCACCGAAAGCGTGGCTCAGCGAATAGCCCAATTCACCTCCCTCGTGGATGGAGCCGGGTGTGGTGGGTGCCACGTGGCTGGATATGCCGCCGGGAAACGAGAACTGCTTGAACAGCTTCTTCAAGCCCGCCTCATCCAGCGTGACCTCCGGATAGACCTCGCTCCAGGTGCCTTCAAGGTACACGTTGCCGACCAGCGCCGCACCACCATGGCCCGGCCCTGAGACGTACAACATGTTGATGTCGTATTTCTGGATTGCGCGGTTTAGGTGCACGTAGATGAAGTTCTGGCCTGGCACGGTGCCCCAGTGGCCCACCACCAGTGGCTTGATGTGGGCCATGGCCAGCGGCTCATACAACAGCGGGTTGTCGTATAGATACAGCTGTCCCACGGACAGGTAGTTGGCGGCGCGCCAGTAGGCGTCTATTTTGTACAGCAGGTCAGGCGCAAGGGTGTCAGGGGAGGTCATGGGGGTGTTCCGGTTTGCCAGCGATCGCGCTTACGCAGGCGATTTAGACAGCGTAAGCAGCCGCTGAAGCACGCTTCAGGAAAGGCACGGATCACTGTTATCGAAACGTCCTGTTGCGTCTGTTCGCTGACGCACGCAACGAGGCCCAACCCCACTACATGCTGCGTAATACCCGTGTTGCCTACCGCACAGACCACTGAAGTAGCTTGGTCTAACTTCAAGGCGACATTACATCGCATCCTATGTGCGGCCGAACTGAGCATTGCGTTGACGAACCAAGCGACGAACGCCCTGCGTGCTGTCGCACATGGCTCGGGGCGGCGCATCTATCAACAGAAAGTCGACACCATGTTTTTTGTACGGAAGGCCTACGTTGTGGCCGGGCGCGTCGGTTTACTCGCCGCCATGGCATTCCCCCTTTCTGATGGCGGTATTTGCACCCACTTCAACCGCCCGCCGATGCGCCCCGCCCATGTACTGCTGACGCTGAGATCGGCGAGCGCTTCCCCGCCAGAAAGTACCGCCACACAGCCGCACGCCCCCCCAGGGCCGAATCGCCGCCAACGCCAAGGCCAACGAGGTGTCAGCCTGAAACATTGCCTCAACTTCTGCATGGTCCTTGCGCCAAGGGCCTATGCACTGGCGGCAGCGCTCTGCCTGATGTTGCATGTGATCGGTTGCGCGCCGGTCGCACCGTTGGTCACCAAGACTTCGGCCGTTGATATACCCGCTGCATGGACACCCCCCACCGAAGCAGCCGCATTGGAGGCCAGCACTGCATCCCCCGGCGTTTGGTGGCTACGTTTCGATGACCCTTTGATGGCACGGCTGGTGGTGCAGGCACTACATGCCAACACCAGCGTAGCGAGCGCGCAGGCTGCACTGCGCCAGGCAAGGGCGCTGCGCGATGTCGCCGCCGCCTCGTTGCGGCCCACGCTAGCCAGCACGGCATCGGTCCAGCGCCGTAGTGCCACCAGTGCAGCCCTGGGCGACGAGCGCAGCACCGGTAATAGCTTCCAGGCCGGCGTGGACGCTAACTGGGAGCTCGATCTATTCGGAGCCAACCGCAGCGCGCTCGCAGTGACGGAGGCCACGGCCCGTGCCAGCGCGGCAAGCCTTGGCGATGTTCAGGTGTCGATAGCTGCGGAAGCAGCACTAGCCTACATCACGGTGCGCTACACCCAGGTGCGGCGGGCCATCGCCAACGAGAACCTGGCGAGCCAGCAGGAGACACTGCAGATCACTCTCTGGCGCGAACAGGCTGGCCTGGTAACGGCACTTGAATCCGAACAGGCGCGGTCCGCCGCCGAGCAAACGAGCGCGCTGTTGCCGGCACTGGAAACCGCCATCGCACAGGCGAGCCACGCACTGGCGGTCCTCATCGGCCAACCCCCAGCGTCGCTTTCCGCCGTGCTGGTTGCTGGACACGAACTACCGCAGGCCAGCGACGGGCTGGCCTGGCGCATACCTGCCGAGACGTTGCGACAGCGTGCAGATGTGCGCGCCGCAGAACAGCAGGTAATCGCATCACAGGCCCGGGTCAGCCAAGCCGAAACCCAACGCTGGCCCAATTTCACCCTAGGCGGGACGCTGGGCCTTAGCGCATTGACGCTGGGCAGCCTGACCAACGGCGCCTCGGTGGTCGGCAGTCTACTGGCCAGCGTGGACTGGCCGGTGTTCGACGGCGGCCTGGCCCGCGCCCAGGTGGATGTTCAGCAGGCAGCCCTCGAACAGGCGCGGCAGGCCTATCGCGCGGCCGTGCTGCTGGCCTTAAAGGAGGTCGAGGATGCCTTGGCCGCGCTGCGTGGCGACCGCCTTCGCCTGACCAGTCTCGGCCAAGCGGCCGAGGCCGCCACCTCTGCAGCCCGGATGGCAAGCCAGCGGTACAGCAGCGGGCTGGTGGACTTCCAGACCGTGCTGGAAACGCAACGCATGCAACTCGGCACGCAGGATAGTGTGGCCAGCGCCCGCGCCGACGTCAGTAGCGACCATGTACGCCTGTACAAGGCTCTCGGCGGCGCCTGGAGCTCCGATCACATGGAACCCGTCCCCAACCAAACCAGCCGAACCAACACGCCGTGACCACACCAGCGCCTACCACCTCCGACACCGCTGACACACGTAGCGGTGCCACTGACCTCGCCGTGCTGCTCGACGAGCCGCCACCCAAGGCCTGGTACAGCCGCCCTACGCCGTGGCTGCTGGCGGCGGCCGCGCTGCTGGCAACAGCGGGCGGATGGTGGTGGTGGGCAAACCGTGCGGCCCAAGCTGTACCAAGCTACACCACACAGTCTGTCGCACGCGGGGACCTGAGCGTGTTAGTGACCGCCAACGGCACCATCCAGCCGACGCGTTCCATCAACATCGGCTCAGAACTCTCGGGCACAGTGCTGAAAGTCAACGTCGATGTCAACGACCAGATCAAAAAGGGTCAAGTACTGCTGGTGTTGGATACCGCCAAGCTGCGCGACCAGATCCTGCGTTCCCAAGCCACGCTGGCCGCCGCCAGGGCCAAGGTCGGCCAGACCGGCGCCACCGTCCAGGAAGCCCTGGCCGCACTGGGCCGGCTTGAGGAAGTGGAGAAGCTGTCGGACGGCAAGGTGCCCTCCAAGGCCGAACTCGACACCGGCCGCGCCACGCTAGCCCGGGCCGTAGCGGACAATTCAAGTGCCCAGGCCGGCATCAACGACGCGCAGGCGGCACTGTCCACAGACCAGACTAACCTGTCGAAAGCCTCTATCACCGCGCCGGCCGATGGCGTGGTGCTGACCCGTACAGTGGAGCCAGGCACTGCAGTGGCCGCTTCTTTGCAGGCAGTGACGCTGTTCACACTCGCAGAGGATCTGCATCGGCTGCGGCTGTGGGTCTATGTAGACGAGGCCGATGTCGGCGCCGTTCAGCTGGGTCAAAGCGCGACCTTCACCGTCAGTGCCTACCTGAGCCGAAGCTATCCAGCGCACATCACCAGGGTGGGGTTCGGCTCGACCGTCACCGACAACGTGGTCACCTACCTCACCTACCTGGACGTGGACAATGCCGACCTGAGCCTGCGACCGGGCATGACCGCCACGGCCACCATCACTGCCACCCAGCGCCACGACGTGCTGCTGGTGCCCAACACCGCGTTGCGATTCACTCCCAGCGCCGCCGCTAGGCAGACGGCCGCCAAAAGCATCACCGCCAGTCTGTTGCCGCGCATGCCTGGTACCAACAACCGGCGCCCGGCCGCCGCCAGTGCCAGCACCGCCAACGCCAAACAGGTGTGGGTGTTGCGCGACGGTACAGCCGTGGCTGTGGCGGTGGTCCCTGGCGTCAGTGACGGCCACATGACCGAGATCACCGGCGGCGGGCTAGCAACCGGCATGCAGGTGATCACCGATCAAAAAATGGCGCAGGCGAAATGAATCCGGCCACGCCCCAGGCGGCGCCGGCGAGTCCGATGCCACCCACCCCACTGCCGCTGATCCAGCTCCGCGGCGTTACCAAGCGCTATGGCAATGGCCCCACCACGCTGATAGCGCTCAAGGGCATCACCCTCGACATCGCCGCCGGCGAATTCGTCGCAATCATGGGACCCAGCGGCTCGGGCAAATCGACCGCGATGAACATCCTGGGCTGCCTGGATACGCCTAGCTCGGGCCAGTACCTCTTCAAGGGCGCTCACGTGGAAGCACTATCACGCGACCAACGTGCACTGCTGCGGCGCCGCTACCTGGGATTCGTGTTCCAGGGATTCAACCTGCTGGCGCGCACGACTGCGCGGGAAAACGTGGAGCTGCCGCTGCTGTACCGCGGCGACAGTGCTAGCTTGCGCCGCGCCGCTGCTACCAAAGCTTTGCAATCGGTTGGCCTGGGAGGCTGGGAGCAGCATACTCCGGCCGAACTCTCCGGCGGGCAACAGCAGCGCGTGGCAATCGCGCGAGCCATCGTCACCCAGCCCGCCGTGGTGCTGGCTGACGAGCCCACGGGCAACCTCGACACCCAGCGCAGCCATGAAATTATGGGGCTGCTGCTGGCACTGAACCGCGACCACGGCATCACCGTACTGATGGTGACGCACGAGCCCGACATGGCAGCGTATGCGCGCCGCATGGTGCATTTCATCGATGGGGCCATCGCCCTGGATGCAGCCAACCCGTATCCAGTGACGGCGGCGCCCATCGGCCTGACGGCCGAGCAGAGCACCTGATGCTGGCCAGTGTCTTCATACTTGCCCTGCATTCGGTACAGCGCAACTTGCTGCGCTCGTTCCTGACTATCCTTGGAATCGTGATCGGCGTGAGTGCCGTCATCACCATGGTTACGCTGGGTAACGGCGCCACACTGGCGATTCAGACCCAAATCTCCAGCCTCGGCACCAACCTGCTGATGGTCAGGCCGGGCCAGCGGGGCTTTGGCGGAGGCGGCGGCGGCGGCGGTGGTGTGCCGCAGTTCACTGAAGCTGACGCAGAGGCCATCGTCGCACAGATCGGGGGAGTGGCGGCCGTCGCACCGCAAGGTACAGCAAGCGTTACCGTCGTGGCAAATGGACGCAGCTGGGCCACCAGCGTCACCGGCAGCAGCAATGCGTGGTTCACCACCGGAAACTGGGTACTCGCCGGAGGACGCATCTTCGACCCCGACGAGCAGCGTGCGGGTGCCGCAGTGTGTGTCATCGGGGAGACTGTGAGGCGCGAGATCTATGGTGGCACGGTTGGCCAGACAGGCCTCGGCGCTCAATTGCGCGTCAAGCAGTTCTCTTGCGACGTCATCGGGATCCTGGCCGCCAAAGGCCAGGGCGGCATGGGCGACCAGGACGATGTGGTGGTCGTGCCACTGCATACCCTGCAGCGCCGCGTAACCGGCAGCCGCAAGGTTGGTACGCTACTGGTTGCCATGCAGGACGGTAGTGACAGCGCCCCACTGAAGGCGAGCCTGCGCCAATTGCTGCGCGAGCGTCGCAAGCTGACCGAGAGCGACGACGACAACTTCAACATCTTCGATACACAGCAACTAGCCGACACGCTGGCGGGAACGACCCAGGTACTCACCACGCTGCTGGGCGCAGTGGCGGCGGTCAGCCTGCTAGTGGGCGGGATCGGCATCATGAACATCATGCTGGTGAGCGTGACTGAGCGTACGCGCGAGATCGGCCTACGCCTGGCGGTCGGCGCACTGGAAAGCGAGGTGCTGCTGCAGTTTTTGATCGAGGCCGTGGTGCTTTCGGCGCTGGGGGGCATGGTCGGCATCATCGTCGCCACCGCTGCCTCCTACGTGCTATCCAGGGCAATGGGCGTGCCATTTGCGTTCGATCCGGAGATCAACTTGCTGTCGATGCTTTTCTCGGCAGCTATCGGAGTGGTGTTCGGCTACTTCCCGGCAAGGCGCGCGGCACAGATGGACCCGATCGAGGCGCTGCGGCATGAATGACGTCACAGGTGCTCCAGCTGGCTAGCAAGAGCCTAAGCCTGTTTGTCGGAATGAGAACGCATCAATGCGTTCAATTAAAGAGGTAATTCCTTGCGTTAGACGGGGACAATTAGCACTGAAAGCGATATCGCCCGTACGTTGACGCTACTCCATTTCTCGCTGGCGATGTGCTGCAGTTTGGGAGCTCTAACGGAGCTCTAGTTGAGCTGTCTCCGCCACTGACTCTCTTCGAAGTGCTGCCATATACCCAAGCTATATAGTTAGCGCTGCGACTCCCCCGTCTACAAGAACCAGAACAACCACTACGCCTTGCGTCATGAAGATTAGGTACCCCACACGGTTGCTGCGCACTATACCCATCTGGTTGCTCGGCCTTGCGGTGTTTATGCTGACCGCCATGGCGGCAGCTCTGTTGATATGGAACCTGGAGCAGCGCCGCATTCAAAGCCAGCGCGCACATGTAGATAGCGTTGTAGCTGACCGTGCCCATGCAATCCAGGCAACCATTGAGCGGGCTTTGTCCAGCGCTTACGCGCTGTCGGCTATGGTGCACCAGGCTGGGGGAGAATTCCCGAACTTTGAGGGTGTAGGCGAAGAAATGTTGCACCTTTACCCTGGTGTGACCATGTTCAGCCTGTCACCCAATGGCGTGGTCAATCGCGTAGTGCCTCTGGCGGGTAATGAGGCCACCATGGGGTTCAATCAACTCGAAGACCCCGTACAAGGCAAGGAGGCGGCACGAGCAATCGCAACCCGCGAATTGACCTTGGCTGGCCCCCTCAACCTGGTGCAAGGCGGATTGGGGCTTGTGGGGCGATTGCCGGTGTATTTGCCAACACCTACCCTCGCGTCCCCCCAGCAAGACAGTTTTTGGGGATTTATATCTGTCGTAATCCGGGTCCCCGAAGCATTGGCCGGCAGCGGCATCTCGCAACTGCAGGAACAAGGCATCGCCTATGAACTATGGCGCATACATCCAGATACCCTTAAAAGGCAAAGCATCACAGGTGCCGGCAACCAGTTTTTACATGACCCCGTAGACCGCAACATCCTGGTGCCCAATGGACGGTGGGTGCTGAGTGCCACACCGGTCAACGGCTGGGGTGACCTCGGGGCTTTGGCGTCTGAAATTGCACTGGGTCTGCTGCTGAGCACCACGATCGCCTGGCTGGCCCAACTGATGCTCCAGCTCAAACGACAGGAGCAAAGCTTAGAAGCACAGGTCGTTGCCCGCACCCAAGAAATTTCAGCGACGCAAACCAAATTAGAAGCCACGCTGGACGCTATTCCCGATCTATTGTTTGAGTTAGGTCCAGACGGCACTGTGCATGATTGCCGGCTTCCCCGGGCTTTGCTGTCGGATATTCCTCTTGAGCATTTTTTGGGTAAAAACGTGATGCAGGTCTTGCCCGCCGATGCCGGAAAAGTGATTGCAGCCGGGCTGGAAGATGCCCGACTAAACGGCCACTCGGAAGGCGGTCAGTTCGAGCTCCAGTTGCGGCACAACCTTTTATGGTTTGAAATTTCGGTAGCTCGTAAAGACATTCCCGGCCATGCCGAGCCCCGCTTCATTGTGCTGGCGCGAAATATCACGCTACGCATGCAAGCTGAGCTGGATCTACGTATCGCAGCAACGGCTTTCAATGCCCAAGACGGCCTGGCAATTACCGATGCACAGCGTCAGATATTGCGCTGCAACCCGGCATTTACCCACATCACTGGCTACACCGAACACGAGGCTATTGGTAAAAGTCTGCACATACTCAATTCAGGTAGACACGACAGGGCTTTCTACCAAAACATGTGGGATACCGTGGAAACACAGGGTAGCTGGCGTGGTGACGTGTGGAACAAACGCAAAAATGGCGATATTTACCCAGACTCCCGCACCGTGACCGCTGTGCACGACAAAAATGGCAAGATCACCCACTTCGTCAACACCTTCAACGACATCACGCAGCGCAAAGCGGCGGAAGAAGAAATCAACAAGCTCGCTTTCTACGACCCCCTAACCCATCTGCCCAATCGACGCTTATTGTTGGACAGATTACGCCAAGCAATGGGCTTGGGTGTTCGCAATGGCCAATGCGGTGCACTGCAAGTGATTGACTTGGATAACTTCAAAACCCTCAACGACACGCTAGGGCACGATGTGGGTGACCTGCTATTGCAGCAGGTCGCAACCCGATTGACCGAATGCGTGCGTGAAATCGATACGGTGGCGCGCTTGGGGGGCGACGAGTTCGTGGTGCTCCTGACCCAGCTCAGCAGCTATAACGCCGAAGCGGCGGCCCACGCCGAAGCCGTAGGCGAAAAAATTCTGCAATCGATCAGTCAACCCTACCAGCTAGGATCGCACGAGCATCAAATTTTTGCCAGTATGGGTGTAACACTGTACTTTGGCCAGCAAGATAGCACCGACGAGCTGCTGAAGCAAGCTGATCTGGCGATGTACCAAGCCAAATCAGCAGGACGCAACACGCTGCGCTTCTATGATCCGCAAATGCAGGCTGTCGTAAACGCCAGAGTGAAGCTGGAGGCCGATATACGCAGGGGCTTGGCGCAGCAGCAGTTTGTACTGCATTACCAGGCACAGGTAGATCGGCAAGGCCAAGTTGTTGGTGCAGAAGCCTTACTGCGCTGGCCGCACCCAGAGCGCGGCAATATATCTCCGTCTGAATTCATCCCGCTGACCGAAGATTCTGGACTGATATTGCCCCTAGGCCATTGGGTTTTGCATACAGCGTGTATGCAGCTTAAGCAATGGAGCCAAAGCCCGCTCACCCAAGAGCTCAGCCTGGCAGTCAACGTCAGTGCGCGGCAGTTTCGGCAAGCCGATTTTGTGGAGTCCGTGCTGCACATATTGCAGAACACTGGCGCACCTGCTCACAAATTGAAACTAGAGCTGACCGAAAGCTTGTTGGTGGATGACGTAAAAGAAACCAGCGACAAGATGCATGCGCTCAAAGTCCACGGCGTGGGCTTTTCGCTAGATGACTTCGGCACCGGCTATTCATCATTGGCTTATTTAAAGCGCCTGCCGCTGGACCAGTTGAAAATAGACCAGTCATTTGTACAAGACCTGCTAACAAATCCCAAGGATGCTGCCATCGCCCGGACCGTCATCACCCTGGGGCACAGCCTTGGACTGAGTGTCATTGCAGAAGGCGTGGAAACCATGGAACAGCGGCGATTTTTGGCAACAGAATGTTGCGACGCTTACCAGGGCTACTTTTTTGCTCGCCCGCTGCCACTGCAGGACTTTGAGGAATGGCTGCAGCTGTCGCCACGGTCCGACATGATTCACTCAGCCGTCGACCTCTCCAGATAGCCAACGAGCCATGCCCAAGACATTAAAGCTGATCCTGCTGTCTCTACGTGACCTGATCGTTTCCGCTGGCCCAGTGGTGTTCATCGCGATCGGCTCGCTGCTTGCCGCCTACTGGTACCTCGACCCGCAGCCGCCAAAAACCGTGACTCTGGCCACCGGCCCCGCCGGCAGCGCCTATGCCGAATTCGGCAAGCGCTATGCCAGCGCGCTCAAGGCCAGCGGCATCGAAGTCGTGCTAAAGGCCACAGACGGTGCAGCGGACAATCTCCAGATGCTGCGCAACGGTGAGGCCGACGTCGGTTTTGTACGCGGCGGTAGCGCCGACCCGGTAGCTGACGAAGAAGCCGGCCTGGTCTCACTGGGCAGCCTGTTCTACGAGCCGCTGTGGTTGTTCTACCGCATCGACTCGGCTCGAAAAATCGACTTGAATACCGCTGCACTGACAACAATCCCACAACTAAAAAGTCTACGCATCAACATTGACAACCAAGGCAGCGGTGTGCCCGACATCATGGAGAAGATGTTCGAGGCCAACCACATCGAGTTCCGCACGCTGCGGCTATCTAACCTGGAGCCGGCGCCTGCTGTTGAGGCTCTGCTGGCAGGCAAGGTTGATGCAATTGCGCTGGCGTCGGCGCCGCAATCCCCGCTGGTGCAACGCCTGTTACGCGCCCGCGGCATCCAGCTAATGGACTTCGGTCAAAGCGAAGCGTACGCCAGGCGATTTGCCTTTCTTTCGGCCGTCACACTACCGCGCGGCGTAGTAGATCTGGCTGCCGACATGCCGCCGCACGACGTGGCCCTGCTTGCCGCCACCACCTCGCTGATTTCCAGTGACCAGACGCACCCCGCCCTGCGCCAGCTGTTTGCACAAAGTGCGCAAACTATGCACAGCGGTGCCGGCTGGTTCAACCGCGCTCGCGACTTTCCGAATACCCGCACCAGCGAATTGCCAGTCAGTGCCGAAGGTGACCGAGCCATTAACGGCACGCCGTCGTTCTGGCAGCGCTACCTGCCGTTCTGGGCCAGCAATCTAATCGAACGTATGTGGCTGGTCCTCGGCGGCCTGTTGGTACTGATGCTGCCGCTTTCAAAAATCGTGCCGCCGCTGTACCAGTTCCGCGTCCGCAGCCGCGTGTTCCGCTGGTACGCCCGGCTGCGCGAAATCGAAACCAAGGTCGATGCCCGCAACGGCGACCGCGAGGCCCTACTCAACGAACTCGATGAGCTCGACCGTGTGACCCACGGAATCGCCGTACCTCTGTCTTACACCGACGAGCTATACGCCCTGCGCAACAACATCGAAGCCGTGCGCAGGCGCTTGCTGACGAGCTGGCCCAAATCATCGGAGTCAGACGGAAAAGCAGAGCCGTAAACGGCCATAAATAAAAACGGCCCGCATAAACGGGCCG
>JAPLPK010000198.1 GCA_026400275.1 Burkholderiales bacterium
ATCATCGGAGTCAGACGGAAAAGCAGAGCCGTAAACGGCAATAAATAAAAACGGCCCGCATAAAAGGGCCGTTTTTATCCAAGGGCAAGCGAAGCGACGCCCCTTGGTGAACTGCGCGGAACTGGCTTTGCCAGGCCGCAGCAGTTGCCCCCTGCAAGGGGGGTGGCGCTGCCACACGCAGTGGGCAAGCCTGGGGGTGTGCTTACTTCAAAGCCTTGTAGCGCATGCGCTTGGGCTTGGCACCCTCCTCACCCAGTCGCTTCTTCTTATCAGCTTCGTACTCTTGGTAGTTGCCGTCGAAGAAGGTCCACTGGCTATCACCTTCAGCTGCCAGGATGTGGGTGGCGATACGGTCCAGGAACCAGCGGTCATGGGAGATCACCAGCATGGTGCCGGCGAATTCCAGCAGCGCGTCTTCCAACGCGCGCAGGGTTTCCACGTCCAAGTCGTTCGACGGCTCATCCAGCATCAGCACGTTGCCGCCGGCAATCAAGGTCTTGGCCAGGTGCAAACGGCCACGCTCGCCACCGGACAACATGCCGACTTTCTTCTGCTGGTCCGCACCGTTGAAGTTGAAGCGGCCGCAGTAGGCGCGGCTGGCCATCTGGAACTTGCCCACGTTCAGGATGTCGAGTCCGCCGGACACGTCTTCCCAGACAGTTTTTTCATTCGACAAATCGTCACGGTGCTGGTCCACAAAGGCCATCTTGACGGTCTGGCCAATTTTCACTTCACCCGAATCGGCCTTTTCCTTGCCTGCAATCAGCTTGAACAGCGTGGATTTACCGGCGCCGTTGGGGCCGATGATGCCGACGATGGCGCCAGCGGGGATCTTGAAGCTCAGGTTGTCGATCAGCACGCGGTCGCCAAAGGACTTGGTCACGTTGGTGAATTCGATCACTTCATGGCCCAGGCGGTCGGCCACCGGGATAAAGATTTCATTGGTTTCGTTGCGCTTCTGGTATTCGAAGTCGCTCAATTCCTCGAAGCGGGCCAGACGGGCCTTGCTCTTAGCCTGGCGGGCCTTGGGGTTCTGGCGCGACCATTCCAATTCCTTCTTGAGGGCCTTGGCGCGGGCTTCTTCACCCTTTTGCTCGGCTTCCAAGCGAGCGCCCTTTTGCGTCAGCCAGTCGGAGTAGTTGCCCTTGTAAGGGATGCCGGAGCCACGGTCCAGTTCCAAAATCCACTCTGCCGCGTTGTCCAGGAAGTAGCGGTCATGGGTAATGGCCACCACGGTGCCGGAATAGCGCTGCAGGAATTGCTCCAGCCAGTCCACCGATTCAGCGTCCAAGTGGTTGGTGGGTTCGTCAAGCAGCAGCATGTCGGGCTTGCTCAGAAGCAGTCGGCACAGCGCCACACGGCGCTTTTCACCGCCGGACAGCACACCAATGTTGGCGTCCCAAGGCGGCAGGCGCAGCGCGTCGGCGGCGATTTCCAGTTGGTGCTCGGAATCGGTTCCGGCGGTGGCAATGATGGCTTCCAGCTCAGCCTGCTCAGCGGCCAGGGCGTCAAAGTCAGCGTCTTCTTCGCCGTAGGCGGTGTAGACCTCTTCCAGGCGGGCCTTGGCGGCAAACACCTTGCCCATGCCGGCTTCGACGCTTTCGCGCACGGTCTGGGTCGGGTCCAATTGGGGTTCTTGCGGCAAATAGCCGATGTTCAGGCCGGCCATGGGAATGGCTTCGCCTTCAATTTCTTTGTCCAGACCGGCCATGATCTTCAGCAAGGTGGACTTGCCGGAGCCGTTGGTACCCAGTACGCCGATCTTGGCGCCAGGAAAGAAGCTGAGGGAAATGTCTTTAAGAATGTGGCGCTTGGGCGGCACGATCTTGCCGACGCGGTTCATGGAAAAAACGTATTGAGCCATCTGTTTTGAAGGTCTGGTTAGTGCAAAAAAATCTGCCGAAACTAGTCGGGCGGACCCTGATTATCCCAGCATGCGACAATCTACCTGTTGCGGCATTCCAATTGGCTGCAACGCCAGCACTTCGCTGGGGGCCAAAACGACTTGTTTTGCGTCCATTTTTAAAAAATGTCTGCCTTTGATTGGTGCCCGTGTTGACTGTACGGGCGATAGGCCAGGCTTCCAAGCGCCCAGGACGGGCGCAACAAAATGAACTTTGAAGAACTGAATCTGGCCCCGGCCATTCTGAAGGCCGTGCAAGAGCAAGGCTATACCGAGCCCACACCGATCCAAGCACAGGCCATCCCGGTCGTCTTGGCTGGGCACGATCTACTGGGCGGCGCCCAAACCGGCACCGGCAAGACAGCAGCGTTCACTCTGCCCCTGCTGCAGCGTCTGAGCGAAAGTGCTCCCGCGCAAAACAAATTCGGTGGCAAGGGCATTCGCGCCTTGGTGCTGACCCCCACCCGCGAACTCGCAGCCCAGGTTGAAGAATCGGTGCAAACCTACGGCAAATACCTGGAGCTGAGCTCCACCGTAGTCTTTGGTGGCGTGGGCATGAACCCGCAAATCACCAAGGTCAAAAAGGGCGTGGACGTTCTGGTGGCCACCCCCGGCCGCCTGCTGGACCTGATGCAGCAAGGCATGCTAGACCTGGGCCAGGTGCAAATCCTGGTGCTGGATGAAGCCGACCGCATGCTGGACATGGGCTTCATCCATGACGTTAAGAAGGTGCTGGCTGCTGTGCCCAAGGACAAGCAAAGCCTTTTGTTCTCGGCCACTTTCAGCGATGAAATCCGCGACCTGGCCGCCACCCTGCTGAAGAACCCGCAAAGCGTGCAAGTCACGCCGCGCAACACCACCGTGCAGCGCATCACCCAGGTGATCCACCCGGTGGGTCGCGGCAAGAAGAAGGCTTTGCTGGCCCACATCATCAACGAACACAAGTGGAGCCAGGTGCTGGTGTTCACCCGCACCAAGTTCGGCGCCAACAACGTGGCCGAATTCCTGGAAAAGAACGGCATCACCGCCATGGCGCTGCACGGCAACAAGAGCCAGTCCGCCCGCACCCAGGCACTGCAAGGCTTCAAGAGCGGCGATGTGCGCGCCCTGGTGGCCACCGACATCGCGGCCCGTGGCATCGATATTGACGACCTGCCCCACGTCGTCAACTACGAAATCCCGAACGTCTGCGAAGACTATGTGCACCGCATAGGCCGTACTGGCCGCGCGGGTGCCGAAGGCGCAGCCGTCAACCTGGTGTGCCTGGACGAAGAAGGCTTCATGCAAGACATTGAGCGCTTCACCAAGCAAGAAATTGCCGTGCAAGTCATTGAAGGCTTCATGCCCGAGCCTGGCGAACGCGCCGAGCCCATCGCCATGGGCCGCCAGACCATCTGGGGCGGCGCTGGCAAGCCACCTAGCCGTGACGTAATGCAAGCCGCAGCCAAGGCGGCACGTACCGAAATGCTGCAGCGCGTGCGCGAAAACAAAGCCTCGCAAGGCGACGGTGGCCAGCGTGCTGGCAATGGCGGTGGCCGTAACGCCCCGCGCGGCGGCCCACGCAGTGCGCCCCAAGGCGATGGCATGGCGCCTCCCCGTCCGCAAGGTGCACGTCCGCCGCAAGGTGGCCGTGGCCCGCGTCCCGGTGGCAGCAACGGCGGTGCTCGCTCCGGTGGCTACGGCGGCGGTGGCGGCGGTGGTTATGGCGGCGGCTACGGTGGTGGCGCACAGCCTGATCACACCCGCTCGGCATCCATGGGCGGCCAGGCGCCTGCACCTCGCGCGACCCAGGGCGGTCAACCAGATCCCATGCGCACCAGCGTAGACAGCATGCTGGACCGTGGTCGCCGTGGCGGCTTTGGTGGCGGCAACCGTAACGGTGGTGGCGGTGGCTACGGCGGCGGAAACAGCGGCGGCTATGGTGGTGGCGGTCGCGGCAACGGCGGCGGCTCCCGGGGGCCCGGCGGCGGTTCGCGCGGTTCTTTCGGCCGTTAATCCAGAAAATTTCAAGTAGATTTCAAGGCTCTAGCGCAGATCGCAACAGCGGGAAGCGCTATAAAATATAGAGCACTTTGGATCTACAACGCAAGGCGCATGCTCCAGGGCATGCGCCTTTTTTATTTGCTATTATTTTTGTAGCTACTTGCGCAGACATTACCTGCGCCAGAGCCTGTTTTCCCATCAAAAATCCATACCCTGCATCGCAACAGTTAAATAGCAAGCCGTTAGTATTTGCGCCCTACCCTTTTCCCATTACAAGGCCCCACCATGCGACTCCTCCATACCATGCTGCGCGTTGGCGATTTGCAGCGATCCATCCAGTTCTACACCGAAGTGCTGGGCATGCAACTGCTGCGCACTTCCGAGAACACCGAATACAAGTACTCGCTGGCCTTCGTGGGCTACGGCAGCAACCCGGACCATGCCGAGATTGAACTGACCTACAACCATGGCGTCAGCAGCTATGAGCCCGGTACGGCGTTCGGCCACATTGCCCTGGGCGTGCCCGATGCCTACGCGGCCTGCGCCAAGATCAAGGCGGCCGGCGGCAATGTGACGCGGGAAGCCGGCCCGGTCAAAGGCGGCAGCACCGTGATTGCCTTTGTGACCGACCCCGATGGCTACAAGATTGAACTGATCCAGCGGGCGGAACACGCCGGCGGCACCGGGCTGTAATAAAGCCGCGCCCCCGCCCTGCGTCGCCGCTTGACACGCAACGACAAGCGGGCGGAATATGTCCCCCCAACTACCACCCGGGGGACACCATGGCCAGCCCAAAAACCACCACTCCCGCAGCGGCCAAAGCGCTGTCGCTGCATATCGGACTGAACGCCGTCAGTGGCGCTGCCTATTCGGGCTGGACCGGGCCGCTAGCGGCCTGCGAGTTTGATGCCAACGACATGGCGGCCATCGCCAAGTCCCAGGGCATGAAGTCCACCGTTTTGCTGACCCGGCAGGGCACCCGCGCCAAAGCCCTGGCGGCGATGCGCAATGCGGCCAAGAGCCTGCGTGCCGGCGACCTATTCTTCCTCACCTACTCGGGCCACGGCGGCCAGGTGCCCGACAGCAACGGTGACGAGGCTGACAAACAGGACGAAACCTGGTGCCTGTACGACGGCCAACTGATTGACGACGAGTTGTATTTCGAGCTCAGCCAGTTCGCTGCGGGCGTGCGCATTCTGGTGCTGTCTGACAGCTGCCACAGCGGCTCCGTAACCCGGGCCGGGCCAACAGGACCCCGTGAACGCGCGATGCCCACCGCTGTTGCCATGCGCGTCTACCGCGACCACCAGGCCTTCTATGACAAGCTGCAAAAAGATGTGGCCAAAGCCGCAGGCACCGCAACGGTAGACCCCGACACCGCGCTGGCCCAGGTCGCGGCCAGTAGCCGCCTCACGGCCATCGTGAAGAAATTCAAACCGGCGGTGCTCTTGATTTCTGGTTGCCAGGACAACCAGACCTCGATGGATGGCGACCACAACGGCGCCTTCACAGAGCAGGTGCTGAAGGTCTGGAACCAGGGTGGTTTTGTCGGCAACTACGGCCAGTTTCATACTCGCGTGAAAGCGAATATGCCGCGCACGCAGTCGCCCAACCTGTTCACGCTCGGCACAGCGGGTAAGTTCCTGGCGCAAACGCCGTTTTCAGTGTGAAAAAAAGCGCCTCAAAAGGCGCTTTTTTGATTCTCTTGTTTAGGCCGCTTTCTTCTTCAGGGCTGCCGTGTCCAGACACAGCTGGGTAATGCGGCCCCAGTCCCCGGCCTTCATGGCATCTGTCGGTACGATCCAAGAGCCACCGACGCAGACCACGTTGGGCAAGGCCAGAAAATCTGGCGCGTTCTGCAGGGTCACACCGCCGGTGGGGCAGAACTTGACATCAAAGAACGGACCGCTCCAGGCCTTCAACATGGCCGGGCCACCTGCTTGCATGGCGGGGAAAAACTTCAGCTCGGTAAAGCCGTCTTCCTGCGCCATCATGACCTCGCTACCGGTGGCCACACCAGGCAACAGTGCCAAGCCCAGGTCGCGGCAGGCCTGACCAACCGCGCGGGTATAGCCAGGGCTGACGCCAAACAAGGCACCCGCCTTGGCTGCGGCTGCCGCATCTGCCGCACTGCGGATGGTGCCTGCACCGATCACCGCCTCAGGGACTTCCTTGGCAATGCGCTCTATGCATTCCAGTGCCTGCGGAGTACGCAACGTGACTTCCAACATGCGGATGCCACCCGCCACCAAGGCGCGTGCCAACGGCACGGCATGGGCAACGTCGTTCAGCACAATGACCGGGATCACCGGCGCATCTTCCATAACCTGGCGCGCTGTCCAGCGGCCGCTTGCGTTCTTGTTTACATCCATGTGAGAGCTCCTTGTTCTGCAGTCAGGGCATTGCGGCGCATGCCCGAAAATAATTCACGGCCCATGCCCAGCCCATTGGCCACGCGCAGGGAGTCGGGCATGGTGGCCAATGGCCGCGCAGCCCATTCACCATCAGGCACCAGGGCCTGCAAAGTGCCGGCAATTGCATCCAGGCGCACCACGTCGCCATCCAGCAACTTGGCCAGCGGGCCTCCAGCCAGGGCCTCGGGCGATACGTGGATGGCCGAGGGCACTTTGCCGGATGCGCCGCTCATGCGGCCATCTGTCACCAGAGCCACGCGGTAGCCCTTGCCTTGCAGCACGGCCAGCGGTGGTGTCAGCTTGTGCAGCTCGGGCATGCCATTGGCCTGCGGGCCCTGCCAACGCACCACACAGACCACGTCACGGTTCAGCTCTCCGGCATTGAAGGCTACATGGAGTGCCTCTTGCGAATCAAACAGGCGCACAGGCGCTTCGATGACATAACGGTCGTCCGGCACGGCGGACGCCTTGATCACGCTGCGGCCCAGGTTGCCCTGCAGCAACTTCAAACCACCCGTGGCACTGAAAGGCTCAGCGGCTGGACGCACGATGCTGGTGTCTTTGGATGGGCCCGTAGGTTCCCACTTCAGGCTGTCACCGGCCAGTTCAGGCACGCCTGTGTATTCACGTATGCCACCGGCACGCACGGTCAGCACGTCTTCGTGCATGAAACCGGCATCCAGCAACTCGCGGATGATGAAGCCGGGGCCACCAGCGGCCTGGAACTGGTTCACGTCGGCGCTGCCATTCGGATACACCCGGGCCAGCAGCGGTACCACGGCCGACAATTCGGCAAAATCGGACCAGTCGATGGAAATGCCGGCCGCCCGCGCCACGGC
>JAPLPK010000021.1 GCA_026400275.1 Burkholderiales bacterium
ACCGACTTGCTCTCGAACATGATCTTGAAGATCAGTTGTCCGCCAATGGATTCGACCAGCGGTCCGTGCAGCGTGCCGCGCGGCTCGACCCAGCCCATGGACATTTCCTGGCTGGCGCCACATTCGACGAAACGGTCTTTGTCCAGCTCGGCTTCTATCTTCAACAGATCAGGGACCCAACCGGCCCCTATGCGGTACACCAATACGTTTTTGAACACGGGAATTCTTTCTGCATAGGCCCGCAAAGCATGCGGACACGTTCTAACAAAGGAAATTAATGGGCGTGAGCCTTCTGGGTCGTTATTGTCGCCGCTGGTTTGGCACCTGCAGCTTTACAAAGCCATATTCACGGGTCATGGGGGGTATACAAGCGGCTAGCACACTGCCATTCAACCTGCAGCCAAACCTGACTGCAGGCTTTGGTTTTCCACGATCCACCTAGGAGATTGATATGGCTTCCGTACACACCGCGTTCAAGAGTCTGGTTCTGGCAGGCATGCTCGCCACGGCGGGCCACGCCGCCTTTGCAGCTGATGCGCCCCCACCGCCACCCCAAGGCCCAGGTGCAGGTCCAGGCATGGCCCACATGGACCCCGCCAAGATGCACGACCGCATGCTCAAACACATGGCTGCGCTGAAGGCCAAGCTGCAGCTGACCTCTGCCCAGGAACCCGCCTGGACCACCTTCACCGCCAGCATGCAGCCGGCGGCGCCCATGGGTCCCCGGCCAGACCACGCCGAAATGGCCAAGCTGACCACGCCTGAACGTATCGACAAGATGCGCGCCATGCGTGCAGAACGCGACGCCGCCATGGATAAACGCGCCGATGCCACCAAGGCCTTCTATGCCGCGCTGACGCCCGAGCAGCAAAAGGTGTTTGACGCAAACGCGATGCCGCACTTCGGCCCCGGCGACCACGGCCCCGAAGGCCACCTGCACAAGGGTTAAGGCTATTCCAGCCCGCCCTGCATCCGTGTGAATGCAGGGCGTGGTGTGGCGCCGCATAACTATGTGGATAGTTTTTGCATAAGACCTGGCTTATCCACAGGCTGGCCGCGCTGCTCCAACTTATCCCTGTTGGCGAAGCAAACCCAAAGCAGGGTCACGCACAGCCGTCCACATGGGCTAAGTACCTGTCTGGCAAGGGGAAATGAGGCTTATCCACAGACCACCGGGGTGCTTACTACTACTACTATTCTTTAAATTAAAGATATAGAAGAAGAGTCAGGACAAAGTCCTGCCCCAGGCGTCTGCACGTAAATACTATATTTTTGATAGCTACTCGCGCAGTAAATACCTGCGCTGGAGCCTGTTTTTATTTATAAAACTGCAGCTGTTCTGCAGGCATGGGTCGGCCAAACAGATAGCCCTGGAAGGCCAGGCAACCGTGCTGAACCAAGAAGTTGCGCTGCTCAGCGGTTTCTACTCCCTCGGCAATCACATTCAAGCCCAGGCTTTGGCCCAGGCCGATGATGGTGCGGGCGATGGTGGCGTCGTTCGGATCGGTCATGACATCGCGCACAAAGGACTGGTCGATTTTCAGCAGATCCAGTGGCAGGCGCTTGAGGTAGGACAGCGAGGAATAGCCTGTGCCGAAGTCGTCCAGTGAAAAGCCCACGCCATGGGCGCGCAGGGCTTCCATTTTGGAAATGATCTGCTCGATGTCCTCGGCCAGCAGGCTCTCGGTCAGCTCCAGCTTTAACTGGGCCGGGTTGGCGCCGGTCTGGGCCAGGGTGTCGAGCACCTGCTGTACAAAGCCTACGTGCTTGAATTGGCGCGAGCTGACGTTGACGGCCATGGTCAGGTGCCGGGTGGCGATGTTGCTCTGCCAGGTGGCTTGCAGAGCACAGGCCTGTTGCAGCACCTGGCGGCCCAGCTCCAGGATCAGGCCGGTTTCCTCTGCCAACGGGATGAAGGTGGCGGGTGACACCATGCCACGCAGCGGGTGTTGCCAGCGGGCCAGGGCCTCCACGCCGGTCATAACCCCCTGGGCGTTGTGCTGGGTCTGGTAATGCAGGCGCAGCGCGTCTTGTGCAATGGTGACGCGCAGGTCGGCTTCCAGTGAGGCTCTTTCGCTGACCGCTGCTTGCAGCTGGGGGTCGAAAAACCCCAGCGTATTGCGCCCGGCGGCCTTGGCTTGGTACATGGCGATGTCAGCCTGCTTGAGCAACTCGCCCACGCTATTCGGTGCTTGGCTGAAAGGGGCAATGCCGATACTGGAGGTGCTTTGGTGCTCATGCCCGTCCAGTTGGTAGGGCTGGCTCAGGGCCTGCAAGATTTTTTCGCCGATGCGCCGGGCCTGCTCTCCGATGCTTTGCGGGTTGTCGCCCAGGTCTTCAAGCATGACCACGAACTCATCGCCACCCAGGCGTGCCACGGTGTCCATATCGCGCACGCAGGCAGACAACCTCAGGGCCACTTGTTGCAGCAGCAGATCGCCTTTGTCGTGGCCCAGGGTGTCGTTTAGCGTTTTGAAGTGGTCCAGGTCGATGAACAGCAGCGCGCCGCCCTGCCCGTTGCGGGCACTGGTGGCCAGGGCGTGCTGCAACCGGTCTATCAGCAGCTGGCGGTTGGGTAGCTGGGTCAGCGGGTCGTAAAAAGCCAGCTTCTGGATTTCGCGCTCGGTCGCCTTGCGCTGGGAGATGTCGGTGCTGATAGAAAGTATGGAATGGGGCTGGTTGTCCACGTCGGTGATCAGCGTCCAGCGCGTCTCGGCTTCTATCTCCGTTTCGTCCTTGCGGTGGATGGTGAGTTCGCCTCGCCATTCGCCGTCCCGCATCACAGCCTGCTGGGCCGCTTTGACGGCCTCCGGGTTGCGAAACACGCGGTCCACCAGTACGTGGCCTACGATCTCTTTGGCCGTCCAGCCGTAGAGCCGTTCGGCACTTTTATTGGCATACAGCACGCTGCGGTCCATGCCACGGACAACGATGGCATCCTGCGCCTGGTCCAGCAGGGTTGCCTGGTGGTGGATACGGGCGTCGGACAGGCGCTTACTTTCCTGCGCACGCACGTGGTCTATGCCGAACGCGATGTCATTCGCCAGCTGCTTGAGCAGCGGGACTTCTTCTGCGCCTATGTCTACGGTGGTGTTGGCATACAGGTAGAAAAGCCCCAGCGTGTTGTCGTTGTAGCGCAGCGGCAGGCTGGCTACAGAGCGCAAGTCGTCTACCCAGGATTCATTTAGCCAGCTCTTGAAGATCGCTTCCTTGCGGATGTCCGGCACGATGATGGTTTCGCCTGAGCGCAGGGCGCGGCCCGCCGGGCCTTGACCATAGGGTGAGTCGGCCGACCAGGACATGGGCCATATGGTGAAATGCTCAGAGATCGCGCCGGCATGGGCCACGATGAGAATGGATTTTTCAATATTGTCCTGGGCAAATCCTACCCATGCCATACGGTAGCCGCCGATCTCCACGGCAATCTGGCAGATCTCGTGCAGCAAAGTCAGCTCGGAGGTGGCCCGCACCAGAGCTTCGTTGCAGGCACTGATCATGCTATGGGCGCGGCTGAGTCGGGCCAGGTCTTTTTTGGCCTGCACATGTTGGCTGACGTCGTGGGCCAGCACCATGCGGGCATGTCGGCCGTTAAACAGCAGGCTGTCGCAAGACACCTCGACATCGATGGTCTGCCCATCCTTTTTGCGGTGCTTGCGCGGCACGGCGTGGATGTGTTCTTGGTCTGGCAGTGCTTCAGCCTGTAGCGTGTACAGGTCCATAGCCAGGAATTCGGCCCTGCTGTAGCCGTAGTGGGCGACGGCGGCCTGGTTCACCTCCAGGATGGTGTGCTGGGCCTTGTCCGTTACCCACATCGGCAAGGGGTTGTGTTCAAACAGCGTACGGTACTGCCGCTCTGAAGCCTGTAGCTGTTGCAGTTCGGCGGCTGGAGTCTCCATGCGCTGCAGGTCTTCCAGCGGTGGAAGGGGCTGCATCGTGTCAGGGGGCGCTTGTGTCGACGTCTCTGCCATGGTCCATTTCTACAGGAGGGTAGGCACGGCGCCACACAAAGGCTCCGCGCTGGAGCTGTATGTTCTCACGGAACAGCCTGTGTCACCACAGGCTGTGCGTGTCCTGTCTATGTTGCTTCAGCCTTCGATGTTTTCGTGGCTGTCGGCCGTACCCTGGCGCCAGTAGCCTGCGGCTTTGATCCATTCCGGGCGGACGCCGCGCGTATCGACCAAATGGCTGCGCAGGGCCTTGGCGGCACGGGTTTCACAGGCCACCCAGGCATAGATATCGCCGGCGGGCAGGGCCAGGTCCTTCAGGCGGTCCAGCAGCAGGTTGGGCTGGCCATGCGGACGGCCCAGGCGGTGGACCCAGACCGTGGTGACAGCGGCCGCGCTGTCCATGGGCAGCTCGTCGGCGGGGCCATCCACCTCGGCCAGTACCAGGGTGGGGGCGCCGGCGGGCAATTCGGCCAGGCGGCGTGCAATCGCCGGCAGGGCGGTGTCGTCACCGATCAGCAGGTGGCCATCAAAGTCGGTGGGCAGGATGAAGGAGCCGCGCGGGCCGGCCACGCCTATACGCAGCCCCACCTGTGCCTGGAGGGCCCAGGTGGTGGCGGGGCCGGCGTCGTGCAGGGCAAAGTCGATTTCCAGAGTCAGGGCTTCGGTGTCAAAGCGGCGTGGCGTGTAGTCGCGCATGGTGGGCCGGGGGCCGTCCTGCGGCGCGCCGGAGCCCGGCGGGCTGCTGGGCCGCACCAGTTCGCCGCTGACCGGGTCGGGGAAGAAGAGCTTTACATGGTCGTCAAAGCCCGGGCTGTTGAAGCCTTGCAGGTCTGGGCCGCCCAGGGTGATGCGCACCATGTGCGGGCTAAGGCGCTGGGTAGCGACCACGTCCAGCAGGCGAAAGTGCAACTCATGGCGCACGCGTTGCGGAGTACGGTTGGGGGTGGTGGTTTCCATTTAGATACGTTCCAGGTTTTGTGCGGCTTGGTCCAGCACCTGTGCGAAGGCGTGGGCTTGTTCTTCGGTCAGCTCGGTGCCGGCAAGGCGCAGGCGGACTGCCATCTTGAAGTTTTCCAGCGCCCGCACGACTTGCGGTGGCCGGCCGGTGGGCGGGCTGCCGGTGTCTTGCATGCGCGCCAGCATGGCGTCGGCGAGGGCGCGGTTTTCGGCCAGGTAGGTTTGGCCGGCCTCAGTGATGCTGTAGAGCTTGCGGCCACCGCCGTTCTCGGCCATGGTGGTGTAGCCCATTTCTTCCAGCAGGGTCAGCGTGGGGTAGATCACGCCGGGGCTGGGGCTGTAGCTGCCGCCCAGGCGGTCGCCGATCTCCTTGATCAGCTCGTAGCCGTGGCGCGGCTTGTCGGCAATCAGCTGCAGCAGTACCAGGCGCAGGCCGCCATGGCCAAATATCCGACCGCCGCCGCCGTGGCGACTGGCGCCACGGCCACCGCGTTCCAGCCCTTCTTCGAAAGGTCGCATAGTGTTTCCGATGTAGTTTAGATGCTATTACGATATATCTAAATTAGATCGAAAGTAAGTCTGAAACAGAGTAACCCTGATAACGCCCAGGGGTATTACAGGCTTGGTTTGTGGATAGTCACTATGGTTTTTGTAGCTGCTGGCGTAGGTAAATCCTGCGTTGCAGGCCTATTTTTTATATAAGACCGGACAAGCCGGTGTGCAGCAGCTGCCCCAGGCGCCAGTGGTCTAGCAGGCGCTAGCCAGCTGCGCCAGGCGTTTGCCGAGCGCGGCCTTGGTGCAGCGCTGCAAATCCATCAGCAGTGCGCTATGTGGCTGGGCGATGCCCCAGCGCTGGCGCAGGTCGTGCTGTATCTGGCCCAGCAGGTGGGCGGCCATTTCGGCATCGGCCAAGGCGCGGTGGGCCTGGCCGGTGCGCGGCAAGCGGTGGAAGTCCACCAGGGTGCCCAGCTTGTGGCTGGGTGCCTGCGGGTACAGGCGGCGTGCCAGTAGCAGGGTGCAAACAAAGGGCTGATCGGCGGGCTGGTCGATGCGCGCCAGCTCGGCCTGCCAGAACTTGCGGTCGAAGGCCGCGTTGTGCGCCACCAGGGGAACATTGCCGACGAAGCGGCTGGCCTCTGCCATGGCCTGGGCCGCGGTCGGTGCGTCGGCCAGCATGGCGTTGCTTATGCCGGTCAGCTGGGTGATGAACGCCGGGATGCGTACGCCGGCATTCATCAGACTCTGGTAACGGTCCACCACCCGGCCCTGCTCCAGCAGCACGATAGCCACTTCGGTGGCGCGGTCGCCTTGGGCGGGCGAGATGCCGGTGGTTTCAAAGTCGATCACAGCCAGGCGGGTCATAGGGGCGCGATTCTAGCCAGCGCGAAGGGGCTGGCTCGTCAAAAACAACTTGTGGCTGGGCTTCTCGCAGTCTGTTTCCCTTGTCGCATGGGCTGCGGCGTACCATGCACAGCCATGGACGTTCTGAACCCGGTGCCGGGCGCACCCGCCAGCGCCGAGGCGCTTTTCTTTGACGGCACGCAGCGCCTGCAGCAAGGCGACCTTGCCGGTGCCGAAGCCGCATTGCGCGCCGCTGTGCAACTGGCCCCTACCCTGGCCGAGGCCCATGCCAACCTGGGTCTGGCGCTGGAGTTGCGGCATGCGTGGCCCGAGGCTGCTGACTGCTACCGCCAGTCGATTGCACACAACCCCACTTTGGTCGATAGCTATGTGAACCTGGCAGGTGTGCTGATACTGCTGCGCCAGCTGGACGAGGCCGAAGCCGCCTGCGCCATGGCCCTGCGGCTGCGCCGCGACGACCCGCACATCTGGTGCAACCTGGGTGTGGTTTACGCCCGCATGGGGCTGGAGGTGGAGTCCGAAGAATGCTGCCGCGAAGCCCTGTTGCTGGAACCCGGCTACCCCAAAGCCCGCTTCAACCTGGCCTACCTGCTGCTGCGCCAAGGGCGCTGGGAAGAAGGCTGGGCGCATTTCGAGTCGCGCGACTGGTATGCCTCCATGGCCCGCCTGATGCACTGCCCACGTTGGCGCGGCGAGCCGCTGGCGGGCCAGTCCATCCTGGTGGCTTACGAGGCTGGCCATGGCGACATGCTGCAGTTCTGCCGCTATGTGGCAGAGCTGAAGGCGCGCGGCGCTCGCCACGTCACCTTGGTCTGCCACCCGCCCCTGAAACGTCTGTTTGCCAGCCTGGCAGGCGTGGATGTGCTGGTGGGCTATGACGAGGACCTGCCGGATACGGCCTGGGACTGCTGGACGCCTTTGATGAGCCTGCCATCGCTGTGCCAGACCCGGGTGGATAGCGTGCCGGCTCCCCTGCCCTATCTGCATGCCGAGCCGGCCCTGCTGGCCGAATGGGCGCGCCACCCGGCCCTGGCCCAGGTGCCGGTGGGCCATCTGCGTGTGGGCCTGGTGTGGAAGGGTAGCAGCAGCTTTGAAAACGATGCCGAGCGCTCGCTGGCCAGCCTGGCCACCCTGTTGCCGCTGGCCGCCGTGCCGGGCGTGACTTTCATTAGTTTGCAAAAGGGCGCGGGTGAGGACGAGGCCGCGCATCCACCCCCAGGCATGGCCGTGCACGCCCTGGGGCCGCAGATACGCGACTTTGCCGATACCGCTGCTATCTTGGCGCAGCTGGATTTGTTGATCTCGGTCGATACCGGCGTAGCCCACCTGGCCGGTGCGCTGGCGGTGCCGTGCTGGGTGATGCTGCCCGATTACCTGACCGACTGGCGATGGCTTGCTGAGCGCAGCGAAACGCCTTGGTACCCGGGTGTGATGCGTCTGTTTCGCCAGCCCGCAGGTGGCGGCTGGGCGCCGGTGGTGGATGCGCTGGCGGCCGCCTTACACGCGTTTGCGGCGGGGGCTGGTGGTGGCGGGGGCGCTGGAAATGGGGGGCTTCGCCACGCTTAGCTTGCTTGCGCTGCTGCGGCTGAGCTCGTTGGCAATGGTGCGGTTTTTGCTGTCCATGGCGTGGTCGAACATGGCGCGTCCGGCGGCGTCGGGGTCGCCCGAGGCAATCGCGGCGACGATGGGGCGGTGCTCGTTGGCGGTGATGGGCATCAGCCAGCTGTCGGCCAGGTTCAGGCGCCGAAACAGCGACAGCTCCTTGATCAGCTTGCGGTAGATTTCTGTCAGCTTGCGGTTGCCTGCCAGCTCCACCAGCCGGTCGTGGAACTTCAGGTTCAGCAGGTGGTAGTTGTAGGCGTCCTGGGCCTTGACCTGGCGCTCCATCTCCGTCACCAGACCCTTGATTTCTTTCAGTTGGGCCGCTGTGATGTGGGTGGCCAGTTGGCGCCCCACCAGCTCGTCCAGCGAGGCGCGCAGGTCAAAAATTTCTACCGCTTCGTCGGTGGGAATGTCGCGTACAAAAACGCCCCGGTTCTTCTCGAAGCGCAGCAGGCCGCCCTCTTCCAGCATGCGAAAGGCTTCGCGTACCGGGCCCCGGGATACACCCAGCTTCAGGGCCAGCGTGGCCTCGATCAGCTTGGTGCCGGGGCCGTATTCGCCGACCAGGATGGCGCGCTCTATTTCCTGTTGCACCACACTTGTCAGCGAGCTGCTTTGGAGGAGGGCGATGGTGGGATGGGGTGCAGCAGACATGCTCCGAATTGGAGCACAGTTTGTATAAAAGACTTGGCAAAAAGCCCCAGAATCCAAGCGGTTCTGGGGCGATACAACAACGCTTTATTTCTTGCCCATGGTGGTGACCGGTGGGCCCTTGAAGCGGCGGCGCTCAAAGCCAAACCAGACCACGGCTGTCAGCACCAAAAAGGCCAACGTGATCTGCAAGGCGGCGTCGTTCGGGGGCTGTACACCCAGGAACAAGATCAACACTGCCGACAGTGTCACCAGCAGGGCCACCAGACGGAATAAAGGTCCCATGTCCCAGGGGCCCATCTTGTTCCAGCGGCCGCCATAGGCCAGGCCACCCAAGGCAATTGGCAGGCCGTAAGAGATGAAAATGAAGATCACGGTGACCGATACGATGGTGGTGTAAGCCGGGGTGTAAAGCGTGAACAGCACGGCAATGACGCAGGCCGTCCAGATCGCGGCCACGGGGGACTTCAGCGTGGCGTGCACCTTCTTCAGTGCGCCCGATGCGGGCAAGCCGCCGTCGCGGGCAAACGCGAAAATCATGCGCGAAGCCGAGGTCACGGTGGCCAGCCCGCACAGGAACTGCGAGGCAGTAATGGCCCAGTACAACACAGCCTTCAGACCGGCCGGCAGCACGGCGTCCATGGTGGCAAAAAACACATTGCCACCCGTAGCAGCGGCCTTGTCCATGTCAGGAATGGCGATCACGAAGGCGCACAGCATCAGGTAGCCAAACAGCGATGAATACAGCACCGAAGTGACAATGCCCTTGGGTACAGCGCTGGATGCATTGACCGTTTCTTCGGCGGTGTGGGCCGACGCGTCAAAGCCGGTGATGGTGTAGATCGGCAGCAGTAAACCCAGGCCGAACAGCAGCCACATGCTCTTGGTTTCAGGCCACACGCCGCCACCGACGTCACCGCTGTAGTTCTTGAAGGTCACCAGGCGCGACAGATCGAAACTGGGTGCGTACACCAGCAGTGCCACGGTCAGGCCAATGGCGGTGGCGAAGATCAGGTAACCGCTAATGTCGGTCAAAAAGGCTGTGAGCTTGATGCCGAAATGGTTGGCCAGGGCCTGCAGCACGGTGATGCCGATGACGAAGGCCGCCTGCGTTTGGAAATTGGCTTCCCACCCCAAGCTGGTGCCAAATGCACCGATGAAGAAATAAAACGTGCCCACATTGATGGCACCCAGCACTGTCACCAGGCCCAGCAGGTTCAGCCAAGCCGTCAGCCAGCCCCAGCCCCGCCCGCCCAGGATCGAGCTCCAGTGGTACAGGCCGCCGGCAGTGGGAAAGGCCGAACCAATTTGCGCCATGCCCAGCGCAAACACCAGGCTGATGGCGCTACCGATCAACCAGCCGATGCCGATGGCTGCGCCGCCCACGCCAGAGATACCCTGTGACAGCGAGTTGATGCCGCCCGACAAGATGCAGATGATGGAGAACGAGATCGCAAAGTTCGAAAACGGCTTCATGCTGCGCGACAGCTCTTGTTTGTAGCCCATGCTTTGCAGCACGCTGGCGTCGTCGGCGGCTACGCCTGACGTGTTCGCAGAAAGTGTCATCAAGTACTCCTGAATAGGATGAATGGAAAATGAACATATGCACATCCCATGCCTGATGCTTCCGCAGGGTTTTGGACCATGGAAATTGCCCTGCGGGTGTAACCGCGATCCTTCCGTCGTGCAAGAAAAATTTGCAGATTGTTAACAATCTACAGTAGAGCAATTGACAAGCTGGGTGCGAAGCGTTTCAATGTCCAAGCCCTGAAACACACATACAAGAAGCAAGGCGTAGCGGCCCAAGTTGGTGCGCCATGGACTTGGAATACAAAACGGTGAGAGACAACATGGCATCCAAGAAAACACCTGCCCAGCACCCAGCTCTGGCGGCCCTGCAGCAATCTGGCGCGGCCAAGGTCAAGGTCGCCGTCAGCGACATCGACGGCGTGCTGCGCGGCAAATATCTGCACATCGACAAGTTCCTAGGCGCGGCCGAGCCTTACCCGGCTGGCGGTTTCGGCTTTTGCGACGTGGTGCTGGGCTGGGACATGATGGACAGCTGCTACGACAACACCACCGTCACCGGCTGGCAGCACGGTTTTCCCGATGCGCTGGCCCGGCTGGACCTGGGTACGGCGCGCCATGTGCCATGGGACAAGCAGGTGCCTTTTTTCCTGGGTGAGTTTGTGCTTGCCGATGGTACGCCGCACCCGCTGTGCCCGCGCCAGACCCTGAAGCGCGTGCTTAAGCGCGCCGAGAAGATGGGTCTGCAGGTCATGACCGGCATGGAATTCGAGTGGTTCAACTTTCTGGAAACGCCGCACAGCTGGGCCGAAAAAAACGGCGTCGGCGCCACCAAGCTGACGCCTGGCATGTTCGGCTATTCACTGCTGCGCATGAACCAGAACCGTGATTTCTTCAACGCCATCATGGACGACATGCTGGCCTTCGGCGTGCCCATCGAGGGCCTGCATACCGAGACTGGCCCCGGCGTATTTGAAGTGGCCATCGGTTTCAGCGAGGCCCTGGCCCAGGCCGACCGGGCCATTCTGTTCAAGACCGGTGTCAAGGAAATCGGCGCCCGTTACGGCATCATGCCCAGCTTCATGGCCAAGCCGCACGCGAACCTGCCGGGTTGCAGCGGGCATATCCACCAAAGCCTAAGCGATGGCAAGAACAATCTGTTTTATGACGCCAAGCAGCCGCGCAAGATGAGCAAGTTGTTTGAAAGCTATCTCGCCGGCCAGGTCGCCTGCATGGTGGATTTCGGCCCCATGATCTGGCCCACCATCAACAGCTACAAGCGCCTGGTAGATGGCTTCTGGGCACCGACCAAGCCCATCTGGGGCATGGACAACCGCACCGCCAGCTTCCGCGTGATTGCTGGCAGCCCCAAGGCGACCCGGCTGGAAACCCGGTGCCCCGGCGCCGACGTGAACCCCTACCTGGCCATGGCCGCCGTCATTGCCGCAGGGCTGGACGGCGTGGAAAAAGGTTTGAAGCTCACCACCCCGCCCATTACCGGCACCAATGGTGGCGCCGAGCACATCGCCCGCGCACCGCGCACCTTGATCGAGACCACCCGCGTGTTCCAGCAGTCGGCCATCGCGCGCGACTGGCTGGGCGACACCTTTGTAGACCACTTCACCGCCACCCGCGAATGGGAATGGCGCCAATGGCTAGACGCCGTCACCGACTGGGAACTGAAACGTTACTTTGAGATCATTTGAACCATGACCATTACTAATTTTGCCTTTCCCACGCCCATCAAATTTGGTGCTGGCGCGCGCAAGCTGGTGGCCCAGCATCTGCTGGACCAGGGCCTGCAGCGCCCGCTGATCGTGACCGATAGGGCCCTGGCCGCCCTGCCGGTGATGGCCGAGTTCGTCAGCCACCTGGATGGCCTGGTGGTGGGCTTGTACAGCGGTGTGCACGGCAACCCGACCTGCAGCCAGGTGATGGACGGGGCCATCGCTTTCAAGGACCACAACGCTGACTGCGTGATCGGCTTCGGCGGTGGTGCTGCCTTGGATGTGGCCAAGGTGGTGGGCATTGCAGCCACCCACCCGGGCGACATTCTGGAATACGTGTGGGACCACCCGCAGGTGCGCCCCATCGACCAGCCGCTGCCGTATTTCGTGGCTCTGCCCACCACCTCCGGCACGGGCTCTGAGGTGGGCCGCTCCAGCGTGGTGAGCGAGAACGACACCCACCTCAAGCGCGTGATCTTCAGCCCGAAGATCCTGGCCCAGGTGGTGTTCGCCGACCCCGAGCTGACCCTGGGCCTGCCGGCCCACGTCACGGCAGCCACAGGCATGGATGCGCTCACGCACAACATCGAAAGCTATCTGTCGCCGGCCTACCACCCGCTGTGCGATGGCATAGCGTTGGAGGGCACGCGCATTGCCGCCGCCGCCCTGCGCACGGCGGTACACGAGCCCAGCAATCTGCAGGCCCGGTCCGACATGATGATGGCCTCCATGATGGGCGCCATCGCCTTCCAAAAAGACCTGGGCGCGGTGCACTCCTGCGCGCACGCGCTGGGCGCCGTGTGCGACCTGCACCACGGCCTGGCGAACGCGCTGATGATCGACACCGTGCTGGTCTGGAACCAGGCGGTAGTGCCCCACAAGTTCGACGAGCTGGCCCATGTCTGCCGTGTGCCGGGTGGTGGCAAGGCCTTGGTGGCCTGGCTGCGCGAACTCAAGCACTCCATTGGTATCACCGGCCGCCTGGCCGACCACGGCGTGCGCCACGAGCACCTGCCGCGCCTAGTGGAAATCGCCACCGCCGACATCTGCCACCATACCAATCCGCGTCCCTGCACAGCGGAGGATTTCGAAATGCTTTTCAAGGCGGCGATGTAATGTCCAACCCCACCCGACCCGAGCGCTTGAAGATCGGTATCAGCGCCTGCTTTCTACACCCCGACCCGGCCCGCGCGGCCTTTGCCAAGAAGACGCTGCAGTACGTCGAGCAGTCCATGGCGCACTGGATCATGTCCGGCGGCGCGCTGCCGGTGATGGTGCCCTCGCCTGTGGGCGACACCGCGCGTGGCGAGGTGCACTTTGACGACTATGCGCAGTGGCTGGACGGCCTGGTGCTGCATGGCGGCGCTGACGTGTGGCCCGGCAGCTACGGCGAAACTCCGCTGCAGGAGCGCTGGAGCGGTGACCGCATCCGCGACGAATACGAGCAGGCCTTGGTGAAGGCTTTTGTGGCGGCCGGCAAGCCGGTGTTTGGCGTGTGCCGTGGCCTGCAGCTGATCAACGTGGCCTTTGGCGGCACGCTGTACCAGGACATCGCCACCCAGCGCCCCGAGGCGGTGGCGCACCGCGATGCCGATGCCTACGACCAGCATTTTCACCCGCTGCAAATCGTGCCCGAAACACGGCTTAGCGCACTATTGCCAAGCGGTAGCAGCTATAAAATCAATAGCATCCACCACCAGGGCATCAAAGACCTGGCGCCCGGCTTTGTGGTGGAAGCGCGCAGCCCCGAGGACGGCGTGATCGAAGCCATCCGCAGCACCGGCCCGGCCTATGTGGCGGCCGTGCAGTGGCACCCCGAATTCCACCAGCCCGCCCTGGGCACGCTGGACGACACCCCTTTGCTCACCGACTTTCTGGCCGCAGCACACGCCGCAAAAGTTGCCAAGGACACTGCATGACCACCCTCGCCATCCACAACCCCGCCAGCGGCGCCAAGATTGCCGAAGTGCCGGCCGACGACGCGGCCTCGGTCGCCGCCAAAGCCCTGGCCGCGCGCGCCGCCCAGCCTGTGTGGGCGGCCGCGCCCTTGGAGATGCGCAAGGCCTGCGTGCTGCGCTTTCGCGCTGCCGTGGTGGCCGAGCTCGAAGCCCTGGCCGCCACCATGACCAGCGAGACCGGCAAGCCCATCGCCATGTCGCGCAACGAGCTGAACGGCCTGCTGGGCCGCATCGACTTCTTCCTGGCCGAGGTGGACGCCAGTACCGCCACCCAAACCGTGTTCGCCGAGGGCGGCATGACCGAGCAGATCCAGCACATCCCGCTGGGTGTGGTGGCGAATATCTCGGCGTGGAACTACCCCTGGTTCGTGGGCTGCAACGTCATCCTGCCGGCTCTGCTGACCGGCAATGCCGTGCTCTACAAGCCGTCTGAATACGCCACGCTGACCGGCTTGAATATTGTGCGTCTGCTGCATGCGGCTGGCGTACCTACGGATGTGCTGATCGCCCTGGTGGGCGGCGGTGCCGTGGGCGCGGCCCTGCAGGCGCAGCGTATCGACGGTCTGTTCTTCACCGGCTCGTACGCCACCGGTGCCAAGATCGCCCAGGCCCTGGGGCCGCGCATGGTCAAGCTGCAGCTGGAGCTGGGCGGCAAGGACCCCACCTATGTCTGCGACGACGCGCAGGTGCAGAACGCCGCCGCTTCTCTGGCCGATGGCGCCATGTACAACACCGGCCAAAGCTGCTGCTCGGTGGAGCGCATCTATGTGCACGCCCAAATTTTTGACGCCTTTGTGGCGGCCTTTGTGGACACCGTGCACGGCTTCAAAGTGGGCGAGCCCATGGCCGACGACACCTACATCGGCGCCATCACCCGAAGTGCCCAGCTGGACGTGCTGGACGCACAGGTAGCCGACGCGGTGGCCAAGGGCGCCACACTGCTGACCGGCGGCAAGCGCCTGCCCGGCAATAGCTACGCGCCCACGGTGCTGGTGGGTGTGGACCACAGCATGGACCTGATGCGCGAGGAAAGCTTCGGCCCCATCATCGGCATCCAGAAGGTGGCCAGCGACGCCGAGGCCGTGGCGCTGATGAACGACACCCGCTACGGCCTGACCGCCGGCGTCTTCACCCCCGACGAGCAGCGCGCCCGCGCCCTGCTGGCCCAGGTGAACGCCGGCAGCGTCTACTGGAACTGCTGCGACCGCGTCAGCCCGCGCCTGCCCTGGAGCGGCCACGGCGATTCGGGCGTGGGCCTGACCCTGTCCACCTACGGCATACAAACCTTCACCCGGCCCAAGGCCTGGCATCTGCGCGAGGCTTGAATCTTGTAGGTCAAATAGGCCTCTGGCGCTAGTTGCACCAGCGCTGGTAGCTATAAATTAAGTAGTACGCAGCGACCACAAAAATTTGGTTATTCGTTGTGACCGGATGCATTTTTTAAGGCCGCATAATCTCCAAAAGTCTGGAATCTTGCCCTTTTGCCTGTTTAGCCAAGGCATGTCAAAAATCAAAAATATTTACGGTTCAGTGGGCCATTCATTGACTTGCCTTCGAAGAACGATTGGAGTTTCATCATGGTGAAAGACGTCACCGATTCAAATCAGCTATCCAGATTGGTCCTGAGAGGATACAAATCTATCGCAGAGTGTGACCTTTCCTTGGGGGCCATCAACGTCCTCATAGGCGCCAATGGAGCAGGCAAATCCAACTTCATTGGCTTCTTTAAACTCATTGGCCGTATTCTGGAAAAGCAGCTGCAGGTCTATGTAGGTGACGTCGGTGGCCCCGACGCAGTCTTGCACTATGGCCGAAAGAAAACCGAATCTTTAGAAGCAGAACTTTACTTCGGCAACAACGGCTATCGCTTCAAACTCAAGCCGACACAAGACAACCGGATGATGTTTGCCCATGAGGCGCTGTGGTGGAATGTCAAAGGCGAATGGCACCCCTCCTCTGGTCACTTTGAGACTGCGTTTCAAGAGAAAAATGGGCATGGCCAGATATGGGCGCACACCGTGCCCGCTATGCGCAGCTGGAGGGTCTACCACTTCCACGACACCAGCACCAGTGCCATGGTGAAACAGGTGCATGGTGTCAACGATTACGCATACCTGCGCGACGATGCACGCAATCTTGCGGCCTTCCTCAATGGGCTCAAACAACACCACAACGCGCACTACCAGCGCATCGTCAAATCCATACAAATGGTTGCGCCTTTTTTTGGCGACTTTCTATTTCGCCCTTATGCCGGCAATGCTGAAAAAATCCAGCTCGAGTGGACGGAGATCGGCCAGGACGTACCGTTCACTGCAAGCGCCTTGTCCGATGGAACCCTGCGGTTCATATGCTTGACGGCAGTGTTGCTGCAGCCAGAAGACTTTATGCCCGCCACCATCTTGATCGACGAGCCGGAGTTGGGCTTGCATCCTTTTGCGATCACGATGCTCGGCGCCATGATGAAGTCCACCTCGCAGCAGCACCAAATTATTGTGTCCACACAATCGGTGGAATTGGTCAACGAGTTTGACTTGGAGGACTTGATCGTTGTGGATAAGCGTGGCGGTGCATCTGCCTTCCAGCGCCCTGACGGAAAAGCCCTGCACGCGTGGCTGGCCGATTACAGCCTGGGCGATCTTTGGAAGAAAAACATCCTGGGCGGAAGGCCTCAACGATGAGCCGTCTCTACGTCTTGGTTGAAGGCCAAACCGAAGAGGCCTTTGTACGTGAGCTGTTGGTTCCCCACTATGCGCGCGCAGGGCGGTTTTTGACGCCCATCATCGTCAGCACCAGCCCCGGGTACAAAGGTGGCGTGGTGCGCTATGCCAAGGTCAAGCCGCAAATTGTGCGGCTTTGCAAGCAAGACCCGGACGCCTATGTCACCACCATGTTCGACCTGTATGCCTTGCCCTCTGATTTTCCGGGCAAGGCTGCGCCTGCCTATCCGGCAAGCGCAACAGGTCAGCAGAAGGCCTTGTTTCTGGAAGCTCAGTTGGCACAGGATGTCGGTCAGCCCAATTTCCTGCCCAACCTGATGGTGCATGAATATGAAGCTCTGTTATTTGCACAGCCGGGCATGTTTGCGCAGTGGACGGACGACCTTACCGTCGTCCAGGCATTGAGCCAAGCAGTGGCGTATGCCGGTTCGCCAGAGGATGTCAACGACAGCCCGCAAACGGCTCCCTCCAGACGCATTCTTGCGGTCATGCCTGGTTACCAGAAAACCTTTCACGGCCCACTCATCGCCTGTGACATTGGCTTGGATGCGATAAGAAATGCATGCCCTCATTTCGATGGCTGGCTGCAAGCGGTGGACGCGCTTCCCTGAATACCCTGTGGCCCAGCAAACATTAGACTTACTTGCAGCGAAAGATATCTATGAAATACGCTGTTGGCGCAGGTTGGACAAGCGCTAGTAGCTATTAATATTGTAGCACCTGCCCGGTACGCGATTGGCATTAAATTTGCACCACCCCCGTAGTGCACGCCCATGTGCACCAAAGCCGCTTTTAAAGGTCTGCAATGCCCCAGTTTGTCCACACGGTAGGCGCCCACAGCTACCGTTTCCGAGATCTCCGCGAGCTGCTCGCCAAGGCCACGCCGCTACGCTCCGGCGACCTGCGCAGCAGTCCGTGGTGCCCTACGAAAGCGATGAAGTCACCCGCCTGATCATCGACAGCCATGACGCCGCCGCCTTTGCCCCCATACAGCATCTGACGGTCGGCGACTTCCGCAACTGGCTGCTCAGCGATGCGGTGGACAGTGCCACGCTGGCCGCAGTGTCGCCCGGCATCACGCCCGAAATGGCGGCGGCCGTCAGCAAGATCATGCGCAACCAGGATTTGATTTTGGTGGCCAAGAAATGCCGCGTCATCACCGCCTTCCGTAACACCATCGGTCTGGAGCAGCGCCTGTCCACGCGCCTGCAGCCCAACCACCCGACCGACGACACCAGTGGCATCGCCGCCAGCGTGCTCGACGGCCTGCTGTACGGCAGCGGCGACGCGGTGATAGGCATCAACCCGGCCACCGACAACGTGCCCCAGGTGGTCAAGATCGTCACCATGCTGGACGCCATCATCCAGCGCTATGAAATCCCCACGCAAAGCTGCGTGCTGACTCATGTGACCAACACCATCCAGGCCATAGAGCGCGGCGCGCCGGTGGATTTGGTGTTCCAGTCCATCGCCGGCACGCAGGCGGCCAACCGCAGCTTTGGCATCGACCTGGCCGTGCTGGCCGAAGCGCGCAGTGCCGCCCTGTCGTTGAAGCGCGGCACGGTGGGCGACAACGTGATGTATTTCGAGACCGGCCAGGGCAGCGCCCTATCGGCCAACGCCCACCATGGCATGGACCAGCAGACCTGCGAGGCCCGCGCCTACGCCGTGGCCCGCGCCTTCAAGCCGCTGCTGGTGAACACCGTGGTCGGCTTCATCGGCCCCGAGTATTTGTTCGACGGCAAGCAGATCATCCGCGCCGGCCTGGAAGACCATTTCTGCGCCAAGCTCTTGGGCCTGCCCATGGGCTGCGACGTCTGCTACACCAACCACGCCGAGGCCGACCAGAACGATATGGACGTGCTCCTGACCCTGCTGGCCGCCGCCGGCTGCAACTTTGTGATGGGCATTCCCGGCTCGGACGACATCATGCTGAACTACCAGACCACCTCCTTCCACGACGCGCTGTACGCGCGCCGCTTGCTGGGCCTGCGCCCGGCACCCGAGTTTGAAGACTGGCTGCGCCGCATGCAGATTTTTGAAGGCGAAGGCGTGGCGCAATTGGCGTCTGCATTGCCTGAGCCCTTTGCCCAAGCCTTACTGGTAATGGCATGAGCGTAGTACCGAATCCTTGGCACACCTTGCGCAGCCTGACTGCCGCACGCATCGCCCTGGGCCGCACCGGCATCAGCCTGCCCACCGCGCCGCAGCTGGAGTTCCAGCTGGCCCATGCCCGCGCGCGCGACGCCGTGCACCTGCCGCTGGACACCGCGCAACTGGCGCAAGACCTGGGCGAGGTGCTGCCCGGCCACCCCGATGCCATCCAGCTGGCCAGCGCCGCGCACGACCGTGGTACCTATCTGCAGCGTCCCGACCTGGGCCGCCGGCTGGACGCGACTTCGCACGATCTGCTGGAGTCCTTCTACCAACCAGCCCGCCCCTACGACCTGGCGCTGGTGGTGGTGGATGGCCTGTCCGCCCTGGCCATCGCACAGAACGCCGCCCCCTTCATCCACGCCCTGCTGCAGCGCCTGGAGCCCGAGGATTGGTCGCTGGCGCCCACCACCATCGTCACCCAGGGCCGCGTGGCGATTGGCGACGAGGTGGGCCAGTTGCTGGGCGCCAAGGCCGTGGTGGTGCTGGTCGGCGAACGCCCGGGCCTGAGCTCGCCCGACAGCATGGGCCTGTACCTCACCTGGGCGCCCCACGTGGGCTTGACCGACGCTGCGCGCAACTGCATCTCCAACGTGCGCCCCGAAGGCCTGTCTTACGGTGATGCCGCCTACAAGCTGCACATGCTGCTGCGCGAGTCCCGCCGCCGCCAGCTGTCGGGTGTGGATTTGAAGGACGAGACGGTGGACGTGCTGGCGTCGGACGGCGGCGCTATGCGCAACTTCTTGCTGTCCTGATCGCGGCGGTTTATTCCGTAGGCCGCATCAGCGCGGCCAGCTCCTCGTGGCCGCGCGCCTGCAGCGTGTCGGCAGCGCCGATGCGGTCGCGCAATTCGCGGTTTTGGCTGAGCTTGACTTTGCCCACCAGGGAGGTGATGGCGATCTCGATGCCCACGATGTTGCACAGCATGCTGGCTATGTACTCGGGCGCAGAGTCGCCCATCTTCCACGGCGAGGGCTCAGTCGCTTCGTGGCGCCGCGTCAGGCGCGCCACGATGCCGCGCACAAAGCGTTCATCGTCACGCACGGTCAGCACGCCGTGGGCGTGCACCACCTCGTAGTTCCAGGTCGGCACCTGGCGGTGGGTTTCGTGTTTGCTCGGGTACCAGGTGGGCGAGATATAGGCCTGCGCGCCGCGAAAAATCACCATCACCGGGCTGCCCGTGGGGCAGCGCTGCCACACCGGGTTGGCGCGGGCCACATGGGCCGACAGCAGGCCATGCGGCCCCACGGCGGGGTCGAACTCGAAGGGCAGGTGGTCGGCGTCCAGCCCACCGTCAGCGTGGCTGACCAGGGTGCCCAGGGGGTGCTCGCGGATGATGCGCTGCAGCTGTTCAGGCCGGTTTTCGGCGAAGTGCGCAGGGATGTACATGGTGTGGGGTGGTGTAGCTGTAGGTAGCCGAATATCGCCTGAAACTGGCGCCATCAGAAGAGCCAGTAGCGTTGATTCTTCAGGGGCCAGTTCAAGCTCTCTGAGGGCGACTCTGGCGTTGCCAGCGTGACCTTAAGGCAAGCCCGAACAAGCTTCTCGCAGCCTCAACCCGGAATTTCCGGCTCCACCAGGTTTGCCAGCTGTGCCAGCGACTCCTGCCAGCCCAGGTAGCACATCTCCACGGGAATGACCTCGGGAATGCCGGACTGCTCTATGTCCACTTCCGTGCCGCACAGCACGGGCTTGAGGATGACCGTCACCAGGATCTCGCCGGGCAAATTCGGGTCGTCGAAGGTGTCGGTGTACTTGATCAGCTCATTGGGGACCAGCTTCTTGTATTCGCCGCCGAACGAGTGGCCCTGCCCGGTGGAAAAGTTCTCGAACGACATCTTGAACGTACCGCCGACTTTGGC
>JAPLPK010000042.1 GCA_026400275.1 Burkholderiales bacterium
CAGCGATGCCAAGGACCTGACCGTTACCGCCGACAACGGCAGCATCACCCTGCATGGCTGGGCCCAAGGTCCCCAAGAAGAAGCCAAGGCCCGTTATGTGGCCAGCACCGTGCCCGGCGTGCACAACGCTTACAGCGCAGTGCGTACCTTCTCGACCGATAGCAACGACTAAGTATTGCCCAGCGGCCTTTGGCCGTAGCCAGCTAAAAAAGGCACCTGCCATCCATGGGATGGCAGGTGCCTTTTGCGTTCTTGGGTTTGAATAAAAGAGGCCTCCAGCGCAGGTTTCGCCTGCGCTGGTAGCTACTTTTTATGTAGCGCTGTGGTGGTGGCGCTTAACGTGGCGGCGCAGCCAGAGCAGCAGGTCGTCCACATAGGTGAAGACCACAGGTATCACCAGCAGGCTGAGCACGGTGGAGGTGATCAGGCCGCCTATCACCACGATGGCCATGGGGCCGCGGAAGCTGGGGTCGGTGCCCCAGCCCAGGGCGATGGGCAGCATGCCGGCGACCATGGCGATGGTGGTCATCAGGATGGGCTGGGCGCGCTTGTGGCAGGCATCGACCAAGGCTTCATAGCGGCCCATGCCTTGCTGGTGGTAGGCGACCACCGCGTACTCCACCAGCAGGATGGAGTTCTTGGTGACGATGCCCATCAGCATCAGCAGGCCGATCACCGACGACATGGAGAAGCCGCTGCCGGTAATCAGCAGCGCCATCAGCGCACCGCCGACCGACAAGGGCAGGGCGGCCAGGATGGTGGCCGGCTGCATGAAGTCGTGGAACAGCAGCACCAGCACCGCGTAAATGCACAAGATGCCGACCAGCATCGCGCCGCCAAAGCTGGTGAACAGCTCGGCCATGCGCTGGGCGTCGCCGGTGGCGATCTGCTGCACGCCGCTGGGCAGGTTCTTGATGCTGGGCAGGGCCTGCACCATCGTGTTGACCTCGCCGGTGGTCAGGCTGCCCAGCTCGATGCTGAGGGTGACGTTGCGCATGCGGTCCAGCCGCGCTACCTGCGAAGGCCCGCCGCCCAGCGACAAGTCGGCCACCGAGGCCAGTGGCACCGCACCGCTGCGCCCGGCCACGCGCAGCTGGCCGATGGCGTCCAGGTCGGAGCGCAGGCTGTCGTCAAAGCGCACGCGGATGGGGATCTGGCGCTGCGGCAGATTCAGCTTGGCCAGGCTGGTGGCGTAGTCGCCATAGGTGGCCACGCGCACCACGCTGGCCAGGTCGGTGGTGGTCACGCCTTGTTCGGCCATGCGCACCGGGTCGGGGCGCACATGGATTTCTGGCCGCTGCAGGCTGGAGCTGTCGGTGATGTTGCCTATGCCTTTGAGGGTGCGCAGGTCCTTGGTCAGCGCGGCGGTGGCCTGGTTCAGGGCCGCCGCGTCGTCACTGGCCAGGGTCACGTCGAGCGACTGTCCATTGCCTTGGCCCATCACGCCGACGCGGGTGCCGGGCAGGGCGCGCAGGGCCTGGCGGATGGCGGCTTCGACCTGCGCCTGCGAACGTGGCCGCGTGCCGCGCGGTGTCAGGCTGACGGTGAGCGAGGCCTCGTTTACCGTGCTGCTGCTGGCATCGCTGGTGGAGTCGCCTATCACGGTGAACACCTGGCGCACCTCGGGCATCTTGGCGATCAGCGCCTGGGCCTGGGTACTGGCGGCGCGGGTCTGCTCCAGCGTGCTGCCGGGCTGCAGCTTCAGCGAGATGGTGGTCTGCGCGTTGTCCGAGGCGTTGATGAAAGAGGTAGACAGCAGCGGCACCAGGCAGACCGATCCGACAAAGAACAGCCCGGCCAGCAGCAGTGTGCTGCGCCTGTGGGTTTGGCACCAGTGCACCATGGCCAGGTAGCGGCGCATGATGGGGCCATCGTGCTGCACGTGGTTGGGGCTAGGCTTGAGGATGTAGGCCGCCATCATTGGCGTCAGCAGGCGCGCCACCAGCAGCGAGGCCAGCACGGCCGCCGCCGAGGTGATGCCAAACTGGCGGAAGAACTTGCCCGGTATGCCACTCATGAAGGCGGTGGGCAGGAACACCGCCACCAGGGTGAAGGTGGTGGCGATCACGGCCATGCCTATTTCATCCGCTGCCTCCAGCGCGGCCTGCATCGGCGTCTTGCCCATGCGCAGGTGGCGCACGATGTTTTCCACCTCCACAATCGCGTCGTCCACCAGTACTCCCACCACCAGGGATAGCGACAGCAGCGTGATCAGGTTCAGCGAATAGCCGCACAGGTACATCACCAGAAAGGTCGGGATGATGGACAGCGGCAGCGCCACGGCAGACACAAAAGTCGCCCGCCAGTCGCGCAGAAACAGCCACACCACCACCACCGCCAGCACCGCACCTTCGTACAGCAGGTGCATGGAACCCTTGTAGTTGTCTTGCGTGGGCGTGACGGTTTCCACCGCCTCGGTGATCTGCACCTGGGGGTGGGTTTGGTTGAAGCTTTGCACGGCGTTGCGCACCGCAGCAGCCACGGCTACGTCGCTGGTGCCGATCAGCTGCTTGACCTGGAAGCCGACCACCGACTTGCCGTTCAGCGCGGCGTAGGCAAATCGCTCTTCGGCCGTGTCGGTGACCTGGGCCACCTGGTCCAGGCGCACGCTGGTTTGCTGGGCGGTGGCGGTGGTCACTGGGATGGCCAGGCTGGCCAGTTGCTCGGGCCGGTCCAGCCGGCCCAGGGTGCGCACCGACTGGTTGGCACCGCCCAGCATGCCGCGCCCGCCAGAGGCATCGGTCTGCACCGCCTTGATCTGGCTGGACACGCTGCCCGCAGTTACGCCCAGGCCGGCAAGCTGCGCCGGGTCCAGCGTCACATGCATTTCACGCGTGACACCGCCCACGCGGGTGACGGCGCTCACGCCCTTGACGGACAGCAGCGCCTTGCTGATGTCGTTGTCGATGAACCAGGACACATCGGCCTCGCTCAGGTGCGGCGCCTGCACGGTATAGGTCAGCAGCGCGCTGCTGGCGCGGGTGACCTTGGACACTACCGGCGCTGCCACCTCGGTGGGCAGGTCGGCACGCGCGCTGTCCACGGCGTTGCGCACCTCGTTCAGCGCGACCTCGCTGTCCTTGTCCATGTCGAAGCTGACCACGATACTGGCCGCGCCGTCGGTGATGGTGGTGGTGATGTGGTCCACCCCGCCCACCGAGGCCAGCTTGTCCTCGATCTTGCGGGCCACTTCGGTCTCTAACTGCGCGGGGGCCGCGCCCTCCAGCGTGGCCGACACCTGGATGGTAGGTACATCGAGGTCGGGGAAGTTCTGTATGCCCAGCCGGTGAAAGCCCAGCAGGCCGGCCCCGGTGAGGATGATGAACAGCAGGATCGCCGGGACGGGGTTGCGTATCGACCAGCTCGACAGGTTCATGGAGTCCCCTTGGCTGCGCTGGCTGCGCTGGCTGCGCTGGCGGTGCCAGCAGGGCTCGTCCACTGCACCGGGTCACCGTCCTTCAGGAATGCACCGCCGCTGAGCACCAGCGTGGCCTGTGCGCCTATGCCGCTGGTGATCTCCACCAGGTCACCCAGCCGGCGCCCGGTTTGCACCTGGCGTTGCGCCACTTTGGCGGCACCATCTTTTTCGAACACATAGCTGTTGCCATCGCGCAGCACCACCGCGCTGGCCGGCACCACCAGGGCCGGGGCATCACCGGTGTCGATTTCGCCGCGCACATACATGCCGGGGCTGGCGGCACTTCCTACCGGCAGGTCTACATAGGCCAGGCCATTGCGGGTGCTGCTGTCCAGCGTGGGACCTACGATGCGCAGCTTGCCCTGTACCTGGCTGCCATCGGGCAGCGTGATCTTGGCCAGCTGGCCGGGTTTGAGCGCGCTGAGCTGCTTGCCCGTGATTTCGGCGCGCCACTCCACGCGGCGCTGGCGTACCAGCTGGAACAGCTCGGTGCCGGAGGCCACCACATTGCCCAGCGCGGCGCTGCGGCTGGAGACCACGCCGTCGTCCACCGCCAGGATGCGCGTGTGGCTGAGCTTGATGCGTTGCGTGTCTAGCGTGGCCAGGGCCGCGTCCAGGCTGCCCTGGGCGGTTTGCTCGGCGATCACATAGGAGGTCACTTGCTGCTCGGACAAAGCGCCGCTGTCGCGCACGGCGCGGCTGCGGTCGGCCTCGGCCTTGGCCTGGGCCAGCTTGGCGCGGGCCTGGACCACGGCGGCCTCCTGGGCGCGCAGGTCGGCGCGCACGCTGTCATCGGCCAGGCGGGCCAGCAACTGGCCGCGTTTGACCACGCTGCCCACGTCCACCAGCACCTCGGCAATGCGCAGGCCAGCTTCTTCGCTGGCGATGCTGGCGGTCTGCCAGGCAAACAGGCCACCTGCGAACTGCTGCGTACGCCGCCAGCTAAGTTGCTGCGGCTGTACCGCCGTGACGGACAGGCCGGCATTCGCGCTGGCCGGGGCGGCGCTGGGGGTTTGGGCCGGGCTTTTCGCCATCCACAGGCCACCAGCGGCCAGTAGCACGATGACAGCAGCTGCAATCCATGTTTTTCTATGCAATTTCACTTCACTTCTCCAGAGAACGTTGCCGGCGTTTGTGCCGACCAGCCGCCGCCAACGGCTTTGTACAGGGCCACGCCGTACAGCAACTGGTCGCGCTGCACGGTGATCAGGCTTTGCTCGGCGGCGATGGCATCGCGCCGGGCTACTTCGAGGTTGAGCAGGCTTTCACCACCGGCGCGCCACAGCGACTCCACCGTGTTGGCATAGGACCGGTAGCCCAGCGCGCTGCGGCGCAGGTCGGCCTCGCGGCGGGCGGCGCTGTTTAGCTGTACCAGGTCTTCTTCTACCTCTTGCACGGCGCTGCGCACGCCTTGCTGGTAGTTGGCCAGGGCCAGGTCGTAGGCGGCCTGGGCCGAGGCCACGGCTGCCAGCTTGGCGCCGCCGTTGAGCAGTGGCAGCGACAGGCTGGGCCCGAAGGACCAGCTGGTGCTGTTGGCGTTGCCCGCCGTCTTGCTGCCCGATAGCGAACCCACCAGCGACAAGCGCGGGTAGCGGTCGGCCTCGGCCACGCCGATTTCGGCACTGGCAGAGGCCAGGCTGCGCTCGTACGACACCAGGTCGGGCCGCTGGCTGAGCAGCGCCACCGGCAAGGTGCTCAGTGCAAACATCTGTGGCGTCGGCAGGCTGGGGGCCTGGGCTGCCAGCTGCTGGCGCAGGGTGGGCTCGTCCAGCCCGGTCAGGGTGACCAGGGCCTTGACCGTCAGGTCGCAGCTGGCTTGCTGGGCCGTGGCGGTGGCGGCTGCGCTGGCGGCACTGGCATCGGCCAGCGCGGCGTCAGACCGTGCGCTCATGCCGGCCTGCAGCGAGCGGCGGGTGATGTCTGCGGTGGCCTGGCGCGACAGTGCGTCGGCCTGGGTGCTGGCCAGGGTCAGCTGGCAAGCGCGGTAGGTGAAGTAGTCGGTGGCGACCTCGGCGGCCAGCGACACCCGGGCGTCATGCCAGTCGGCCTGGCGCGCCGATACCAGGGCGTCGGCCGACTCGACCGAGCGGCGCACGCTGCCGAACAGGTCCAGCTCCCAGCTGGCGTCCAGCGCGCCGGTTGTCGTGGTGGTGGTGCTGGTGCCTGTGGTGCGGCCTCGGCTGGCGGCCGCGCTGCCGGTCAGCGTGGGCAGACCAGCTGCATTGGCGGTGCTGACATTGGCGCGGGCCGAGGCGATGTTGGCCGCCGCCTTGCGCAGCGAGGGGTTGCTGGCCTCGGCGGACTGCAGCAGCTGGTTCAGCGTGGCGTCGTGGAACTGCTCCCACCAGGCCAGCAGTTGCCCGGTGTCACCCGCATGCGGCAAGGCTGCTTGCCAGGTGCTGGGTACGGTGAGCTGTTGTGGCTTTGGCGCCTGGTACTGCGGGCCCACGGCGGTGCAGGCCGATAGTACGGCGCAGAGCAGAAACGCCGGTACGGAGCGACCCGGGGAAAAAGGAGGTGACAGCATGGTCGTTCGTGGCGGTGAGTCGCAATGGAAAGCCCGATGCTACGTTGCGAATGTCTATCGGGTATGTCTGGCGTGTCACTGAATGGATAGCCGCCTAGCGCAGTGGGTATGAGCGCAGGCAGCTATATTTTGAATAGCAATTAGGGCAGCGCTGAACAAGGCCCTCGCGGTCTGCGCATCCCTGGCCTCGGGCGGTCTGCGGCGTTGCAAATCCTCGCCATAGCCCAAGCTATGTCTGCGGTTTACGCCTTGCATCCCATCCCGAGCCGGGGCACGCAGCCTCGCGGAGACTTATGCAGCGTCACCTTAGAAGCGGTAGCTGGCAAACACGCCCACGGTGGTTTGCGTCTTCTTCTCGGTGATCGGGCTGTCTGCCGCATCGCCGCGCAGGCTGCTGGCGCTTAGCCGGGCACCCAAGCCCCATTGCTGGGTGAGCTGGTAGTTGGCGCCGATGTTGAAGCTGACCGAGTTGATGCCCGATTTGGCGGTGTAGGTTGCCAGGCCGGAGCTTGCGCTTTGCGCTGCGGTCACACCAAAAAAGGTTTGCGTGTACTTGCTGTCTGCCCAGGTGATGCTGGGGCCGGCGGTCAGCATCAGCCGCTCCATGGGGCTGTAGCGCCCCTCCAGGTCCAGCGTGGCGCGGGTGCCCTGGTCTTTGCCGGCCAGGTCCGTGACCACATTGCCGCCCACCTTCCACCAGCTGTCGCTGTAGCTGGCGAAGACCGAGCCCAGTGCCGTGGCGCTGATGTCGCCCATGCCGTGCAGGCGGGCCGAGTCTGACTCCTTGCGCGGCTTGTCCAGGTTACCGCCCAGGCCCACGCCCACGCGCCAGTGTTCGTCCTGCACCAGGAAGGCGCCCACACCGGCGGGTACGCCTGCACCGGGCAGACCACCGATGAAATAGCGGCCGTGGTTGGCGCTGAACATGGGCAGGGCCGATACCTTGGTGTCGCCGCTGCCGGGGTATTTGGGCTGGCTGACCACACCCATGCCGGCGGTGAAGTTCCAGCCGTCGCTGGATTCCTGGGCCCAGGCATTGGCGCCCAGGACGCTGCTGGCACCGGCCAAGGCTACAGCCGCCCAGCGCAGGCTACGGGTGGAGAAAGATGTGAGCATGGTGAATGTGCTTTCAGTGGTGAAGGGAATCGGGTGTATCCAGGCGGAACAGGGCGCCTGAAGAGGTGTCCACAATGTGCAGCCGCCAGCCATGGGCCAGGGCAATTTCCTGGCAGATGGATAGGCCCAGCCCGGCACCTTGCGGGGCAGCCTTCTGCTGGTAGGTGCCGCGCCAAAAACGTTCAAATATGCGGGCTTGGTGTTCTTTGGCAATGCCCGGGCCCTCGTCACGCACGCTCAGGCCCGTGGTGTCGATCGACAGCATCACCACGCCGCCCACGGGGGAGTGCTGCACTGCGTTTTCCAGCAGGTTTTTCAGCAGGGTGAACAGGGCTGATTTGTCGCCGTGCCAAAGCAGGGTTTGCGTCGGTAGCTGCAAGTCCAGCTGCACGCTATGGCGGTCGGCCAGGCGCGATAGGAATACCAGCACTTCCTCGGCCACGCTTGCAGGGGCCATGGGGGCGAACTTGTAGTTGTGGGCCTCGCTGGCTTCGGCCAGGTGCAGCAGTTGGTGTACCTGGCGGGCCATCACGTCAATGTCCATCAACAGGGTGTCGCGGTCGGCCGTGCCTTCCAGTTCGATCTGGCCACGCATCAGGGTCAGGGGCGTCTTCAGCTCGTGCGCGGCTGCACCCAGAAATTGCTGCTGCACGCGAAAGCCTTGTTCCAGCCGCTCCAGCGCCTGGTTGAAGGCATGGATCAGCGGCACCAGCTCGGTGGGTACATGCTGGATGGGCAGGCGGGCCGACAGGTTGCGGGCATCAATGTGTGCCGCCGCATCCGATGTGTCGCGCAGCGGGCGCAGCAGGCTTTTCAGTGCCAGCAGCATCAGTCCGATCAGTACCGGTATAGACACCAGCAGCGCAAACACCAAGCTGCCACGCACCGGGTTGCGCGCCGCCAATTGGGCCATTGCGATGATGCGCTCGCTGGCAGCAGCCTCCAGGTAATAGCTCTGGCCGGCAGGGGTGTCAGGCACCTGCACCGTGGCGAGCTGCACGGCTGCGCCGTTGATCTGCAGATCGGCGGCGCCCACCACGGGCGCGCGCTGAAAGTCCACCGGCAGCAGCTGCTCACGCGGGTGCACACGCAGCGCCGTCCGGCCTTGCGCATCCACCACCCGGAACTCGATATCGCGCGGAAACGCATCGTAGAACCATTGCAGATCTTGTGGCTGCACAATGCGGCTGGGGCTGCCGTCGGCATTGCGTTCCAGATGGTCGGCGGTTTTGGTGGCGATGTCCTGCAGCATGCGGTGGCGTGCGGTCCAGTCGTCCTGCCAGACAAAGATGAACATGAAGACGCTGCTGAGCACCGCAACAACGATCAGCACGCCTGCGGCGAAGGCGGCCAGCAAGCGGCCGCGCAGGCTGCGAAACCAGCTATGCCTCGACCAGCGCATAGCCATGCCCCCGCGTATTGCTGATGCGCACCACCGAGCCAATTGCCAGCAGCTTGCGGCGCAACCGGTGCAGGGCTACGTCCAGCGCGTTTGGGGTCACGGCTTCGGTCAGGCCCCAGGCTGCCAGTTCCAGCGCATTGCGCCGCACAGTTTGGCCGCCTGCGCGCAGCAGCACCAGCATGATTTGCATCTCTGCGGGGGCCAGGGTGATGACCTCGTGGCTGCAGACCAGCATGCCGCCGTCGGGCCGCAGTTCGATGTCGGCGAAGCTGTCCACGGTGTTCAGCCGCTGCGCGGGGCGGCGCGTCAAGGCGCGTACGCGGGCCACCAGTTCTTCTATGGCGAAGGGCTTGGTCAAATAGTCGTCGGCCCCGGACTCCAGGCCGTCCACCCGGTCGTGCAAAGCGTCGCGGGCGGTCAGTATCAGGCAGGGGATGGACAGGCGGGCCTGGCGCAGTCGGCGTACCAGCTCGATGCCATCCCCATCGGGCAGGCCGCGGTCTATGACTACCGCTTCGTAGTCGCCCTCGCGCAGCGCCGCCCAGGCGGCATCGACACGGCCGAAGGTGTCCACCGGAATGCCCACCTGGGCCAGCGCCTTGACGACCAGCTGGGCCAGGCGTTCATGGTCTTCTACGAGTGCGATGCGGCCCATGGCTTCAGGACGCAGCGCGGCGGATGGGGTGGACGGAACTGTGCATGCCGGTCATTGTGCGTACACCTCTCTTACTGCCGACTTTCCAGACGAAAGTTTGTGAAAAGCAGCGCCGCCGGACGGCAGGAATTGCAAGGCTTTTAGGGCTTTGGCGCTTACAAAACCTGCGCCAGGCGCTATTTATTCAATAGCATTTTATTTTCTACTGGCTTTTCAAGGCTTGCAGTGCTTGGGCAATTGGCTCTGCCGCCATGGGCCGCACCAGCCGCTGCACCTCCTGGCCATCCTGCAGAAACACCAGGGTCGGCCACAGCTTGACGCCAAAGGATCGGCCCAGCGGCCTGCCACGTCCATCGGCAATCTTCAGGTGCTGCACATCGGGCCGCATCGCCAGCGCTTGCGCTATGGCGGGGCGGGCGGCGCTGCAGATGCTGCAGTAGTCGTCACCAAATTCCAGTACCACCGCGCCGCGCGCAGCATCGATGTCTGCACGGGGCGGCTCCGCGCCGTATTCGTGGGCCATGGTGTACCTCTCTTTTTGCAAGGAAATAAAGCCTCTAGCGCATATTAAACCTGCACCAGCAGCTGCATTTTTTATAGCAAATAGACCGCGCCGCTGCCATGTGCACGCCCTATGCAGTCGGGCGTTGTTGCGTCAGTCGATCAACTGGCCGCCGTCATGGAACGGGTATGGCCCGGCGAATTTACCGCTGGCCACCATGTGGCTGACCAGCTGCCCCCCATCGCCCAGCGCATGCAGCGCGAAGCCGGGGGGCTCCAGCGTCCAGGCGGATGCGGCGTCGGGTGCCAGATCCAGGCACACCTGGTGCGCCGGTGAGGGCACGGTCATGGCGATGCTGCCGCCAAAGCGCACCTGGATGCTGCGGTGCAGATGGCCGCAGATGATGCGTTCCACATTCGGGTGCCGTGCCACCAGCGCTTCCAACTCGGCCGCGCCTTGCAGCAGGCCGATGTCGTCCATATGGCCGATCAGCGTGGCGAACGGCGGGTGGTGCATCGCGATGACCACGGGGCGGTCGCGCTGCTGGTCCAGCGTGTCGGCCAGCCACTGCAGGCGCTCGGCGCACAGGCTGCCATGGCTGGCGCCGGGCACGACCGTGTCGAGCGCGACCAGCTGCAAATCAGCCACCGCCACACTGAACTGCACAAAGCCACTGTGGCCCAAATATGCGTGCTCGGCAAAGCTGGCGCGCATCTGTTCACGGTCATCGTGGTTGCCGGGCATCAGATACACCGGCATGGTCAGCGGTGCCAGCAGGCTGTGCAAGTGCGCGTACTCGGCGGCGCGGCCGAAGTCCGTCAGGTCGCCGGTGATGACGACTGCATCGGGCTGCTGCGGCAGGCGCAGGATGCTGTCTACCGCTTGTTTCAAATACGGTGCGGTGTCCAGCCGGCCATAGGCCAGGCGGCCGGGTTCGCGGATGTGCAGGTCGGAGAGTTGTAGCAACAGGGTCGTCATTCCGCCTCCTCGCAGGACATCAGGCGTTCGGGGGCGATGTGTATGCCCACGGTATCACCCACCTTGGCCGGGTGGTCACGTGAGACTTCGGCGTGCAGCGGTGCCTGGTCGGCCAGCGCCAGGGTGAGCTGCAAGCGGTCGCCCAGAAAGCTGCGGCGCTGCACCACGGCCTGGCCGGCACCGGAATGGACCGGGCCGATATGGATGTCCTCCGGGCGCACCAGCAGGGCGGTCTGGCCGGCGCGGGCCGGTGGGCATTCCAGCAGCAGGCCGCCTAGCGGCAGCAGGTTGCGCAGCAGCGCCGGGTTGTCGCGCTTCAGCGTATTCACCCGGCCCAGAAACGCCGCCACAAACGGGTGGCCGGGGCGGCGGTACAGGGTTTCGCCATCGCCCACCTGCACGATACGGCCGGCCTGCATGACCGCCAGGCGGTCGGCAATGGCCAGCGCTTCCTGCTGGTCGTGGGTCACGTGAATGGCGGTGATGTGCAGGCGGCGCAGCAGCTCGGCCAGCTCGTCGCGCAGTGACTCTTTCAGCTTGGCGTCGAGCGCGGTCAGCGGCTCGTCCAGCAGTAGCACACGCGGGCGCACCGCTACGGCGCGGGCCAGGGCCACGCGCTGGCGCTGGCCGCCGGAGAGCTCGGCTGGGCGCTTGTTTTCCAGGCCGTTCAGGCGCACCAGATCCACCAGCTCGCCAACGGTTTTGCGTTGTTCATCCGGGCTGACGCCGCGGATGCGCAGGCCATAGCCGATGTTGGCCGCTACTGACATCTGCGGGAACAGCGCGTAGTGCTGGAACACCATGCCGATGCCGCGCCGCTCGATGGCCAGCCCGGTTACGTCCTCGCCACCGAACAAGATGCGGCTGCCGGCGTCTGGCGTTTCCAGCCCGGCGATCAGGCGCAGCAAGGTGGTTTTGCCGCAGCCTGACGGGCCGAGCAGGGCCAGCACCTCGCCGGGCTCGATCGTCAGCGTGGTGGGTTGCAGACCGCGTGTGCCGTCGGCATAAGTCTTGGCGCAGTCGATCACATCGACGCGCGTGCGTTCAAAGTTCATTGGCACACCCCCAGGCTACGCATTTCATGTCTTCGCCAACCCCCTTGCAGGGGGCAAACCCAGTGGCCCGGCGAAGCCGGTTCCACGGGTTTCTGAGCGGGGAGGCGCTGTGTCCAACATTGAGAGCTAAGTTTTTATCCATTGCGTTTTTCCAGGAGGTGTCCGAGCCATTGCAAGCCCCACAGCACGGGCAGGATGACCAGCAAAAAGACCAGGGTGTAGGCCGAGCCGATCTCGATGCGCATCGACGCATAGCTGTCCGCCAGGCCCACCGGCAGGGTGCGTGTCAGCGGCGTGTGCAGCATCCAGGTCAGGTTGAATTCGCCGACCGACAGGGTGAAGACCATCAGGCTGCCGGCCACGATGGCGGGCAGCACCGCGGGCACCAGCACGCCCATGAAGCGCTGGGCAAAGCTGGCGCCCAGCGAGCGTGCGGCTTCTTCCAGCGCCAGCAGTTCATGCCGGCGAAATGCCGCGCCCACAGTGCGCACCATGAAGGGCAGGGTGAACACCAGGTGCCCGACCAGGATGAAGGCAAAGCTCTGCCGAAAGCTGCTGAGCTGCCCGTAGGCCAATATCAACGCCAGCGCGGTGGCCAGGCCTGGCACGGCTACCGGCAGGGTCAGCAGCTCTTCAAACAGCCGTGCCCAGCGGGACGTGCTGCGCGCCAGCGCATAGGCGCAGGGCACGCCCAGCAGCAGGCTGCCGACCACGCACAGCAGGGCCAGCAGCAGCGAGGCGCTGACGGTGCTGCCGTACACGTCCAGCACCTCGGTGATCCAGCGCAGGGTCAGGCCGCTGGCCAGGCCGGTGCTGTAGTTGTTAACCAGGCCGGCCAGCACCGACAGGGCGATGGGGGCCAGCATGAAGACACTGACCAGCGCGGTCAGCGCGGGCAGCAGCAAGGGGAGTTGTCGAGGGTGGGCCATGGTGTCAGGCTCCCGCAGCCGCCGGACCGGCCGCGTGGCGCGCCAGGAACAGGCTCAGCCAGGTGATGATGCCCAGCATGATCGACAGGCTGGCGGCCAGCGCGAAGTTGGCGTAGTTGGTGAATTCGTTGTAGAGCGTGATGGGCAGCACTTCAAACTTGCTGGCCAGGGTGAAGGCCGTGCCGAAGGCGCCCATGGACGTTGCAAAAACGATAGCACCACACGCAAGCGTGGTCTGCGCTAGCTCGGGAATCCATACATCTCTTGCAACGCGCCAGCGGGACGCACCCAGCGAGCGCGCAGCCTCTTCCAACTGTGCATCCATGGCGCTGGCGGCGGCGGTGTAGGTGGCAATGGCGCGCGGCAGCGAAAAGTACAGATAGCCCAGGAACAGGCCGGTCAGCCCGTAGGCAAAGGTGGTGCGGCCCAGGCCCAGCCACTCGGTCAGGTCGGCCACCAGGCCCTGGCGGCCACCCAGCAGGATGATGAAGAAACCGATGATCACGCCGGGGAAGGACAGCGGCAGGGTCAACAGCGATAGCAGCAGCGGCTTGGCCCTGAAGCGCTGGCGTGCCAGCGTGATGCCGACCAGGCCGCCGAGCAGCAGCGTGGCTATGGTGACGGTTAACGACAGGCCCAGCGTGTTCAGCAGGCTACGCAGGTAGCGGCTGTCGGTCAGCACCGCGAAATAGGTGGCCCAGCCTTTGTCTGCCGGCAGGGCGAACAGGCGCACCACCGGCAGCAGCCAGAAGGCCGCAAAAAAGGCCACGGCTGGCGCCGCGCAGGCGCCCAGCAGGCGGGAAGGGGAAGTCATGCGCAGCGCCTCTATGCCAGCTTATTGAACGTCTTTGAGGTAACGGTCCGAGAAGGCTTTTTGCACTGCGGCCATCTTGGCGTAGTCCACGGTCTTGGCGCGGGCGTATTCGCTGGCGGGCAGGAAGCGGGCCTGGATGTCCTTGGGCATGGCGGTGGCGCGCACCGGGCGCAAGTAGGCGTTGGCCCAGATGGCCTGGCCTTCGTCAGACAGCACGAAGTCCAGCACCTTGTGGGCGTTGTCGGCGTGCGGCGCATTCGCCACCTGGCTCATCACATAAGGTACGGCCAGCGTGCCTTCGGTGGGGATGACGAACTGTACGTTGGCCTTGTCTTTGTACTTGGCGCGGTAGGCGTTGAAGTCGTAGTCCAGCAGGATGGCGATTTCACCCGACAGCACGCGGGCGTAGGCGGTCTGCTTGGGCACGATGGGTTCGTTTTTTTGCAGCGCCTTGAAGTAGTCGATGCCGGGGCCGAAGTTGTCCAGCGTGCCACCGCGCGCCTGGTTCACCGCCACGGCGCCCACGTAGCCCACAAAAGCCGAGGCCGGGTCCAGATAGCCGATCAGGCCTTTGTAGTCGGGCTTGAGCAGGTCGGCCCAGGACTGCGGCACCGGCTTGCCCTTGAGCGCATCCACATTGACCATGAAGCCCATGGTGCCGGAGTGGATGGTGAACCAGTGGCCTTGCGGGTCTTTCAGACCGTCGGGAATATCGGCCCAGCCGGCGGGTTTGTAGGCCGCAACCACGCCTTCTTTTTGCGCCTGGATGGCGAAGGTGACGCCCAGGTAGGTCACGTCGGCTACCGGGCTGGCTTTTTCGGCCACCATCTGCGCCAGCGACTGGCCGGAGTTCTTGTTGTCGGGCGGCACGGTCACGCCGGTCTTGGCCTTGATGGCCTTGATCTGGCTTGCCCAGTCGGCCCATTCGGGTGGGCAGTTGTAGCAAATGGCGTTTTGGGCGAAGGCGCTGGCACCGGCCAGGCCGAGGGCCAACAGGGCGGCGCGCGCCAGGGTTTGGATGGGTTTACGCATAAAAACTCCGTTGAGAAAGTTGCTGGGAAGGGGGAGATTCAGGAAAGGGGTGCGCAGGACTCGCCCGCGCGAAAACCATGGGCCAGCAGCACGCTGGCGTTGGGCGATACCGCTTCGCCGGTGGCCATGGCGGCCACCAGCAGTTGCACGCCGTGGCGGCCGATGTCGGCGTTCGGTTGGGTGATGGTGCTGAGCATGGGCGTCAGGTCTTCGCCCAGCGCAATACCGTCAAAGCCGGTGATGCTGATGTCCTGCGGCACGCGCAGGCCGGCCAGGTGCGCGGCGCGGATGCTGCGGATGGCCAGCAGGTCGTTTGAGCAGACCAGGGCCGTGGGGCGGGGGCTGCGCTGCAGCAGTGCGCAGATGTCCTGCACGGCAGTTTCGACAAACGGCACTTCCAGCCACTGCGTGCCGTCCAGCCCCTGTGCTTCCATGCCAGCCCAGAAGCCGCGCTGGCGTTGCTGGGCCCGGTCGGATGCCGCCAACTGGCCGCTGATCAGCGTGATGCGGCGGTGGCCGAGGGTGGCCAGCCGCGCCACCAGCTCGCGCACAGCCTGTTCGCTGTCCACCGATACGCAGGGGTGGTCGGGGTGCCGGTTGTAGGCAAGCACATAGGGCAGATGGGCGGTACGCAGCCGGGCCAGCGCGGTGGATGTGGCGGGGTTGGACACCACCAGCAGCATGCCGTCCACATTGCCGGCCAGTAGCTGCTGCACGGCTTGTTCTTCGCTCTCCAGCCGGTAGTCGGTGGTGATGGGCAGGATGGCGTAACCGGCGGTGCTGGCAGCCTTGGCAATGCCGTCCAGGCACTCGGCGAACACCGGGTTTAGCAGCGTGGGCAACACCACGCCGATCACCCGGCTGCGCTGGGTGCGCAGGCTGCGCGCGCTGGCGTTGGGTAGATAGCCCAGGGTCTGCGCCATGTGCAGTACCCGTTCGCGCGTGGCGGCATTCACCTTGTCGGGCAGGTTGAAAACCCGCGACACGGTGGCCATGGATACCCCGGCTTGCAACGCTACGTCCTTGATGCTCACGAAATCGTCCTGTGTGAAAACGTTTTCATTAGAAAAAGAAAACGTGACGCCGTGATGACAGCCGTACAAGCGCGGGACGCAAAAAAGCCCGCATCAGCGGGCTTCAGTGTGGGGTGGGAGGGAGACTATTTGCCGCGCCGTACCCGCAGCAGCTCGTCCAGAATCAGGCAGATCGCGCCCAGGGTGATCGCTGCATCCGCCAGGTTGAAGGCGGCGAAATGCATATTGCGCCAGTAGAAGTCCAGAAAGTCCACCACATAGCCGTGCAGCACGCGGTCGATCACATTGCCTATGGCGCCGCCCAGCACGCAGGCCATGGCGAAGCAGAACAGCTTTTGCCCCGCGTGCTTGCGCAGCATCCAGACGATGAACAGCGCCGCCGCCACGCCGATGCCGGTGAAGAACCAGCGTTGCCAGCCGCCCGCATCGTGCAAAAACGAGAACGCCGCGCCGGTGTTGTGGGCCCGCACGATGTTGAAGAAGCTGGTCACGGGCGTGCTGTCGCCCAGCTGGTAGTAGCCGGTAATCAGCACCTTGGTGAACTGGTCCAGGATCAGGATGATCAGCGCCAGGCCCAGCCAGGGCAGCACGCTAGCGCTGGATTTGCTGAAAGTGGTTTTGCCTTTACCCGCCATTACGCCACCTTGCGGACTTCACCCGCGCCATACAGATTGCTGCTGCAACGGCCGCAGATGGTGGGGTGCGCGGCGTCGCTGCCCACGTCTGGCGTGTAGTGCCAGCAGCGCTCGCACTTGGTGTCCAAACTGGCTGTGACGCTGATAGCAAATGCGTCGCCAGCTACCAAAGTGATAGCGGAGGTGATGAACACAAACTTCAGGTCCGCGCCCAGGCTGGACAGCAGGGCGTAGTCGGCAGCGGCCACGGTCAGGTGCACATTGGCTTGCAGCGAGGCGCCGACTTCGCCATTGGCGCGCAGCACTTCGATGTCCTTGTTCACCGCGTCGCGGATCTCGCGGATGCGGCTCCACTTGGCTTGCAGTTCGGCGTTCGGCGCGGCCAGCTCGGCATAGGTCTCCAGGAAGATGGATTCGCTGCTGCCGAAGATCTTCCAGGCTTCTTCTGCGGTGAAGCTGAGGAAGGGCGCCATCCAGCGCAGCATGGCGTGGGTGATCTGCGCCAGCGCGGTCTGGGCGCTGCGGCGGGCCAGCGACTTGGGCGCGGTGGTGTAGAGCCGGTCTTTCAGCACGTCCAGGTAGAACGAGCCCAGGTCTTCCGAGCAGTACACCTGCAGCTTGGCGACCACAGGGTGGAATTCATACACCTCGTAGTGCGCCAGGATGTCGGCCTGCAGCTGGGCGGCACGGCTCAGGGCATAGCGGTCGATTTCCAGCAATTGGTCGAACGGTACGGCGTCCGTCGCCGGGTCAAAGTCGCTGACGTTGGCCATCAGAAACTTCAGCGTATTGCGGATACGGCGGTAGGTGTCCACCACGCGGGCCAGGATCTTGGCGTCGATGCCCAGGTCGCCCGAGTAGTCGGTGGACGCGCACCACAGGCGGATGATCTCCGCGCCCATCTTGTCGCTGACCTCTTGCGGGGCCACCACATTGCCTTCGCTCTTGCTCATCTTGCGGCCACGGCCGTCCACGGTGAAGCCGTGTGTCAGCAGGCCCTTGTACGGCGCGTGGTCGTACATGGCGCAGGACGTCAGCAGCGAGCTGTGGAACCAGCCGCGATGTTGGTCATGGCCCTCCAGGTACAGGTCGGCCGGCCAGGCAGATTGCTCTTTGTGGCTGGCGCGCAGCACGTGTTCGTGGGTGGTGC
>JAPLPK010000206.1 GCA_026400275.1 Burkholderiales bacterium
CCAAGCCTTTTAGGCCTCTAGCGCGGATTGCACCTGCGCCAGCAGCTTCAATTTCAATAGCAATCAGGCCATCAACCGGGCCGAGCCCGACACGCGGATTGAGCTGCCTGGCTGGTTGCTGAACTCTGCCTGCAGCAGGGAGCGCATGCCCATGTCTTCACCTTGCACCACGTCGATGGCGCCGCCGTGCGGCCAGTCCAGGTCGCGCAGGTAGCCGGCCAGGGCGGCGGTGGCGGCGCCGGTGGCCGGGTCTTCCAGCACGCCGCCAGACGCGAACGCATTGCGGGTGTGGAAGCGCTGTGCGGACTCGGCAAACGCCAGCAGGATGGTCACCAGGCCGGCGCGCAGCATCAGGCTGCGGCCTGCGGCCAGGTCGTAATGCATGGTGGCCAGGGCGCTGCGTGTCTTCAGGGCCAGCACCAGGTGGTCGGCACCGGCATGGGCCAGGGCCGGCGGGATGCGCGGGTCCAGGTCGTGGGCGGTGTAGCCCAGCAGGGCCAGGGCCTCGGCTACCAGTTCGGCGGGTGCGGGCTGGCTGCGCGTGGGCGGCGATTGCAGCGCGGCGGAGAACAGCGTTCCGGCGCGCTGGCCTTCCACGGTGATCTGGGCGTGGTTCAGCGTCAGCGGGTAGACGCCATCGCCATGCTGCTGCGCCAGGGCCGCGCCCAATGCAATGGTGGCGTGGCCGCAAAACGGCACTTCGGTCTCTGGCGAGAAGTAGCGCACCCGCCAAGCCTTGCCCAGGGGCGCAGCAAAAGCGGTTTCAGAGAATCCGACCAAGGCTGCGGTGCGCTGCATTTCGGTGTCGCTGGGCAGTACGTCGGCGATGACGACGCCGGCGGGGTTGCCGCCTGTGGGGCCGTCGGAGAAGGCGGCGAGTTTCAGGACTTGCATGGTGTCTCCTTGCAGGAATGTGAAGGGCTGAAAGTCATTTTCAGCCGGAGCGTGAAGCCGTGCCGCCGTCGTGCTTATGGGGTAGCCGGTGGGCGTATCGCAGATTTGGGCCGGAAGGCCTTGCACACCGTATCCACCGTTTCCAGGTAGGGCCCGCCGATCAGGTCGATGCAGTAGGGCACGGCCGCGAAGATGCCGGGCGTGCCCAGGGCGGGCAGGCCTTCCAGCGTCTCTGCGATGGCCTTGGGCTGGCCGGGCAGGTTGATGACCAGGCTTTTGTCGCGGACTACGGCGGTCTGGCGCGACAGGATGGCGGTGGGCACGAACTTCAGGCTGATCTGGCGCATCTGCTCGCCAAAGCCGGGCATTTCCTTGTGGGCGATGGCCAGCGTGGCCTCGGGCGTGACGTCACGCAGGGCCGGGCCGGTGCCGCCGGTGGTCAGCACCAGGCTGCAGCCGGCGTCGACCAGCTCGATCAGGGTGGCGCTGATGACGGCTTGTTCGTCGGGGATCAGGCGCGGCACGAATTCGATGGGGTTCTGCAGCGCGCGCGTCAGCCAATCTTGCAGGGCGGGCAGGCCTTTGTCTTCGTAGACGCCGGTGCTGGCGCGGTCGCTGACCGAGACGATGCCGATCTTGACGCGATCGAAGGCGCTCATTCTTCTTCTACCGTACCGTCGTTCAAGGGCCCGTCGGTGTCCGCCAGGTGCTCGCGTACCAGTTGGAAAATCTCGCGGTAGGCGCGGCCATGGCGCGGCAGGGCGCCGGGCTTATCGGGCGTCGCGTCCTTACGGGCCTGGCGCACCAGAGCGCGCAATTGCTGGGAGTCGGTTTGCGGGAAGTCGGCGATCCATTCGCCCACGGCTGCGTCTTCGGCAATCAGGCGGTCGCGCCAGGTTTCTGCCTTGTGCAGGGCCAGGTTTTCCTGGGCCGAGCCGAATTGCTGTACTTTCAGCGCGGCGCGGATGGCTTCCAGCATTTCGGGCTCTTGCTTGCGCATCAGTTTGCCGATGTACTGCATCTGGCGGCGCTTGCCTTCGAAGTTGGTGATGCGCTTGGATTCCACGACCGCGTCAAACAGCTTCTCGCCCAGTTGCAGCTTGGTGAGCAGGTCTTGGCGTAGGGTCAGCAGGTCTTCGCCTAGCTTTTGCAGTTCGTCGCTTTCTTTCTTGAGGTCGGTGCGGCTGGAGGCATCCGTGCCCTTGAGTTCGGCTTTGAGCTGGATGTCCAGTTCGCTACCTTCGGCGACGAATTTGCCGTGGACGTAGTAGCCTTTGGTGAGTTTGCGTGACATGGTTTTTAGTGTGGGGTGGCGCAGTGCGCGGGTATCCGATGGGGGTGCAGCAGAGCGGGCTGCGTGGCAAGTATCATAGCCGCCAACATGAAAAAACCAGATTCCACCTCTGCCCTCGACAGCCGCCGTCCTGATAGCGGCTTCGCTTACAGCCGCCCATTCTTTGAAGAATTGGTAGATAGCGCTCTGGCGCACGCCAAAAAACTGGGCGCCACCGACGCCGGCGCCGAGGCCTCCGAGGGCTGTGGCCTGAGCGTGTCGGTGCGCAAGGGCGCGCTGGAAACCGTGGAGCGCAACCGCGACAAGTCGCTGGGCATCACGGTCTACATCGGCAAGCGCCGGGGCAACGCCAGTACGTCTGATTTCTCCAAGGCAGCCATCCAGCAGACCGTGCAAGCGGCCTACGATATCGCTCGCTTCACCGCCGAAGACCCGGCCGCCGGCCTGCCCAGTGCCAAAGACATCGCCAAGCGCCAGGTCGATCTGGACCTTTTCCACCCCTGGGCCATCACCAGCGAAGAGGCAGCCCAGATCGCTATGGAATGCGAGGCCGCAGCCCTGCAGACCAGCAAGCACATCACCAACAGCGAAGGCGCTGGCGTGTCGGCCCAGCAGTCGCACTTTTTCAGCGCGCACAGCAATGGTTTCCGGGGCGGCTACGCCAGCTCGCGGCATTCCTTGTCGGTAGCGCCGATTGCCGGCAAGGGCAGCGGCATGCAGCGCGACTCCTGGTACAGCTCCATGCGCGACGCGGCCGAACTGGCTTCTCCGCAGGACGTGGGCCGCTACGCTGCCCAGCGCGCGCTGAGCCGCCTGAAGGCGCGCAAGATCCCGACCGTGGAATGCCCAGTACTGTTCGAGTCGCCGCTGGCCGCCGGCCTGCTGGGCGGCTTTGTGCAGGCCGTCAGCGGCGGTGCGTTGTACCGCAAGAGCACATTTCTGCTGGACTCCATGGGCAAGCAGATCTTCCCCAAGCACATCGATTTGATGGAAGACCCGTTCGTGAAGCGCGGCAAGGGCAGCTCGCCGTTTGACGAAGAGGGCGTGCGCGTCAAGGCGCGCAAGGTGGTGGATGCGGGTGTCGTCGAAGGCTATTTCCTCAGCAGCTACTCGGCGCGCAAGCTGGGCATGAAGACCACTGGCAACGCCGGCGGCTCGCACAATTTGACGCTGACCTCCCGCAGCACCCGTGCGGGCGACGACCTGGACGCCATGCTGAAAAAGCTGGGCACCGGCCTGTTCGTGATCGAGCTGATGGGCCAGGGCGTGAACTACGTGACTGGCGACTACTCGCGCGGCGCCAGCGGCTTCTGGGTGGAAAACGGCGAAATCGCCTTCCCCGTGGAAGAGATCACCATCGCCGGTAACCTGAAGGACATGTTCAAGGGCATCCAGGCGATTGGTGCAGACACCTACAACTACGGCGCGAAGACCGTGGGCTCGATCCTGGTGAACCGGATGAAGGTGGCAGGGAGCTGATGTAGGACTTCAAGGCCTTTTAGGCCTCCAGCGCTTATAAAACCAGCGCCACCAGCTATCAATAATATAGCTGGTGGCGTTTTGCTTTGGGCTTACTTGCTGCGTTGTTTGGCCAGTGCGGCCTGTGTTTCTTGCCACAGGTCCATGCCCACATTGGCAGCGACCAGGGCGTTGACCTTGGTGAGCTTGTCGCGCATGCGGGCGGCTTCGGTGGGGGGCAGTTGGTTGATCTGCATTCCCTTGGTTTTCAGGTCGGCCAGGGCTTTGGCGGCTTCGTCGCGGGTGTCTTTGCGCTCAAAATCGCGGCTCTGGATGGCGGCGTCCAGCAGTACTTTTTGCTCGTCTTTGCTCAGGCCGTCCCACCACTTCTTGCTGGCCAGCACGATCCAGGGGCTGTAGACGTGGTTGGTCACGCTCAGGTACTTCTGCACCTCATAGAACTTGCTGGAAACGATGGTGTTGAACGGGTTTTCCTGGCCGTCCACGGTGTTGGTTTCCAGCGCGCTGAAGAGTTCGCTGAAGGGCAGGGGAATGGCGTTGGCGCCCAGAGTCTTGAAGCTGCTCAGGAAGACTTCGTTCTGCATCACGCGCAGCTTGATGCCGTCCATGTCTTCCAGCTTGGTGACGGGACGTTTGTTATTGGTCAGGTTGCGGAATCCGTTCTCCCAGTAGACCAGGCCAACCAGGCCTTTCTCCTGCAGCTTGGCCATGACTTTCTGGCCGATGGGGCCGTCCAGAATGGCGTCGGCTTCCTGCGCGTTGTTGAACAGAAAGGGCGTGTCCCAAAGCGCCATCTCCTTGGTGATGCCGACCAGGGTGGCGGTGGAGCCAACCATCATCTCCTGCGCGCCGCCCACCAGGGCTTGCTGCATTTGGGTGTCGGGGCCGAGGGCGGCAGCGCCGATGGCGCGCATTTTCATCTTGCCGCCAGAGGCTTTTTCGATCGCACTGACCAGTACTTTGGCGGCGCGGCCCTGGTTGCTTTGCTCGTTCAGGCCGTAGCCGAAGCGGATGATGCGCGGCTTGATGTCTTGCGCGAAGGCCGCGCTGGCGGCGCCCAGGGCGAGTGCTGCCACGGTGGCCAGTGCGGTGCGGCGAAGGAAGGTGTGCATGGTGTTTGTCCTTGGTTGTAAGTTGTTGGTTGCGAGAGAGCGGGCGGTTTAGCGCATCCACGCCACGGGGGCGATGACGAGCTGCGGGAAGATGATGAATAGGATCAGGATCAGCGTGTAGGTGATGAGGAAGGGGTTCACGCCCTTGATGACGGTGTGCATGGGCAGGCGGCCCACGCCGGCAATCACGTTCAGCACCGTGCCAACCGGTGGGGTGATCAGGCCGATGGCGCCGTTCAGCACGAACATCAGGCCGAAGTACACCGGGTCTATGCCGGCCTTGACGGCGATGGGCAGCATCACCGGGGCGAAGATCAGGATGGTGGGCGTCAGGTCCAGTGCGGTGCCGATCAACACCAGCACGAGCATCATCACCGCCATCAGGATGCGCGGGCTTTCCACCAACGGGCCGAGCCAGTTCGACAGCGTGCTGGGCAGGTCGGCCAGGGTGATCATGTAGCTGGCCACGGCAGCGCCGGCGCACAGGAACATCACCACGGCGGTGGTCTTGGCGGCGCGCACCAGCACCGTGTAGAGCTCGGGCAGTTTCATTTCACGGTGCACGAAGAGGGCTACGACCAGGGCGTAGAACGCGGCCACCACGGCGGCCTCGGTAGGCGTGAACAGGCCGCTTTTCATGCCACCGATGATGATGATGGGCATCAGCATCGCCCAGAAGGCTTTCAGCGTGGCGTGCAGGCGTTCCTTCATGGGCAGGGGCTGGCCAATCGGCAGCTCGGTCTTGCGCAGCACGAACTTCCAGGCCACGATCAAACCGGCACCCATGAACAGGCCGGGCACGATGCCCGAGACGAATAGCGCCGAGATCGAGGTGTTGGTAGTTACACCGTAAATCACAAACGGCATGGACGGCGGAATGATGGGCGCGATGATGCCGCCCGAGGCCAGCAAGCCGGCCGATACCGGCAACGGGTAGCCATGCTGGCGCATCATCGGCAGCAGGATGGTGGCCAGCGCTGCGGTGTCGGCCAGGGCCGAGCCGCTCATGCTAGCCATCAGCACGGCAGCGCCAATCGCCACATAACCCAGGCCGCCACGGATGTGGCCGACCCAGGCCTGGGCCATGGCGATGATGCGCCGGCTGATGCCGCCCGAGTTCATCAGTTCACCGGCCAGGATGAAGAAGGGCACTGCCAGCAGCGGAAAGCTGTCCACCCCGGCCACAAGGTTCTGGGCCAGCAACTGGGTGTCCCAGAAATCCAGAACCCAGGCCATCCCGGCCCCGGTGAGTACCAATGCCAGCGCCATGTTCATGCCGATGCCCATCAGCACCAGCATGCCCAGCGAAAAAACGACGAATGCTTGACCTTCTGCGGACATATGACCTACTCCACTTCCGCGCCGTGACCGAGGTCCAGGGCTTTGTTACGTACCAGCTCCCACAGTGCCATCACGGCGATCAGCAGGGAACACAAAAACGCCGGCAAGGGCAGCAGCGCGCTGGAGTAGCCCAGCACCACCGAATGGCTGCCCATGCCCACGACCACCTGCTGCCAGGCGCCCCATGCCAGGAGGCTGCAGCCCAGTACCACCAGTATGCGGATCAGGGCCGCCATGGCGGCCAAGGCCCCAGGTTTGTCGCGCAGCGCCAGCAGCAGACTGGTGAAAGCCATGTGCTCGCCCATGGGGTAGGCGGCAGCGGCACCGATGAACACCATCCACACAAACAGCAGGCGCGACAGCTCTTCGCTGGCGGCCACGCCGCTGCCAAAGCCATAGCGCAGCACCACGTTGATGAAGACCGAGGTGGCCATCACGGCCAGGCACAGGGCCATGGCTGCATGGGCCAGGCGCACCATGCGGGGCACGGGGATAGGTGTTTCAGGGGTTTGCATACGGGGTCTCCTGCATCCAATGGATGACGTGTTGGGTGAGGGGTGCCAGGGCCAGGGTGGCATCGACCACCAGTACACCGGCTTCGCCCTGGGGGCTTTCCAGGGCCTCAAATTGGCTGTCCACCAGGTTGGCCCGGAAGTAATGGCCACCCGCGCGTTGGGCCACCCGCTGGCGGGCTTCCTCGCGGCTCAGTGACAGGTGTACAAAGCGCAGGCCCGGCACGGCGCTGCGCAGCTGCTCCCGGTAGGCGCGTTTGAGGGCCGAGCAGGTCAGCACGGCGCCCTGGGGGTGGTGCTGCAGCTCCTCGCCCAGCCGCACCAGCCAGCCTGTTCGGTCGGCGTCTACCAGGGGCACGCCGGCGCGCATCTTGGCAACGTTGGCGGCGGAGTGGTAGTCGTCGCCTTCGATCAGGGGCCAGTGCAGCGCCTTGGCCAACGCATCCCCCAAACTTGATTTGCCGCATCCGGCAACGCCCATAACAACCAGAGAAACCATCTTGGACAGCGCAATCCCAATGAGTTAAAAAAACCAGGCCAGCGGCCTGTACGACGTCTAAAAACCATTTTTGATTTTTTGGACAGCGCTATCCTATGTCCCTGCAGCGTGTATTTCCATCAGGGTTTTCACCTGCAAATGTGTCAAACCCGGTCGATTGGGCGGGTCGAATGGCTTGCCCCTGCCTCGGTAGAATCGCCTCCACACCGCATGGACAGCCCTTCTTCACCCCCTTCTTCCGCCCCTTTGCGCCGCCGGGCCACCGGGCGCGCCACGCTTAACGATGTGGCTCTGGCCGCAGGTGTCAGTGCCATCACGGCGTCACGCGCCTTGCGCGGCGCCCGGGCGGTGGATCCGGTGCTGGTCGAGAAGGTCCAGGTGGCAGCCCTGCAACTGGGCTACGTGCCAGACCCTGCGGCCCGCGCATTGGCCTCGGCCCGTAGCTCACATGTGGCGGTGCTGATTCCCTTGCTGTCGAACGCGCTGTTCGTCGAGCTGCTGGAAGCGGTGCAGCGCACCTTGGCGCCTGCCGGCTACCAGACCCTGATGGGCGTGACCCATTACCAGGCGGCGGAAGAGGAGGCCTTGCTGCGCAGCTACCTGGCGCACCGGCCGGCCGGGCTGCTGGTCACCGGTTTTGACCGCAGCGAAGCCGCCCGCCAGATGATTGCCCGCAGCGGTGTGCCCTGTGTGCATTTGATGGAAACGGCGGCGACGCCAGGCGTCTACGGCGTGGGGCTATCGCAACTGGACGCGGCGCGCACTATCACCGAACACCTGTTGCAGCGCGGCCGCCGGCGTATCGCCTACGTTGCCGGGCAGCTGGACACGCGGGTCATGCAGCGCGCGGAGGGCTACCGCGCCGCCCTGCGGGACGCGGGGTGTTACAACCCTGACCTGGAGGTATTGGACCCGTCGCCGACGTCCATGGCCCTGGGTGGGCAATTGCTGGAAAGCCTGCTGGCACGCCGGCCGGATGTGGATGCCGTCTTCTTTTGCAACGACGACCTGGCGCAGGGCGGGCTGCTGGCGGCCTTGCGACTGCAGGTGGCCGTGCCAGGGCGGATTGCGGTGGTGGGCTTCAACGACCTGGCCGGCAGCGACCAGATGTTGCCGCCTCTGACTACGATCCGCACGCCGCGCGCCGAGATCGGCACGCAGGCCGCCACGATGTTGCTGGCGTTGATGCGCGGCGAACCGGTGCTGCACAGCACGGTTGATCTGGGCTACCAGCTGGTGGTGCGCAGCAGCAGCTGAGGGCCTTAATATTCAGTATGTTTTATACCGCTGGCGCACTATTTACCTGCGTCGGCTGCTATAAATAGTGAAGCAAAACATGCTTTAACGACTTGGATCTTCTCCCGGGCGCAGGATGCGTTTGCGGTCTGGGGTCCAGGTGTTGGGCCTGGCCTCCTGCACCTGTGGGCGGGGCATGGGCTGGATCTGCTGTGCTGGCTGTGGCGGCTGTTGTTGCTGCTGCTGGGCGCGTTGGTTCCGGTCCCGCTGCGCCTGTTCACGTTGGGCTTGCTCTGCCTGCTGTTGCTGGATGCGGTTTTGCTGTTCGCGCATTTGCTGCTGCACGGCATCGCGCTGCATTTGTTCCCGTTGCTGGCCTTGCAGCTGCATACGGTTTTGCTCTTGCTGCTGGCGCTCGCGGTCTAGCTGCTGCTGGCGTTGCAATTGGGCGCGCTGCTGCAAGTCCTGAAAGTTGTTGGGGGCCTGCATCATGGGCTCCACCATATGCACTTGAGGCCGGGGCATGGGAATGGCCTGCTGGCTGGGCGGGCCACCGTGCCATGCGGGGTTGGCGCCCACGCCGGGAGGCAGACCGGGCCGTGACTCGGGTGGGCGGTTGGGGTTGGCTGGGCGCCAGGTCTGGCCGGGGGCCAGCGGAAACCAGTTGTTATTGGGTGGATGGTGGCGGTCACGGTCGGCAAATGGGTCGCGGAAACCCACCACCGCAGGCACATACGCCGGGCGTGCCATCACCGGCCCAGGCACCCAGCACCATTGCGCGCCGATCTGCGCCCAGCGGCCGTAATGGAAGGGTGCAAAGCCCCAGGGCGCGTCGTCTACCCAGGTCCAGCCCCAGGGTTCAATCCAGCGCCATTGGCCGTTGCGGAAGGGTGCCCACTGGCTGCTGTTGACGCGGGGAATCCATACCGTGCCGAATTCAGTGTCGGTGCGCCATTCGCCATAGGCGTCCAGCTGCTGGTAGCCCACGGTGTCGCGTGACACGTAGCGGGCGCTGAGCGACTGGTCTTCGGCCCGGTCACGGGCGCTGGCCCACATGTCAAAGGCATCGCGGGGCGGGTTGTCGTAAAAAACCTCCTGGCTCAGCTGGCGGTCGGCAAAGCGGATCTGCTGCCCGGCGGTGATGCCGCGTGCCTGGCCGCTTTCACCATAGGCCACGCCGCTGCCGCTGCGCACGGTGACTGAGGTGGTGCGCAAGCGGGGATCTACATCCAGCCGGTATTCGCCAGGCTGGCTGATGGTGAAGGCCAGGTTGGGGGTGTCGATTTCCAGCTGTTCGCCGGGATAGATCTGGCGCACGCGCAGCGACAGGCTACCCCGCTCCAGCGTCAGGCGGGCGGTGTCGTCGTCCAGCTGGGCGATTTCCAATGCGGCCGGGCCGCTGCTGCGCAGGGCGGTAGAGCCTATGTGCAGCTCATTGCGGCCACCAGGGGCGGTTTGCAGCCTGTCGCCGGTGGTAAGTGGGCGGTTGTATTCGACCGGGCTCCAGTCGTTGCTGCCGCCGGGCGCGTAGCTGGTGGCACCCTCCATCTGGCTGATGCGGCCAACGCGACTTGGCGCGTTGGTCTGTGCGGAGGCCTGCAAGCCCGCCAACGCGAGTAACAAGCCGCCCAGGAAGCGGCTTGTTCGGTAGAGAAGGGAGGAGGACATGGCGTGCAGCGAAGTGGTCACGCCTGCATAACGCGGTAGCCAGGACAATGGTTGTCCTGGCTACGGATGCTTACGTTTATCCCGCCAGCGCAGCTTTTACGGCGGCAGACACCTGGCCCATTTCGGCCTTGCCGGCCAACTGCGCCTTGGCGGCGCCCATCAGTTTGCCCATGTCGCCACCGGCCAGGGGGCGGCCCAGTTCGGCGACCAGGGCGGCAGCCAGCGCGTTGACTTCGGTGGCGACTTGCTCGGCGTCCAGACGCTGGGGCAGGTAGGCGGAGAGCACGGCCATTTCGGCCTTTTCCACATCGGCCAGGTCGTTGCGGTCGGCCTTGACGAAGGCTTCCACCGAGTCCTTGCGCTGCTTGATGAGCTTGTCAACGATGGCGATGATGGCGGCGTCATCCAGCACCACGCGTTCGTCCACTTCTTTTTGCTTCATGGCCGACAGCAGCAGGCGGACGGTGCCCAGACGGGCGCTGTCCTTGGCGCGCATGGCGGTTTTCATGTCTTCGGTGATTTGTTCTTTGAGTGACATTGGTTTTCCTTTTTGAGGGAGGAGGCTATTGCGTTTTCATTTCAAGCCGAGATTAGGCGCGCAGCCG
>JAPLPK010000002.1 GCA_026400275.1 Burkholderiales bacterium
GACCGCAGCGACGAACGCTACAAGGTCGAAACCGGCGTGGGCGGAGCCATCCGCAGCTTCATCGACCGCGTGCGCGCAGGCGACCTGGGCTCGCTGCCGGTGATCGTCGGCCTGGCCGTGATCTGGACCATCTTCCAGAGCATGAACCCGATCTTTCTGTCCAGCAACAACCTGATCAATATGCTGTTCGACGCATCGACCATCGGAGTGATCTCGCTGGGCATCGTCTGCATTTTGATGGTCGGCGAGATCGATCTGTCGGTCGGCTCGGTCAGCGGCTTTGCCTCGGCCATGGTCGGCGTGCTGTGGGTCAACCACGGCTGGCCGGTGGGCCTGGCCATCGTGGCGGCGGTGGCTGCGGGCGCCGTGGTCGGTATCGTCTACGCCCAGTTGTTCAACCGCTTTGGCATGCCAAGTTTTGTGTCCACGCTCGCTGGCCTGCTGGCTATTTTGGGGGCGCAACTGTATGTGCTGGGCGGCACCGGTTCGATCAACCTACCGTATGAGTCACCGCTGGTGAACCTGGGCCAGTCGCTGTTCATCCCGGTGTATGTGTCCTATGTCGTGGTGGCCATGGCCGGCCTTGCCATCTACCTGAGCGGCAAGGGTACCGCCGCGCGGCGCCAGGCAGCTGGCCTGTCGGCCGAATCGCATAGCCGCCTGCTGCTGCGCGCCGGGGTGTTCACCGTGGTGCTGGAGACCATCGCCTACTACTTCAACCAGGACCGGGGCATCCCCTGGCTGTTTGGCATCTTTGTCGGCCTGGTGGTGGCGCTGGACTATGCCTTCACCCGCACCCAGTGGGGCCGCATGGTGAACGCCGTGGGGGGCAACCGCGAAGCGGCGCGCCGCTCCGGCATCGATGTGCGCAAGATCTACACCAGCGTATTCATACTGTGCGCCTCGCTGGCGGCCCTGGGCGGCGTGCTGGCATCGGCCCGCCTGGCGTCGGCCAGCCAGCAGGCCGGCACCGGCGGTGTGAATCTGAACGCGATTGCGGCGGCGGTGATCGGCGGCACCAGCCTGTTTGGTGGCCGTGGCAACGCCTACTCGGCGCTGCTGGGCATCATCGTGATCCAGTCGATTTCCAGCGGCCTGACGCTGCTGGACCTGTCGTCCTCGCTGCGCTACATGATCACCGGTGCGGTGCTGGCGGTAGCGGTCATCGTGGACTCCATGGCACGCCAGTCGCGTGTGTCGCACGGCCGGGCTTGAGCCTGCCGCGCTTACCCTGATCCCTGGCCCCTATAGGGGCCAGGATCGCGCACAGGGGATGGGTGGCCAGGGCCGACACGGATCTTTCATCAAACTGCCACAAAGCGCACCTACATTCCAGGCTTTTATCCTGCTAGGTGCATCCCCATGTTTGTCAAAAGTCTGGTTGCCGTTGTGGCCGCGCTGAGTCTGGTTTCCTGTGCCACTACCGGCGGGTCGGCACCGGCGGGTTTCTCTTTCGGGCTGTGGGGTGATATGCCCTACAAGAAGGCAGGCGATGACCCCAAGCTGCCAGCCGTACTGCAGAGCATCAACCAGTCCGACATCGCCTTCTCGCTGTACGACGGCGACATCAAGGACGGCAGTTCCAAATGCACGGACGACATCTATGCGGATGCGCTGAAGATGTTCAACACCCTGGTCAAACCCGTGGTGTACGTGCCCGGCGACAACGAATGGACCGACTGCCACCGGCTGAACAACGGCGGCTACGATGGACTGGAGCGCCTGGCCTACCTGCGCCGTGTGATGTTCCCCACCACCGCCAGCCTGGGCCAGACCCAGATGCCGCTGGAGCACCAGGGCAAGCTGGGTGAGAAGTATGTGGAGAACACCCGCTTCAGCCACGGCGGCGTGGTGTTTGTGGGCCTGAATGTGCCCGGCAGCAACAACAATCTGATCCTGAACGCCAAGGAATGCACGGCCAAGAGCGCCCGCAAGGCCGAGCAGTGCGACGCGTCCAACGCCGAATACCTGGAACGCGACACGGCCAACATCGCCTGGCTGCAAGCCTCCTTCGCCCAGGCCAAGGCGCAGAAGGCAAAAGGCATGGTGCTGGTGCTGCAGGCCGACCCCGGCTTTGACCTACCCGAAACAGAAGAGGTGGACGAAAGCCTCGCCCCCGGCTATGCGGGCTACCGCAACTTCATGGCAGCGGTGGTGAAGGAGACCGAGCAGTTCTCCGGCCAGGTGCTGTTCGTGCACGGCGACACCCACTTCTTCAAGGTAGACAAGCCCCTGTACAGCCCCACCAAGCTGCTGCCCAACCTGACCCGGCTGCAGACCTTCGGCAGCCCCTCGCTGCACTGGGTGCGCGTGACGGTGGATACGGCTTCGGACAACGTCTTCACCATCCACCCGGTGATCGTGCGCCAGCCTTAATGGTCTGCGGCAAACGCTATTAAAAGAGTAGCTACTGGCGCAGATTCCATCTGCGTCAGCGGCATAAATTGCTTATATCCTGCTCGCAGCTGCTCGCAGCTGCTGGCGCTGCGGGTGTGCGTATCCAGTAGGCTGCCAGCAGGCTTAGCAAGCCACGCCGCGGCCGCATAGACAGGCTGGCGGAGGTCAAGGCCTCGATCTCCAGCCAGCCGCCGGCCGACACCCGGTAGCACTCGCCAGCGCCCAGGTGCACCGGCATGTAGACCCAGTCGTGCGCCAGGTACAGGCGCTGGTGCAGGCATATGCTGCCCTGCTCCACCCGGATTTCAGCGCCCGGCGGAATGCGCTCCCAGGCGCGCTGGTGGGCTTGCAATTGCAGAGAAGATACGGTGGCTGTGGTGGTGGCAATGGTCATGCGGAACTCCTGGTTGGGATGCCTGTAGCGTAAAAAATCTGGCCGCTACGCAACAGCCACAGACCGGACCCATCTGTTACGCAGCAGTGCAGAAATTGCGCATCTGTTATGGTCTTCAGCATGCCCGTCTGTACCTGTTCAGCCCGTCCCAGGCCCCGCATCATGCAGGGGCCATGAGCATGCCTACTACCGCCACCTCCGCACCTGCCACACCCAAATACCAAAGCCTGGCCGAGCACTACCGCAGTGCCATCCAGGCCGGTAGCCTGCTACCCGGCCAGCGCATGCCCTCGCTGCGCGAGCTGATGCGCCAGCACGCGGTCAGCCTGTCCACCACCATGCAAGTCTGCCGCCTGCTGGAGAGCGAAGGCTGGCTGGAGGCGCGGCCACGCTCGGGCTACTTCGTGCGGCCGCCCGCATCTGCCCACCTGGCTCCGGTCAACGACCCGCCCATGCAGCGCGCGCCCGACCCGGCGCAGTACGTGGGCATCCATACCAAGGTGTCGGAGTTTCTGGCGCTGGGCCGCATGCAGCGCTTCAAGACCAATCTGTCCACCGCCCGCTGCGCGCCCGAGCTGTACCCGGCGCAGGCCCTGCAACAGGCCGCCCTGCGCAGCCTGCGCCAGCACCCGGACCAGCTGGTGCGCGCAGCACCACCCCAAGGCTGCCTGGAGTTCCGCGAGGTGCTGGCCCAGCGCGGGCTGGCCGCTGGCATGCGCCTGTCGGCCGGCGACATCCAGATCACCAATGGCTGCACCGAGGCGCTGAACCTGGCCCTGCGCGCCGTGGCCAACCCTGGCGACACGATTGCGGTGGAGTCGCCCACCTTCTACGGCCTGCTGCAAACCCTGGAGGCCCTGGGCCTGAAGGCGCTGGAAATCCCCACCAGCCCGCGCACCGGCATCTCGGTGGATGCGGTGGAGCTGGCGCTGCGCAATGCTCCCGGCGTCAAGGCCGTGGTGGTCATCCCCTACCTGCAAAACCCCACCGGCAGCATCATGCCCAGCAGCCACAAACAGGCCCTGCTACGCCTGTGCCAGCAGCACGATGTGGCGCTGATCGAAGACGACACCTACAGCGCCCTGGTGGATGAATCCGTGTTGCGCGATGAGCCGCTGCGCGCCATCAAGTCATGGGACGACAGCGGCCACGTGGTGTACTGCGCGTCACTGCACAAATGCCTGGCACCCGGCCTGCGCCTGGGCTGGGTCAGCGCCGGGCGCTGGCAGGCGCGGGTGGAGATGCTGAAGTTCGCCGCCTCGCGCAGCAACGAGCGCCTGGCCCAGATGGCCGCCGCCAGCTTCATAGCCTCTGCCGCTTATGACCGCTACCTGCGCCGCCTGCGCAGCGCCCTGGCCACGCAGCGCACGCAAACCGCCCAGGCCGTAGCCCGCTACTTCCCGCCCGGCACCAAGCTGACCGTGCCGCGCGGCGGCCTGTCGCTGTGGGTGGAGCTGCCCGACGGCCTGTCGGCCACCGCCCTGTTCCACGCCGCGCTGGCGGAGAACATGGTCATCGCACCCGGCACCATCTTCACCAACTCGCAGCGGTTTGAGAGCAATCTGCGCGTCAACTGCGGCTGGCCCTTTACGCCCGAGATCGAGCATGCGTTTGCCCGCCTGGGGCAGCTGGTGAACACCTTGGCCGTGCCGCCGGCTGCAAGCAAATTGCTATCGAAAAAATAGCTGCTTGCGCAGGTATTACCTGCGCCACAGCCGGGTTTAGCCCAAAGATGTCGCGTCGTCTTTGATAGCCTCGGAAAACTTGACCATGAGCCGCACCAGGTCCTCGACATCCTGTGTGTCACTGGAGGCAATGCAGGCCCTGATTTGTACGACCGATAAAATTTGATTAAGAGAGGGCTTGTTCCCTTGTGCCGAATGGTTAAAAAATTGAACAAACGATTGTTGGCTGGGGCTGTATCTGCACTGGTGGTATGCCTGGCATCTTTGTGCCATGCCGCCGACATATCCCGCGAGGACGCACTACGCGCAACATCCGCAGCCGTTCTGCCCGCGATGGAGAAGAACCAAATACCGGGCGTGGCTGTCGGGCTGGTTCTGGGCGAGCACACCTACGTTTTCAATTTCGGCGTGGCATCGGTGGAGGGTCAACGCCGCGTAAACGATGCCACCATCTTTGAAATTGGCTCGGTCAGCAAAACATTCACCGCCACACTGGCAAGCTATGCGGAGACTCTTGGCAAGCTGCAGCTTAGCGCCCCGGTCGCAAGCTACCTGCCAGAGCTCGCAGGCACAGACTTCGGGAGCCTGCAGCTCTATCACCTGGGCACGCACACCACCGGCGGGTTGCCCTTGCAAGTGCCAAACGACGTTCAGAACGAAGCACAACTCCTCAGCTACTTGAGAGCCTGGAAACCACCCTACAAGACAGGCGCCGTGCGCACCTATGCCAACCCGGGCATAGGCACGCTCGGCATGGTCACGGCGAAAAGCATGGGGCAGGATTTCAGTGTTGCCATGGGCCATGCAGTGTTCCAACCTCTTGGCCTGAAGAGTACCTACTTCAATGTGCCTTCCGAGAAGATGGCCAGTTACGCTCTTGGCTACACGAAAGACAATGCGCCGGTGCGGGTGAATCCGGGCATGCTTTCAAATGAGGCCTACGGTGTGAAGACTACCGCCCAAGACCTCACCCGGTTCCTGAAGGCGAACATGGGCATGCTCCATGTGGGCGGCGCACTGCAGACGGCCCTGGACAACACCCACAAGGGTTACTTCAAGGTCGGCGCCATGACACAAGACCTGATTTGGGAGGAATACGCGCTGCCAATAGATTTGCAAGTTCTGCAAAAAGGCAACTCTGGCGCACTGATCTACAACCCCACCCCCGTCATTGCCCTGGTTCCGCCTACGGCCCCGCATCCCAACGTATGGCGAAACAAGACCGGCTCAACCAACGGTTTTGGTGCGTATGTCGCTTTCGTCCCCGCCGAGCACTTTGGCATCGTCGTACTGGCCAATAAGAACTACCCGAATGAGGAGCGCGTCGAGATTGCCCACAAAATCTTCGAGGCCTTGGCACGTTGAGGATGCTTTGCATCACTCTGGCGAAGACGTCCCATGCGATTCAACGGCAAGCTCAGCTCCTGGAACGATGAACGCGGGTTCGGGTTCATAGCGCCGGCACTTGGCGGGCAAGACATCTTTGTCCACATCTCAGCATTCCCGCCCGGCACCGGGCGCCCCGGCGTGGGCTTGCCGGTGTCGTTTGAGGTAGAAACAGGGCCGAACGGCAAGAAGCGGGCAAAGGCGGTCGTCTTCATCCGCATGAGCGCCAGGCGCAAGGCCCGCCGCGTGGAGTCTGCGGCACGCTGGACGCCTGTGCGTGCGCTGGCCCTACCGCTGTTCGCCGGGGTCTATGTCTGCGTGGCTGCCATCTGGTCGGTGAAGCCTGCCGTCGCTCTGGCATATGCGGTTGCCAGCCTGGTCACCTTCATGGCCTACGCGCTGGACAAGTCGGCAGCCGTACAGGGCCGCTGGCGCATCGCCGAGTCCACCCTGCACACCCTGTCGCTGGCCTGCGGCTGGCCGGGTGCCTTGCTGGCGCAGCAGCTGCTGCGGCACAAGACCGCCAAGCCATCGTTCCTGGCGGTCTACTGGGCGACGGTGGCGCTGAACGTGGGCGGGTTCATCACCCTGCATTCACCCTGGCTGGCGGCGCTGGCAAGCGCCTTCAAATAACTCTCAAAGTGATAGCACACTGCGTAGACCCAATATGCGCCTAAGCCGCTTTTTACATACAAATAGCCCTGCGAAAAATACCGCAGAACGGCAACTTGCGCGAAAAGGGCCGCGCTCTTCCGGTTTCCACGTTTACCCTGAGCAGAGTATGGCCCACCCCGCGCTCCGAGTGCCCTAAGATTCAGCCACCCGGCAGAGCTTTCCAAGCCCGGAAGAAAGAAGACATGACTTACGCCGCGCCCATCCCGCTGGACGAAGATAAAAGGCTGAGCCGACTGCATTCCCTCGGTGTACTCGATACAGCGCCTGAGCCGATATTTGATGCCCTTACGCGCATGGCCTCGGCGGTATGCGGTGTACCGATCGCGCTACTGAGTCTGGTGGACGCAAACCGCCAGTGGTTCAAATCCAATATCGGGCTGGACGGGGTTGCGCAAACACCGCGCGACATCGCCTTCTGTGCCCACACCATCCTGCACCCCGCATTGATGGAGGTCACTGACGCGCTGCAAGACCCCCGTTTTGCAGACAACCCGTTGGTAACCGAAGCCCCGCACATCCGCTTCTACGCCGGCGCACCCATCGTCTTGCCTACCGGAGAAAGCGTGGGCACGCTGTGCGTGATAGACCAACAGGCTCACGTACTAAGCCCGCAACAGCGCACGGCCTTGAGCGATCTGGCGCTGGTGGCGGCCAAAGCCCTGGACATGCGCCGCAGCGCGCTGGAGCTGGATCGCCTGCATGCATTGGCCATCCGAAGGGCAGAGGAAGACAGCGCCAAAAGCGCGCTATACCACGCCATTGTGGAAGACCAGACCGATCTGATATCGCTGGCATTGCCCTCGGGGGAGCTTACTTTTGTCAACTCGGCATATGCCAAGCATTTTGGTGAATCGCCCGAATCCATGGCAGGACGCAATCTGCTGGAGTACGTTGCCGAAAAGGACAGGGAATCGGTTGCAGCCCATTTGCGTGCCGTGTGCAGCCAGCCAGGGACCGCCCAGGGCGAGAACCAGATGCGCTCGACCTCGGGCGAGGAACGCTGGTTTGCCTGGTCCAATCGCGCCATCAGCAACGACCAAGGCCAGGTGATTGCGCTGCATTCGGTAGGCCGCGACATCACTGACAGAAAGCGCGCAGAACTCGCGCTGAAAGCCAGCCAGGATAGCTTTCGCGTCCTGTACGAGGCAACGCCGGCCATGCTGCACTCCATCGACCCACAAGGCCGGCTGCTGCACGTCAGCGACACCTGGCTGACCCAATTGGGCTATACGCGGGAGGAGGTCATTGGCCGCACATCGGCGGAATTTCTAACGCCTGCCTCCAGAGACTATGCGCGCTCTGTGGTGCTACCCCAATTCATGCAATCCGGCCGGTGTGTCGACATACAGTACCAGATGGTGCGTAAGAACGGCAGCACCATGGATGTGCTGCTGTCGGCCGTGCTGGAGCGGGACGCCCTGGGCCAACCCGTGCATTCACTCGCCGTGATCCAGGACGTGACGGAGAAAAATGCCATCTCCCGGGCCCTGCGTGCCAACGAGGAGCGCCTGGCCCTGGCAACCAGCGCCAACGGCATCGGTATCTGGGAGGTGGACCTGGCCACTGGCAGGCTGGACTGGAGCGACACCATGTTCGGCATTTTTGGCGGCACGCGCGCCAATTTTGATGGGCGGCTGGAGGACTGGTCGAGCAGACTGCACCCCGACGATATGGAGCGCAGCCAACAGGCGTTCCAGTCCTCCATCGACACGGGCGCCCCGCTGGACTACGACTTCCGCGTAGTGCATGGCGACGGCAGCATCCGCCACGTGAACGCCCGGGGCATGGTGATCAACGACGCCCAGGGAAAGCCCATGCGGGTACTGGGCACCAACTACGATATTTCAGAGCGCAAAGAGGTGGTGCGCGCACTGGAGCACAGTGAGCAACGTATGCGGCTGATTGCAAACAATCTGCCGGTGCTGATCTCGCACATAGATACCGACTACCGCTACACCTTTACCAACGACAACTACCAGAAATGGTTTTCGCTGCCAGGTGGCACAGTTGGAAAAACCATCGCCGAGGTATTTGGCAATGCCGTTTTTGAAACCATACAACCGCGCATAGCCGAGGCCCTGGCGGGAACAGATGTTTCGTTTGAAATGAGGAACGTGCTCGCTGGCGCACCTTCCCATCTGTTTGTGCACTACGTACCTGACCGGGACGAAAACGGCAAAGTCATCGGCGTTTTTGGCATGGTGCTGGACCGATCGGAGCAGCACCAGGCTCAGGACCGCATAGAAGCCAGCGAACGCCAGCTGCGGGCCGTGACGGACAACCTACCAGCCTTCGTCGCCTATGCAGATACCCAGGAGCGCTACCGATTCATCAACAAAACGTACCGCGAATGGCTGGGTTTGGAGCAGGACGCCATCCTGGGCCGGCCCGTGGAGGAGGTACTGGGCCCCGAGCTCTACGCACAGCGGCGGGACGCGTTGCGGCGCGCGCTGCAGGGCGAACGTACGGCGTTCGAAGTCCGCTCGGTGTTGGATGGCGTCTCGCGCGATCTACAGACCACCTATGTGCCGGACGTATCGGCGGACGGCGAGATACACGGTGCATTCGTACTGGCCTCCGACGTAACAGAGCTCAAGCGCGTGGAGCAGGAGCTGCGTGACCTCTCACGCACCGACACCCTCACAGGCCTGCCCAATCGGCGCCAGTTTGGTGAGAATCTGGAACAAGCCCTGTCGCGCAGCTGCCGCACCAACAGCCCCATGGCGCTGATGTTCCTGGACGTGGACCACTTCAAATCCATCAATGACTCGCTGGGACATGCCGCGGGCGACGTGGTGCTGTGCGAGTTCGCCAAGCGCATACGTGCGGGCATACGTATCACCGACGCTGCCGCCCGGCTGGCCGGTGATGAGTTCGTGGTCATCCTGGAAGACGTGAAGACGCTGCCCGAGACGGAGGCGGTAGTGAACAAATTGATCACAGCCGTAAGGCAGCCGATTCAGGCCGAGGGCCACGAAATTCTGATCACCACCAGTATAGGCATTGCGTTTTTCCAGCCGGCAGGCCAGGCAGAGGCCCTGGGCGCCAGCGAACTGTTGGCACGTGCAGACCGGGCCCTGTACCGCGCAAAAGCAGCCGGCCGGAACACCTTTATGGTGGACGACAGCCCGTCATAGCAGCCCCACGTTACTATCAAATAAATAGCTACTAGCGCATATTCCACCTGCACTAGAGGCCATTTTTTAATTAATTCACCAGACCCCAGGCGTGGGCCGGCAGACCCCGCACCCCGGTACGCAGCGCAAAGGCCGAGCCGGCCAGGGGCTGCTGCGCCAGTTGCTCTGGCGCCAGGTCCACACGGGCGCTGGTGACCAGCATCAGGTCCAGCTCCGCACCGCCAAACGCCACGTTGGTGATCTGGCTGGCAGGTAGATTGATGCGTTGCAGCTCAAGACCGGCCAGGTTGAAACGGCGCAGGCAACCGCCACCCCACATGGCCACCCACACATGGCCTTCGGCGTCGAAGGTCATGCCGTCGGGCTCGCCCTCTTCCGCCGCAAAAGTCTTCCACAGCGTCTTGTTCTGCAACTGGCCATCGTCACCCAGGTTGTAGCGGTAGATGCTGCGCAGCAGGCTGTCGGTGTGCAGCATTACCGTGCCGTCGGCCGAGATGGCCGGACCATTGGCAATGTGGATATTGCGCTCTACCACCTCGATGCGGCCGTCCGGGTGCAGGCAGGCCAGCTGGCCGCGCGCTTCTTGCGGGTTGTCGGAAAACATCGAGCCGGCCCAGATGCGGCCGGCCGCGTCGGCCTTGGCGTCGTTCAGGCGCACACCGGGCTGGTCGGGGTGCGGCGTGCCCAGGCGCTCGATACGCAGCACGGGCTCCAGCGTCAGGCGCACAAAGCCGGACCGGAAGCCGGCCACGAAGCCCTGGCCATCGGCGCAGGGAATGATCCAGCCCACATGCTCGGGCATGGGCCAGCTGTAGCGCTGGTCGGTGCTGGGCGACCAGGCATGCACCGCGCGGCCCATGATGTCCACGAAGAAGAAGCGCGCGCTGTCGGCGTGCCACAGCGTGCCCTCGCCCAGCTGCAGGGTCGGCGTCCAGACAGGAGTGATGTCCACGCTGCTCATGTCCACCCCGCGTCCACCACGAAGTCTTGCGCGGTGACCATGCAGCTGTCGTCGGCCGACAGAAACAGGGCCATGTTCGCCACGTCAGCCCCCTTGATGCGGCCCGGCAGGCACTGGTTGGCGTCCAGCGCGCGTTCGCCTTCGGCGTCTACCCACTGGGTCAGCTGCTTCTCGGTCATGATCCAGCCAGGGGTGAGCGTGTTGACGCGGATGTTGTCCGGCCCCAGGTCGCGCGCCAGGCTGCGCGTCAGGCCCACGGTGGCGGCCTTGCAGGTTGCATACAGCGGGTAGCCCTTGCCCTTCATCATCCAGCTGATGGAGCCCAGATTCACGATAGCGCCACCACCCATGCGGCGCATACCCGGCACCACGGCCTGCGCGGCGAACACGTGCGGACGCAGGTTCACGGCCACGCGCCAGTCGAAGTCTTCCACCGTCACGTCCATCAGGTCGTGGCGCTGGTCATTGGCCACGTTGTTGATCAATACGTTGATGTCGCCGTGTGCCGCCACGGCCTGGGCCAGCGCCGCCTGCAGGGCAGCCACATCACTGGCCTCGCTTTGCAAAAACAGCGGCGCGGGGCCGACCGCGCTGGCTGCCGCCACCACTTTGGCTGCCGACTCGGCATTGCGGCCGGTAAATGCGACCTTGGCACCCTGGCGCGCAAAGGCTTCCACGATGTCGCCACCAATGCCGGAGCTGCCGCCGGTGACGAACACACTGCGGCCCTCCAGGCTGGGGTAGTTTGCGTATTTCAATCGATGTCTCCTGGTAAGGAAGAATGTAAAAAACGGCCCGTCAGCCCTCTGATCCGGGCACGCGGGAGAAAGAATAAAGCAGTGCCGACTCGGGCTGCATCACCGGTACCGGCAGGCCCATGCGGGCCAACTCGCCACCGGCCACGCGCACACCGTCCGCCTGGCGCAGCGCATCGCCCCAGGGGTCTAGCGCGTCACCGCGTGCACGCGCCTGGCCGGCGCTGGCCAGCAAGCGCAGCTGCCACACACCGGTGCCCGCCAGGGACGGCAGGCGCAGCGGTGGCTGGTAGGTGTAGTTGGGCGGCTGCGCAGTAAACACGCCCAGCACGGCGCGGTCTGCGGCTTGCACCAGCCACCACACCAGGCCGTCCTCGGTGCGGCCCTGGTGGAACTGGCCGGTGTGCAAAACCCCGCGCAGCGATTTGTACAGGGCTATCCAGCGGGCCAGCGTTGCGCGGTCGGTATCCGGCAGCTGGCGCACATCGGCCTCCACGCCCATATGGCCAAAGCAGGCCACGGCGCAGCGGAAGTCCATGCTCTGGCTGCGCCCGGTGGCATGCGCCGGCGCAGGGCCCACGTGGCTGCCCATCAGCTCCAGCGGGAACAATCGTGCCGCCCCGCTCTGGATGGTGACGCGCGACACCGCGTCGTTGTTGTCACTGGTCCACAGGCGCTGGGTGTAGCGCAGCGCGCCCAGGTCGGCACGGCCACCGCCCGAGGCGCAGGTTTCAATTTCCAGCTGCGGGTGGGCCGTGCGCAGGCGCCGAAGCAGCGCGTACCAGGCGGTGATCTGGCTGCGCATGGCGACCCGGCCGTCCAGGCCCACGGCCTGGGCGAAGGTGCGGTTCATGTCCCACTTCAGGTAGGCAATCGGGTGCGCCGTCAGCAGCGCGTGCAGCTTGTCGAACAGGTACTGGCCCACCTCGGGCCGGGCCACGTCCAGCACCAGCTGGTTGCGGCCCAGCACCAAGGCGCGGCCGGCCACCTGCAGCGCCCAGTCGGGGTGGGCGCGGAACAGCTCGCTGTCGGGGTTGACCATTTCGGGTTCGACCCACAGGCCGAACTCCATGCCCAGGCTGTGCACATGGGCGATCAGCGGGCCCAGGCCTTCGGGGTATTTGGCCGGGTCGGGCCACCAGTCACCCAGGCCGGCGCGGTCATCCTTGCGGGCGGGGAACCAGCCGTCGTCCAGCACAAAGCGCTCCACGCCTACCGCCGCAGCGGCGCGGGCCAGGTCGAACAGCACATCGGCCTGGTGGTTGAAGTACACGGCCTCCCAGGTATTCAGGTGCACCGGGCGCGGGCGCATGCTGCCGCCGGCCCATTGCAGCACCTGGCTGCGGGTGAATTGCTGCATGCGGGCACTGGCGCCGTTCATGCCGGCATCGGACCAGCCCAGGTGCAGGGTGGGCGTTTGCAGTGTGGCACCTGGGGCCAGGACCACCTCGCCCGGCGCCAGCCATTCACCGGCTTGCAGGCACAGGCGGCCATCTTCGGCGCGGTCCAGCGCAAAGCGGTGGTTGCCGCTCCAGGCCAGCTGCGCGGCCACGGCCTCGCCCTGGTGGTCGCCGGCATCCCGCGCCAGCACGAACACTGCCGGAGGGGCCTCGTGCCCGCTGCGACCGGTACGGTTGTCGCGCTGCCAGCCGGCCATGGGCACGGGCTGGCGGGTCCATTGGAATTCATGTGACCACTGGCCGTGATAGCTGCCCAGCTCTTGCAGCACGGGAGGCAGGGCCACGCTGGCGCAGGCCTGGTGGTCCACGGTGAGATCGGCCGTGCCGGTATTGCGCAGCAAGCTATGCAGGCTGAGCACGCCACTGTCGGCACACAGCTGCAGGCTCACATCCACCGCAATCGCGGCCACCTCGTCGCTTAGGTGCAGCACCAGGCTGTGGGGATTGGTTTGTACAAAACCGGTGGCGCGCAGGTCCTGCACCGCGTCCAGGCCGGCACGGTGCGCGCGCAGCGCGGGTGCGCCGGGCTCGCCGTTGCCCCAGCAGGCTAGCAGCGGCACACCGGCGAGGCGGTCTAACGTGCCTGGTGCCATGCGCAGCAAATCGGTGGCCGGCCAGGCATCCATCAGCGGGGTGTGGGCCAGGGCGGCACCCCAGTAGCGCCATACCGGCATCTCGCCCACAGCAAACTCCAGCACCACCGCTACACCGGCGGCCTGCATGCGCAATAACGGGTTCATCGCAAGCAGGACTTAATGCGAGTCACGCGGCACAGCGGAGCCACGGGTGCCCACCAGAAAGTCCATGTCAGCGCCCTGGTCGGCCTGGAGCACATGGCGGTGGTACAGGCGCACATAGCCCGACGCGGGCTCGGGCGGCGGCACCCAGGCGGCGCGGCGGCGTGCCAGCTCTTCGTCGCTCACATGCAGGTGCAGGCCACGGCCGGCCACGTCGAGCTCGATCTCGTCACCGTCCTGCACCAGGGCCAGCGTGCCGCCGGCTGCAGCCTCGGGCGCCACGTGCAACACCACCGTGCCGTAGGCGGTGCCGCTCATGCGGGCGTCCGAGATGCGCACCATGTCGGTAATACCTTTTTGCAGCAGCTTGGGCGGCAGGCCCATATTGCCCACCTCGGCCATGCCGGGGTAGCCCTTGGGGCCGCAGTTCTTCAGCACCATGACGCAGTTTTCGTCGATGTCCAGGTCCGGCTCCATGATGCGTTCCTTGTAGTGCTCGATGTTCTCGAACACTACGGCGCGGCCCCGGTGCTGCAGCAGCTTGGCCGTGGCTGCCGACGGCTTGATCACCGCGCCCTGCGGTGCCAGGTTGCCACGCAGAATCGCCAGGCCGCCCTGCTCCACCAAAGGCTGGCTCAGCGGACGAATCACCTTGTCGTTAAAGCACTCGGCATGCTCGACGTTTTGCGCCTGGGTGCGGTTGTTGACGGTGATCGCGTCGCCGTGCAGCAAGCCGGCTTCCAGCAGGCGCTTCATCACCACCGGCAGGCCGCCGGCGTAGTAAAAATCTTCCATCAGGTACTCGCCGGACGGCATCAGGTTCACGATGGTCGGAATGTCCTTGCCCAGGCGGTCCCAGTCGTCCAGCGACAGCGGCACGCCCATGCGGCCAGCGATGGCGATCAGGTGGATCACCGCATTGGTCGAGCCGCCGATGGCGCCGCAGACGCGGATGGCGTTTTCAAAGGCTTCGCGGGTCAGCACCTGCGACAAGCGCATGTCGCGCTCAACCATGTCCACAATCATGCGGCCCGACCGTTGGGCCAGCTCCAGGCGGCGCGAATCCACAGCCGGAATGGCGGCATTGGTCGGCAGCGAAACACCCAGGGCCTCGACCATGCTGGCCATCGTAGAGGCGGTGCCCATGGTCATGCAGACGCCAGCAGAACGCGACATGCAGCTCTCGGCCTGCATGAACTGCGGCAGGGTCATCTTGCCGGCGTTCACCGCTTCAGAAAACTTCCACACATGGGTGCCAGAGCCAATCGCCTCGCCCCGGTAGTTGCCGTTCAACATGGCGCCGCCAGACACCACCAGGGTGGGCAGGTCCACACTGGCTGCGCCCATCAGGGTGGCGGGCGTGGTCTTGTCGCAGCCGGCCAGCAGCACCACGCCGTCCAGCGGATGGGCGCGGATGGCTTCCTCCACGTCCATGCTGGCCAGGTTGCGGTACAGCATGGCGGTGGGACGCATCAGGGTTTCGCCCAGCGAGGAGACGGGGAATTCGACCGCGATACCACCGGCCTGCAGCACGCCGTGCTTCACGCGTTCGGCGATCTGGCGGAAATGCTGGTTGCAAGGGGTCAGCTCGCTCCATGTGTTGCAGATGCCGATGACTGGGCGGCCATCAAAGCTGTCGTCTGGCAGGCCTTCGCTTTTCATCCAGCTGCGGTGGATGAAGTTGTCCTTGCTGGTGCCGCCAAACCAATGCTGGGAACGGCGCTTTTTGGGGGATTCGGTGGTCATGGCGGCCTTAAACGGAGCGAGTGGGGTGTTTTAAATAAATCATACAAATAAAGCCCAAACTAAAACCTAGTGGATACCCTTAAACCGGGGCCACGTCGTCCAGCATGTCGGCCTGCTGCATCAGCTCGCGGGTGTCTGACAGCATCACCGCCATGCGGTGCAGGGCGCGCTGCGGGTCGCCGTCGCGGATGGCATCCAGCACCTTGCGGTGGTCGGGCAAAGCATCGTTGAAACCACCGGCTTGGCGTGCAGTGATGCTGAGCAACGACTCCAGCGCACTGCTGGTAATAGCCACCAGCGGCACCAGCAGAGGGTTGTTGGTAGCCTGCAACACGGCGTTGTGGAAAGACAGGTCCGCCGCCACCCATTCGCCCACATTGCGCGCGTCTTCCATGGCCTTGAAGGCCTGCTCCATGTCCGCCAGCTGCTCGGGGCTGCGGCTGCGCGCCGCCAGGGCTGCCGCTGCGGGTTCGATGATTTCGCGCAGCTCCAGCAGGTGGCGGTAGAACTGCGCGTCCGGCCCGGTGGCGCAGCGCCAGGCCAGCACATCCGGGTCCAGCATATTCCAGCCCACGCGCGGCCGCACCCAGGTGCCTACACGGGGTCGCGACTCCAGCAAACCCTTGGCCGCCAGCACCTTGATGGCCTCGCGCAGCGCCGTACGGCTCACATCCAGACTGCGGCACAAAGCCTCTTCATTGGGCAACAAAGCACCCATCGGGTAGGTGCCGCCCACCACCGCATGGCCCAGGGTTTTAACCACCTGCCCATGCCGGTGGCGCCCGGCATACGTCGCCGCAAAAGTGTGTGTGGCAGTTGCCGTCATTGCATAAACCCCCGCTGAATGGCGCTGCACCTGTTCCTTACCAACCCGATTCGCAGCATAATAAATCATACAATCTAAAACAGAGACACATCTTATGGCAACTACCAACCCCGGCTGGATCGGCGTGGACTGGGGCACCACCCACCGCCGTGGCTACGCCATCACCCCCGAAGGCCAATGCATCGCCGAAGCCGACGACGACCAGGGCGCGCTGGCCGCGCGTGGGCGCTATCCCGAAGCGCTGGCCGCCCTGCTCCCCCCTTTGCTGCCGCAGCCCAATGCCGACGCGCGCGTCGTCATGTCCGGCATGGTGGGTAGTGCCTTTGGCTGGCAGGAAGCCCCCTATCTGGGCCCGGAAGTCGCACTGGAAGAACTGCCCCGGCACCTGGTTGCGGTGGCCGGCCAGACAGAGCGCTACATCGTGCCCGGCTACTGCGTGCGCAACGCCCAGGGCCAGCCCGATGTGATGCGCGGCGAAGAAACCCAGCTGCTGGGCGCCGTGGCCATGGGCCTGCGCAACGGCTGGTTTGTGCTGCCCGGCACGCACAGCAAATGGGTGCTGCTGCGCGACGGCCGAATTCAACAACTGCGCACCTATATGACGGGCGAGCTGTTCGCCCTGCTGTCGCAGCACGGAACGCTGGCCGCTGCAGCCCAGCCTGCCGGCACGGAGCCGCTGTGGAGCCAGGCCGCCTTTGCCGATGGCGTGGCCGCCGGCGGGCCCGGCGCACTGGCACACCAGCTGTTTGCCTGCCGCGCCCGTGTGGTCACCGGCACCATGCCGGCCAGCCAGGCCCAGGCCTATTTGAGCGGCCTGTTGATAGGCAGCGAGTTGCAGGACGTGTTGCGCGACCTGGGCAGCGCCAACAGCGCAGATTTCCACCTGATAGGTTCGCCCGCCCTGGCCCAGGCCTACCAGGTCGCCGCCACGCAGCTGGGCAGCCGCCTGCAGCTGCTGTCGCCGCGCGAGGTGATCTTGAGCGGCTTCCACCACATCCAAACCCACGGAGCTTGACCATGCACGCACCCCACCCACCCCTGGTCGCCATCTTGCGCGGCCTGGATACCGCTTCGGCCGAAGACGTTGGCCAGGCCTTGTTCGACGCCGGCTTCCGCATTCTGGAAGTGCCGCTGAACCGCCCGGGCGCGCTGGAATGCATACGCATTCTGTCGGCCATTGCGCCCAGCGACGCGCTGGTCGGTGCCGGCACGGTGCTGCGCACCGCCGATGTGGATGCGGTCAAAGCTGCCGGCGGCAAGCTCATCGTCTCGCCCAACTGCAACCCGGCGGTGATCCGCCACAGCGTGGCTTCGGGCCTGTACAGCGCGCCGGGCATCGCCACGCCCAGCGAAGCCTTTGCCGCGCTGGAGGCCGGCGCCCACGCACTGAAGATATTCCCCGCCGAACAGGTCGGCACCGCCGGCCTGAAGGCCCTGTTGTCGGTGCTGCCCAGCGGCACGCCGATCTGGCCGGTGGGCGGCATCACGCCCGAAAGCATGGCGGCTTGGGTGAAAGTGGGCGCCACCGGCTTCGGCATTGGCGGCCAGCTGTATGCGCCCGGCACGCCAGCCGAGCAGGTGCGCACACGGGCCGCCGGCTTTGTGGCGGCGTGGAAGGCCTGCCAGCCGGGGTGAGCGAGTGCGACGCAGGGTTTACGATCAGCGCTCCTAGACACCCACAAGACGCATATGAACGACGACATCGCGCGTGCCCTGCACGCACTCATCCAAGCCCAAGCCGGGCAACTTCGGGCCATGCAGGTCATCAACGACGTGCTCATCACCACCCTGGGCCGGGCATCGCCCGAGCTGCTGGACGCGCTCAGCGAAGGCATAGGCACCATCACGCACTGGGGTGCTGAAAACCTGGAAGAAGGCAGCCTGGACAGCTACCACGCCATGATGGGCAACACCACACGCCTCATCGAGACGCTGCAGGAAAGCTAAAACTAGTGCCCTAGCTGCACCGCCTCAGGCGCCACTTTGCGCAGCAGGGTCGGATCGACCACGTTGAGCAGGGTGTCCGGCCGGGGCTGCACCCGCAGCTCGCGGATGGCCCAGCGGGCCTGGCTGTCCATGGTGTCTATCAGAGAGAAATCCAGCCCAAGGCGGAAGTCGTGCTCGCGCATCTGGGCTGCGGCCTGGGCCGGGGTGACACCCAGGCGGACCACCATTACCTGCTGTGCTTTCAGAGGCTGCTCGGCGATGAAGCGCTCGGCCTGTTGCAAGGCCCGCAGCAGTTTCAGCAGGTCTACCTCCCGGGTCTTGATGAGCGCCCGGCTGGCAATCAAGCCAAACTGCTGGGTGTACAGCCCCGGATTTTCAAACAACACACCATCCGAGCCCAGGGCTGCGGCCGCTTTGCTGGCCACAGGCTCCCAGATCGCAGCGGCATCAATCTCGCCGCGCTGCAATGCGGCAGCAATACGGCCCGGCTCCATGGAAACGATGGCGCTGTCACGCCCCAGAGGATTGTCCAAAGCCAACCAGCGGCCCAAAAAATACGCGGCCGAGCTTCCCTGTACCGTGCCTACGCGCTTGCCGGCCACCTGTGACGGCGCCGCAATACCCGCGCTGCGCCGGGCCACGATCTTGATCTGCGAAGACGATGCGCTGATAGAGGCGATGTAAGCCAGGTCCTGGCGGGTAAAACTATTCAGCGTGGCTATCAGCTCTGCGGCGGTGGCCAGTTGCACCGTCCCCTCGGCCATCAGCTTGTAGCAATCGCGGCCGCTGCTGCAGCTGCGGGTGGACAGGCTCAGGCCTTCGCGGTCAAAGTAGCCATTCGCCTGCGCCACATAAATCGGCAGGGATACCGGGCCATCGGACACGCCCAGGCTCAGGGTCTGCGCAGCTGCGCTAACCACAAAGCCGCAACAGCTGACCAGCGCCAGCCCCCATGTTCGCATCCAGAATCTGATCTTGGTCAACTTGCGTCCTTGTCCTCATATGCAGTGCATCCGTGCCGGCCACAGCCGACAGCGCTCCAGGCGCCAAACCACACGGCCAACGCGGGCGTGAACACCCAGCCCATGGCGCTGACCGAAGGGCGTGACAACAGTACCGCAGTCGCGACAACCATCAGCGGAATGCCCACGCAATGGATCCGGACATTGCGCGGATGCCGGTGGTATGCAGCATAGCGGGACAGCTGCTCTACCAGGTTGCGCATCGCTCGCTCCGATACTACAAAATCCATAGCACTTCGCGCTTATAAAACGTGCGCCGCAGCCCAAATCACGCCACAGACGCCCGGGCCGCCCGCAGCACCTCGGCCGAATGCGCCAGCGCCGCACGCTCCACCGCATCCAGGGCCGGCTCCAACACCTGCAGCGCCCCGCCGGCGCCCACGATGCACGGCAATGACAACGCCACGCCTTGCAGGCCCAAGGCCCCGTTCTGCACCCGCGACACCGTGAGCACGCGCCGCTCGTCGCGCAGCATGCCCGCCAGCAGGGAGGCCGTGACCAGGCCGATGGCATGGTTGGTTGAACCTTTGCGCCGTATCACCTCGTAGGCCGCCGTGCGCACGGCGTGGGCCATGCCAGCCTCGTACTCTGCCTGCCAGCCACTCCACTGGCGCAGCGGCACACCGCCGATGTCCGCACCTGACCACAGCACCACTTCCGAGTCGCCGTGCTCACCCACCACCTGGGCGTGGATGGAGTGCGCGTCCAGCGCCAACTGCTGGCCCAGCATCTGGCGCAGCCGGGCCGTATCCAGCATGGTGCCGGTACTGATGACGCGCTCGGGCGGCAGGCCGGACACCTCGGCAAAGTCGTACACCAGCACATCCACCGGATTGGTGACGATCACCACCACGCCCTGGTAGCCGCGCAGCTGCACGGCAATGCCCCGCAGAATGGCCAGGTTCTCCTTCAGCAGGTCCAGCCGGGTCTGGGTGGGGCTGCCGTTCTTGCCGGCGGCGATGACGATGGCGCGGGTGCTGCGCATGTCCTCAATCTCCACCGCCCGCACCACGGCGGAAGGGTAAAAGGCCGAGCCCTGCGCCAGGTCCATGGCCTCGCCCTCGGCGAGGTCGGGCCGGGCGTCATGCAGCAGCAGCTCCTGCGCCGCGCCGCTGTGCAGCACCGACATGGCCACACTGGTGCCCACCCAGCCGGTGCCTATGATGCCGATGGAAGAACGCTCAGCCATGGTGTAGTCCTAAAGTAGCGACGCAGGCCAACGGTAACCCAGTACCGTGTGCGCAGGGTAAAAATGTTCACGCACGGCGTCAAGCTGGTTGCCGCCGAGCAAGTGCACATGCTCGGCATCGGCGCGCAGGAAGAAGCCCACATGCCCCTTCCAGCCCGCCGGGTCCTCGCGCGACAGCACGGCAATGCAACCCGGCACCGGTACCTGCAGCGGTACGCCCCAGTCCAGCCAGGAGCGGGCCAACGCCGAGCCGGTGCCGGCAATGCCCACCTGGGCCAGGCTCCAGTTCACAAACGACGAGCACCACGATGCCTTGTCGTCATAGCCCGCGATATTGGTGTGGCCGTGGTATTGCGTGACACGCGGGTTGCTCTGGCCGGGTGGGTAGGTCTGCACACCCATCTCGGCCCGGGCTATCGGCATCCAGACAGCTGTGCCTGGCATGTCAGAACAGGCCCTTGGGTACTTTGTCGGCCTTGCTTTCCACCGGGTTGGCCGCCAACGACTGCGCTGGATAAGGACGCATGAACTCCTTGGCCTTCTCCACCCGGGCGTTCAGCCAGGCGTCCAACACGCCGTCGCCCAGGATGACCGGCATGTGCTTGTCGTTGCCCGCCGGCTGATAGCGGCGCATCAGCGCGTGGCTGTTGGCGTTCACCGTCAGCATGGCGTAGCTGAACAGCGGCTCGCCCTCGGGGCTGGTCCAGCAGGCCCACAGGCCGGCGACAGCCATGGGTTGCCCATCTACCCGCGAAATGCGCGTGGCCACGGCCTTGCCGCTGCGCCAGTCGTCCTCGTAAAAAGCCTGCACCGGCACGATGCAGCGCTGGCCGTTGAGCCAGGCGTCGCGGAAGTTCTGCGAGGTGGACGCCGTCTCGGAGCGCGCCACCACCAGCTTGGGCGCGCGCAGCTTGCCGTCCGATGCCGACTTGACCCAGTGCGGCACCAGGCCCCACTGGGCGGGCAGCAGCTCGCGCACCCGCGGCGCAACGGCGGCGGTGTCGGCCGAGGTATCCGCGGGCACTTCCACGGAGCGGATGCAAAACCCCGGCTTGCGCGGCCACAGATGGCGTTCGCCCAGAACGGCGGGCGGCTCCACCTTGAAGGCATCGCGGTAACTGTCGGCTTGCTGCAGGGATTCGTAATGGCTTGTCATGCAGGGATGGTAGCAACAGCCGCAGCCCCGCCAGGGCAGGCTTCAGTCCTGCGGGTTGAAACAATGGAACTGGTTCTTGCCGGCCTTTTTGGCCTGGTACATGGCTTGGTCGGCCTGGCGCAGCAGGAGGTCGGCATCGGGCGCGTCCTGCGCATCAAACCACGCCACGCCAATGCTGACCGAGACATGCAACACATGCGCCCCCACGGTGACCGGCTGCGCAGCCGCCCGCAGCAGGCGCTCCAGCAGCGGCGTAGCATCGCCCGGGCGCTGCAGGTCTATCAATATCGCCACGAACTCATCGCCACCAAAGCGCGCCAGGGTGTCGCCCTCGCGCAGCACGGCTTGCAGGTGCTGGGCCACCGCCCTCAGCAACGCATCGCCGACCTCATGGCCATGGCTGTCGTTGACACCCTTGAATCCATCCAGATCCAAAAACAGCAAGGCCAGTGGCAGCTTGCGGCGCACGCTCTGGGACATGGCCTGCTGTAGCCGGTCGCCCAGCAGCACGCGATTGGGCAGACCCGTCAGCGCATCGTAGTGGGCGGTGTGCACCAGCTGCCGTTTGTGCATTTCGATAGCCGAAAACTGCTCGTGCAAAGCCGTCTGCATCTGCCGCATACGGTCTGCCAACTGGCCGATCTCGCGGATGCGGGCCTTGGCCACGGGCGTGGAGAGATTGCCGCCCGCAATCGCATCGGCAAAGCTGCCCAGTTTGCGCAGCGGGCGTATCACCCAACGGCCTAGCAGCGCCACCACCAGGCACACCGCCACCAGCAGTTGGGCCAGCGCAGTGAACACATAGAGCAAACGATGACGCATCTGCAAAGCAGCGGCCAGGTGGTCGTCTATCTCGACCCGCACCTGCCCAATCTTCACGCCGTTGCGTACCACGTCGCGTTCACCCCGGTATTGGTGGCCGGTGGCGCGCTCGGGCCTGGACTCACGGTAGAAATCGCCAGCCGTTTCATGCTCCACCACCTGGACACTGACCACGTTCGGCGAGGCCATGACCGCCGAAACCACATTCGCAACACCCCGCTCCTCCAGGTTCCAGAGCACGTCCGGCAAACTCTGGGACAACAGATCCAGCTTGCTCTGCAGCTCTAACTCTTGTTCTTGTACGGTGAGTTGCGGCTCGACAAAGCCCATCACCACCCCGCCAAGCACCAACACCGGAAGCAGTAAGCCAAAAGACGTGGCCAGCACAACCACCCACAGCAGGGAACGGGGGGCCGCGCGGGTCTGGTCTTGCGTCATAGGCCGGCCCTGGGTTTCACGCGCAGGTAGCGGGCCTCTATCTGGGCCAAATTACCAGATTGGCGTATTTGCGCCAGGCCCGTATTGAAGGCATCCCGCAGCGCAGGCTCCCGGAAAACGATGCGGTAAGGAATCTCGTCAAACACCGCAAATATGTCGACCGCAAACGGCTGCTCAGTGAACGCGCTCTGGCGCAGCTGCTCGGTATGGTATTCAAAAATACGCGGGTCGCAAACGATGGCATCGGCCTGGTGGCCAAACAACATGCGGGCCTGCGAAAGCTGGTTGGCCTGCTCGGAATAGCGCCGATTGGCCTTGGCCATGGCGGCAAACTCAGCCCCCAGGTACAAGGAAGCATTCTGAAAACCAACCACCCGCAGGCCCTGCAGGTCGGCCATGCGCAAAGGCGAGGGCAACTGTCCTTTGGGTGCAATCACCATGTCCAGGTAATGCACGTACACCTCGGAATAGGCGCCGGCCACGCCGGAATCCGGGGTGAGCGTAGCTGCGCCGTCAAACTGCGCATCCCGCATGGCCAAAGGCACCCGGGCCTGCGGCAGGAACACGGGCGACAGCGTGTGCCCAACGACCTTGAGCGCGGCACGGATGATGTCGATCTCCAGGCCCTTGCCGGTTTTTTCGTCGGCATAAGGCGCAAGCGACTGGCCAAACGCGATACGCACATCGGCGCCCTGGGCGTGGGCGCACCCCAACAGCAAAAGCACAATCCACCAACGACGCATGCGGGGCACTCCTCTGGACAGATATTCAAGCTGCGGGTCGTGGTTAGTCTACACCGCACCTGAATGCCCAAGCTGGCCGGCCACCGCCCCTAAATCCCCGGGCGTCACCCACGTTAACGACAAACCCCAGCTTAGGGCCGAGCAACCAGCAAGCACGAGCACTTTAGGGCACTAGCGCATCACGTAGCGGTGAACCCTGCCCAAGCAAAACTACATTTTTAATAGCGGCTTGCGCAGGTACTACCTGCGCTACAGGCCTACTTCTTATAAACAATGGCTGCGCCTACGACGCCATCAATTGCCGCACGGCGGCCCGCGCCTGGGCCCGCAGCTCGGCCACATCCACACCCTGGGCCTGGTCGTCCGCCACCACCTTCTGCCCGGCTACGAACAAGGCCTTCAACCTGGGCCGCCCGCCGCTGACCACGGGGCCCAGCGCCACATCGTGCAAGCCAAAGTAACGCGGGTCGTCCAGCGCGTAGATGGCCAGGTCTGCCGCCATGCCGGGCGCCAGCGTGCCGACATCACCCAGGCCGAGCACGCTGGCACCGCCCGAGGTGCCCCAGGCGACCACGTCGTCGGCGCTCACCGCAACCCGATCGCCCTCGCCTGTGCCGCCACGGAACAGCGGCTGGGCCCGGTCACCCTGGGCGGCGCGCTGCATCAGCCAGGCGGCATGGACTTCGGAAATCATGTCGGCGGCCTCGTTCGACGCAGCGCCGTCCACGCCGATGGAGATGGGTACGCCAGCGGCCTGCAGCGCCATCACCGGTGCGGTGCCGCTGCCCAGGCGGCCATTGCTTTGCGGGCAGTGGGCGATGCCGGTGCGTGTGCTGCCCAGCAAGGCGATTTCTTCGGCGTCCAGCTTCACCAGGTGGGCGAACCACACATCCGAGCCCAGCCATTCGTGCTCGGCAACAAAGCGCACCGGCGACATGCCGTGCATGTTGTGCACCGAGTCCTGGTAGCTCACCGTTTCCGACAGGTGCGAATGCAGGCGTATGCCCAGCCGCCGCGCGGTGCGGGCGCACTCGACCAGCTCGCCCGGCGCCAGCGAATACGGCGGCGTGGTGGGCGCTATGACGATGCGGCGCATCGCATCAGACGCCGGGTCGTGGTAGCGCGCGGTGAGGTGCTCCACATCGGCCAGGTAGGCGTCCAGCGTCTCGGGCCGCATGGCTTGGGGCAGCTCGGCCTCCAGCTGGCGGGTGCGGGTGGCACCGCCCCGGCACAACACAAAGCGCAGGCCCATGCGCTCGGCCTCCTCGAACAGGATAGCCGAGCTATCGAACGGCATGCCGGGGTAGTACAGGTAGTTGTGGTCGGCCACCGTGCCGCAGCCCGACAAGGCC
>JAPLPK010000207.1 GCA_026400275.1 Burkholderiales bacterium
GGCGGCAAAGTGGGGCGTATCTGGTATGCCTGCACTGGCAGCGGGCCGGCCCTGGGACAGGGCCGCGAGCAGGTCGAAAAGACCCTCCACAGTTTCCAAAGACATGCTGCGGTTGTGCACGGTGTTTATGCCCACAATGGCGGCCATGGCCAGCAGGGCCGCGTCGGCGCTGAACAAGGTGGTGTGGCCCGCAACCAGGTGGCGTGCCAAGGTGACTTCATCCTCCACCACCATGATGGCGTTCTCGATTTCGCCGGGCGTGGGCGGTGTGTGCTTGAAGAATGCGGCCGCCGTTTTCTGCGACCCGATGGCTAGCGACAGCACCGCGCTGGGCTCTGCCTCGCGGCCTACGGCCAGCACCGTGGCCGCCTCGCCGATATGCAGCACGGTGATCGCCGTACCCAGGGGCAGTTGGAGGCGTGCGGCGGCGTAGTCGCGCTGAATGGTTGTGTCGGTGTCCATGGTTTTCTTAAGAAAAATAAGCCTTTTGCGCTGGTAATACCTGCGCTGTAAGCTATCAAATTAGGAGTGTCTTATTGCGCAGGCAGCACCTTGTGCAGCCAGGCCAGAAAGTCGGCATGCGTGGCTGCGCTGATGCCGTGGTCCATGGGGTAGAGCCGGGTCTCGTGGGCCACGCCCAGCATGGTCAGCAGCTCGTCGGCGCGCTCGGCCCAGGCGACGGGCAGTTTGCTATCTGCCGTGCCGTGGGCCACAAAGGCTTGCAGCTGGTGCAGACGTGCCGGCGCGGCCAGGTGCGGCTCCAGCTCGGGCAGGATGCGCCCGGACAGCAGGCCGAAACCCGCCACCCGCTCGGGTGTGCTGAGGGCCAGGCTGGCCGACATGATGCCGCCCTGGCTGAAGCCTGCCACCACCGTTCGTTGCGGGCTGACGCCATAGGCGGTTTGCAGCTGCTCCACGAAACGAATCAAGGTCAGTCGGCTGCTCTCTGCCTCGGCGGCATCGATGCGCGGCCCCTGCGCGCCAAAAGCCACGCGGAACCAGGCGAACTGCTCAGGGCCCAGTGTCAACGGGCCGCGCGCCAGCACCACGAGGGTGTTGGGCGGCAGGTCGCTGGCCAGGTCGGCCAGGTTGGTTTCGGAGCCGCCCACGCCGTGCAGCAGTACCAGGCAGGCCTGGGGCTGGGCAGGGACGGGTTGCAGCAGGCGGAATGCCAGGCTGAAGTCGGGACTGGTCTGCAGGGGGCTCAGGGTGGACATGGCGTGTGTTCCAGGTTGCATTCAGTGGGTGGTTTCAGTGCTGGCTGCGGTCAGGCCCCAAGCATAAGACTCCATGGCCAGCACGTGGTAGGTGGTACCCCCATCCAGCACCTGCACGGGCTCGGCATTGCCGCGCGCGCCCATGGCCACCAGCAGCGGCAAAAAGTGCTCTTCAGTGGGGTGGGCGCGCTGCGCGTGCGGGGCTTGCTGGCGGTAGTCAACCAGCTTCTGTGTATTGTTCTGGGTCACGGCCTGGCGCACCCAGCGGGTGAAGTCGGTGACGTACTCGGCGGTGACGCTATCGGGGCCGGCGTGGAAGTCCACCTCGTACAGGTTGTGCGTCATGCTGCCTGTGGTGACCACGGCCACGCCCAGGGCGCGCACGGCGGCAAGGGCCTCACCCAGCTGCAAGGCGGTGCCTGCGTTCAGGCCCAGGGGCAGAGACACCTGGAACACCGGGACATTGCCGGTCGGCAGCAAGTGGCGCAGTGGTACCCAGGCGCCGTGGTCCAGGCCGCGCTGCCCGTCCAGGCTGGTGGGCCAGCCGGCGGCTGCCAGCAGCTCGGCCACCTGGGCCGCCAGGGCGGGGTGGCCGGCCACGGGATAGTGCAGTGCGTACAGCGGCGCGGGGAAGCCGCCGAAGTCGTGCACCGTCTCGGGCGCAGGGCTGGCGGACACGCGCACGCCACGGGTTTGCCAGTGTGGCGACACCACCAGCACGGCTTTGATGCCCTGCAGTTGCTGGCCTGCAGCCTGCAGCAAGGGGCCGAGCCGGCCAGGTTCCAGCGCAAACGTGGGGGCGCCGTGGGAGATGAAGAAAACCGGGGCCAAGCTGGCGGTGGCAGCGGCGCTGGCAGGGGTGGCGGAGGTCATGGTGGTGTCCGGTGAAAGCATGGGCTCCACTGTATCTATGGCTGTTGCAGAGATAAACTGCCTGGAATAAGATTCATTGTTTCGGTGGGTGAGACAATGGACCGTTTCCTGGAGATGCAAACCCTGGTTGCCGTGGTCGATGCCGGCAGCTTTGTGAAGGCGGCCGATAGCCTGGGCCTGTCCAAGGCGGCGGTGTCGCGCTATGTGGCGGACCTGGAGGCCCGCCTCGGCGTGCGCCTGCTGCAGCGCACCACCCGGCGCCTATCGTTGACCGAGGCGGGCCAAGTGTTTTACGCACGCAGCAAGGAGTTGCTGGCCGGTGTGGACGAGGCCGAGGCCGAGCTCACCTCGCGCAGCGGCGCGGCCAGCGGCCTGCTGCGCATCAATGCGCCGGTCACCTTTGGCATCCTGCACCTGGCGCCGCTGTGGGGGCTGTTCCGCAGCCAGTACCCGGATGTCGCGCTGGACCTGACCCTGGCCGACCGGATGGTGGACCTGGTAGAGGAGGGCTACGACATGGCGATTCGCATTGCCACCCTGCCCAGCTCCACGCTGGTGAGCAAGCGCCTGGCCAGCACCCGCATGGTGCTGTGCGCGTCGCCGGCCTATCTGGCTGCGCACGGCACGCCGCTGCATCCACGCGAACTGGCAGGGCATGCCGTTATCGCCTACACCTACTGGGCGGCCAAGGACGAGTGGCATTTTGACGGCCCCGAGGGCACGGTCAGCGTCACGACCCGGCCCTGCATCCATGCCAACAACGGTGATACCTGCCGCGCTGCGGCCCTGGCCCACCAGGGCATCATCCTGCAGCCGAGTTTTCTGGTGGGCGAAGACCTGGCCGCCGGCCGCCTGGTGGAGCTGCTACCCGCCTACCGTTCGCTGGAGATGGGAATCTACGCCGTCTACCCCAGCCGCAAACATGTGCCACCCAAGGTGCGGGCGCTGGTGGACTTTTTGGCCTTGCACTTTGCTCAGCCCCGGGCCTTTTGGTGATCGGAGGCGTTCAGGCTGCTTCTGGTGCAAAGAAGCGGTAGGCATTTTTGCCGTCGCGCTTGGCGGCATACATGGCCGTGTCGGCGCTCTGGATCAGGGCTGCGGGTGTGGCGCCGCCATACGGGTGCATGGCGATGCCGATGGAGGCGCCAATTTGTACCGTTTGCCCCTGCAGTACGACGGGCGCACGGATGGTGGCGACGATACGGCTGGCGACGTGGGCCACGTCGTCCTGGTTCAGCGGGTTGTCCAGCAGGATGATGAATTCGTCGCCGCCCAGGCGGGCCACTGTGTCATTCTGTCGCACCAGAGCCAATAGTTTTTGGGCAACTTGCACCAGAAGCTCGTCGCCTACGTCGTGGCCCAGTGTGTCGTTGACATGTTTGAAACCATCCAGGTCGAGAAACATCAGGGCCAGCTGGCGTGGCTCGCGTGCGGTTTGGGTGATGAGCTGGCTGAGCCGGTCGGTCAGCAACTGGCGGTTGGCCAGGTCGGTCAAAGGGTCGTGCAGTGCCAAGTGGCGGATGCGTTCGTCCTTGCGCCAGCGCTCGGTGATGTCGTTGAACACCGAGACATAGCGTGTGGCCGTGTCGGCCGAGCCCGGGATGGTGGTGATGCTCTGCCATTCGAGAAAGGCTTCGCCATTTTTATGCCGGTTCCACAGCTCGCCGGCCCAGTGGCCCTGCTGGGTCAGCGCGTGGTCAATTGCCTTATAGAAGGCGTCGTCGTGGTGGTGCGAGCGCAGCAGCTGCGAGGGACGGCCCACCACCTCGTCAGGGCTGTAGCCGGTGATGGCTGTGAAGGCCGGGTTGACCGACAGAATCATGCCGTCTGCATCGGTCACCATGATGCCGTTGACAGTGTTGCTGAATACGCTGGCGGCCAGCTTGAGCTCGCTCTCGGTGGTCTTGATGTAGGTCATATCGTTGACTAGCACAAAGAAGCCGGCTACTTCGCCCAGGTGGTTGTGGTCTGGGATGTAGTGGGTCAGTGTGTAGCCGGTGCTGCCGTCGGCCTTGGTCAGGGCGCGTTCGAACTGCTGCCGCTCGCCGGCCAGGGCACCCCGCACATGGGCTTCGTTCAGCTTCCAGTTGGCTTGGCCCAGTAGCTCCAGCATGGTGCTGCCAATCACGTCTTCGGACTGGATGCTGAACCATTCCAGGTAGGGCTTGTTGGCAAAGTGGCAGCGCAGGTTCTTGTCCCAGTAGGCGACCAGGCTGGGCATGGCGTCGGTGATGGTCTGCACAAAGCGCGCGCTTTCTGCCAGCTCGCGGGCAATTTCCTCGGCACGCTGGCGTTCGCCCAGCAGCTCCGTCTCTATCTTGTGGCGTTCCAGTGCAACGAAAAACACCCAGTAGTAGCAGTCTGCTCCGGCAAACACACCCCGCTGGCAGTTCACCATCACCGGGACGCTGGCCTTGTGGGCGTCATGGATCTTGAGATTCATTTCGCTGACGATGCCTTGGTTGCGCAGCAAGGCCCATACATGGGTTTGCAAAAAGATGCGGCTGGGTAGGGGGAGCAAGTCTTCCAGCGCGCCTTGGCTGAGCTGCTGCGCCGAGCGGCCCACCAGGCTGGCGAGGCTACGGTTGGCGGCCTGGATATAGCCAGCGTGGTCGGTCACCAAAACCGGGCAGGGCAACTGGTCCAGCGTGTCCATCGTGCTGTGGTGCTCGGGCGGGTGGATAGGCTTCTCCTGTTGCGATGTCTTGCGTTGTAGCTTATCCCAGTCCTATCGCGCTGCGGCCCGCAATTGCTGGCTGGCGACAGAAAAATCACGGCCGACATTGAAGGCTAAATTTGTAGCACATCCCATGGACCCCGAAGCCCTGCGCAGGGTCTTCCACAGCAGTCTCTAAATTGCAAGTTTTTGCATCTGAACCAGCGCTGTCATGTCTCCTATATATTGGGTATGAATCAGCCGGGTACGCAGATATTGTCTGCGCAGAGTGCTGCAAAAAACATAGTATTTTGATGGGCACCGCAGGCCCGCAACAGGACTAGACAATTGCTACCCAAGTCGATGCAAAACAGAGATACTGCTTCGGCGACCCACATGGGCAAGCCATCCATCATTTCGCGGGACAATGAATAACAGCAGCATTTTGTTGGTCGACGATGACCCTGTCATCATTCATCGCATCAGCCGCATCCTTTCAGAGGTGGCGACGCTGCGTTTCGCCACCAATGGTGAAGCTGCGTTGCGCCTGGCCCGCGTGGCCGTGCCAGACCTGATTTTGCTGGACTCTGAAATGCCGGGCATGAGTGGCTTCGAGATTTGCGAGATATTGAAAGCCGACCCCGAGTTTGCTGACGTGCCGGTGATCTTCGTCACCAGCCACAGTGATACAGCGTTGCATGTGGCGGGGCTGGAGCTGGGTGCGGTGGACTTCATCGCCAAACCCATCAGCGAACCGCTGCTGTTGGTGCGGGTCAAAACCCAGTTGCGCATCAAACACCTGACCGATGAGCTGCGCCGTACCTCTACTGTGGACGCCTTGACCGGCCTGGCCAACCGCCGCCGCCTGGACGAACGGCTGGAGCGTGAATGGTTGCGCAGCCTGCGTGACAAAGACCCCATTGCGCTGCTGCTGGTGGATGTGGATTTCTTCAAGCTCTACAACGACCATTACGGCCACCCCGAGGGCGATGCCTGCCTGCAGGCCGTAGCGCGGGTGCTGATGGAAAGCTGCCAGCGCCCGGCCGATCTGGCGGCCCGTTACGGGGGCGAGGAGTTTGCGCTTTTGCTGCCGCAAACCACGCTGGCCGGCGCGCAGTTGGTGGCGCAGCGCGTACTGGACGCCATGGCCCGCCAGGCCCTGCCGCACGCGGCTTCATCTATCGCCAACCATGTGACGGTGAGCGTGGGGATAGGTTATGTGGACGTGCCCGGTAGCGAGAGCCAGGTGCGTGACCTGGTAGCCGTAGCAGACCAGGCGCTGTATGCGGCCAAGAGTGCGGGACGGGCTCAGGCCTGGCATATGGGCACCGCCCCCCTGCAGCTGCCCGCTCCTGCGGTCGGCCATGGCCCCACTACGCTCAGGCCCCACAGCCCCCCTGATTTACCGGCGACCTGACCATGCAGCTCGCCGCCCTGTGGAAGTCCCCCCAGGATTGGCTGCGCCGGCCTATGGTACGGGCCAGGCTGGTTTTGCTGCTGGGACTGGCATTGACATGCTGGGCTACCCTATGGCAAGCCCGGCAGAACGCGGCCACTGCAGCCGGCCACTTTGACAGCCTGGTTCAAAGCACCATGGAGCAGTTGCATGCGCGATTGGGCATCTATGAATACGGTTTGCGCGGTGCCCGCGGCGCGGTGCTGGGCGCCGGTTTTGATTTAGTGGACCGCCAGCATTTCCGCGATTACGCCGACTCCCGACGGATCGACAAGGAGTTCCCGGGTGCCCGTGGCTTTGGCGTGATACGCCGGGTGGCGCAGGAGGATGAGGAGGCCTTCGTGCAGTCGGCGCAGCGCGATGGCTGGCCCAACTTTGCCGTGCGGCAGTTCAAGCCGAATCCGGGTGAGCGCTATGTCATCCAGTTTCTGGAGCCGGTTGAGAGCAACCGCATGGGCATAGGCCTGGACGTGGCCTCCGACGCCGGCCGCAGAACCGCAGCCGATCAGGCCATGCGCACCGGCCAAGCAACCATTACCGAACCCATCAGACTGGTGCAGGACCCGGCCGATGCGCCCAGCTCCTTTTTGCTGCTGCTGCCTATCTACCGACCCGGTGCGTCCGTGGCGGACCCGACAGCACGCGAGCTGGCCCTGGAGGGCTGGTCTTTTGCACCTCTGATGATTTCTGAGGTGCTGCGCAATGTAGAAATACACCGCGACCAGCTGGCTCTGACGCTCAGCGATGCATCGGACAAGGGTGAGCAGGTGTTTTACCGTTCGTCCTCCGAGGAACCCGTATCGGACTCGCTGGGTCAGCGCATCTCCCTTCCTATTTACGGGCGCACCTGGGTGGTAGAGGCCAAGGTTTTGCCGCCGTTTTTCGACCAATTGGATTCGGTTGACCCGCGCTGGGTGGCACTGGCAGGCTTGACGATTAGTATGCTGGTGGCGGCCTTGGTTGGTATCCGCCAGAAAGAGCTGGCGCAGGCCGAACTGGTACGTCTGGAGCGCTCGCGCCGAGCTGCCATGGTGGACTACTCAGCCGATGCCATCGTGGGCGAGACACTGGATGGCCGTGTGGCCGACTGGAACCCGGCGGCTGAGCGGCTCTTTGGCTACACCGCCGAGCAGGCAAAGGAGCAAATGCTTGCGGCGCTGCTGCTACCTCCGGACCGGGCCCAGGAAGACACCGACCTTCTCGCGCGCATATCCAACGGCGAGGTGGTGCCCCCTTTTGACACCACGCGTATGCACCAGAACGGCAGCTTGCTGGATGTGTCTGTGGCGGGGGCTCCCATGCTGGGGGCCGATGGCCGCTGCATTGGCATTGTGAAAGTTGTACGGGATATTGGTCCCACCAAGCGAGCCGAGTTGCGTGTGCGCGAGCTCAATGCCAGCCTGGAGCAGCAGGTGCTGGAGCGCACCGCATTGCTGGATACGGCGCGCCGTGAACTGCAACTGATTCTGGACGCCGTGCCTTCGCAGATTGGTTATTGGGACAAGGGCCTGCTCAATCGCATGGCCAACGAGGCCTATCGCAACTGGTTTGGCATCGACCCCGCAGTGCTGCGAGGCACGCATATGCGAGACCTGCTGGGCCCCGTCGTGTACGAGAGCAGCCGGCCCGCCCTGGAAGCTGCGTTGGGTGGCCAGCCCCAAAGCTTCTTCGAGCAGGAAATCCCCATGCCGGGTGGCGGCAGCAAGCGGCACGCTCTGGTGAACTATTTGCCAGACATTGTGGATGGCGAGGTGCGCGGCCTTGTCACGCTGGTGCATGACGTATCGGAGCTGGTGGACGGCCGCATGAAGCTGGGTGCTCTGCAGCGCGAGAACGACGCCCTGCTGCGAACCATCCACTTGCATGCCCTGGTTTCGGTGGCCGACCGTGCGGGCCGCATCACCGAGGTCAACGACGCCTTCTGCCTGATATCCGGTTACAGCCGAGAGGAACTGTTGGGCCGCAACCACCGGGTGGTCAACTCCGGTGTGCAGGACAAGGCTTTTTGGACCGATATGTGGCGAACGATTTCGTCCGGCCAACCCTGGCGTGGAGAGATTTGCAACCGCGCCAAAGATGGCTCGCTGTACTGGGTGGCCAGCACTATTGCGCCATTCATCGGGGCCGATGGACAGGTGGAGCGCTACATCTCTGTGCGTACCGATATCACCGCGTCCAAGCGGGCGGAGCAAACCTTGCGCGCCAGCCATGCTTTCCAGGACCGCGCCAACCGTGTGGCCAAGATTGGCGCTTGGCAGGTGGATCTGGACCCCATGCGCGTGGTCTGGTCGCCCCAGCTTAAGCTCATTCACGAGGTGCCGCCGGACTATCAACCGGGGGTGGAAGAGGGGTTGAGCTTTTACTTACCCGAAGATCGCGCGCTCATACAGCGAATGGTGGAACAGGGCATAGCCTCAGGCGAGAGCTGGGACCTGGAGGTGCAGATGCAGACGGCCCAGGGGCGGCTGATCTGGGTGCGGGTTCTGGGCGAAGCGGAGACGGAGCAGGGGCGCCCCGTGCGCCTGGTCGGCATCATGCAGGACATCACCACGCGCAAGCAGATCGAAAACACCCTGATCTACGAGCGTCACCTCATGACGTCTTTATTGAACACCGTACCCGACCAGATCTACTTCAAGGACATGTCCAGCCGGTTTTTGCGCATTAACCCCGGCCTGGCGCGGCGCTACGGGCTGCAGGATCCATCCGAGGCCATTGGCTTGTCAGACGAGGATTTCTTCACCCCCGAGCACGCCAGCGCAACGGCAGCTGTGGAGCAACACATCATGGCGACCGGTGTGCCCCAGATCGACCTGGAGGAGCAGGAGTTTTGGCCGGACCGGCCTCCGACCTGGAATCTGACGACCAAGATGCCCTTGCGCGATGTGCAGGGCAAGGTGATTGGTATCTTTGGTATTTCGCGCGACATCACCGCCCGCAAAAAGACCGAAGAACAGCTGCACGACACCAATCTGCGTTTCGAAATGGCGGCCGAAGGTGCGGGTTTGGGCGTGTGGGATCTGGACCTGGTCCACAACACCCTGAGTTGCGATGCGCGTGTGTACCAGCAGTTCGGTGTGCCCGTGGATAGCGGCGAGGCGCCGGAATCACTCTGGGCACGCTGTCTGCACCCGGAGGACCTGGCGCTTTACCAGTCCCATGTGGATGCGACGGTGCGCGGAGAACATCCCATGAATATCGAATTCCGCATCGTGCGTCCCGATGCGGAAGTGCGCTTTATCAAGGCCGCGGGCCGTGTCTACCGTGACGCCTTGGGTACGCCGCAGCGCCTGACCGGGGTGAACCGTGACATCACCGAGCGCAAGCGGGCCGAGCTGCTGCTGGTAGAGACCAGCTCCTTGTTGCAGAACGTGCTGGAGTCCGCGTCCGAAGTGTCCATCATCGCAACCGACAGCCAGTTGACCATCCGCGTATTCAATGTCGGTGCCGAGCGCTTGCTGGGCTACTCCAGCAGCGAGATGGTGGGGCGTGAAACGCCCATGCTCATCCATGACCCCGAAGAGGTATGGGCGCGCAGCCAGGAGCTAAGCGACGAAGTAGGCCACCCGGTGCTGGGGGCCTCGGTTTTCACCGAGCCGCTCAGCCTGCACCAAACCCGTGAATGGACCTATGTGCGCAAGGACGGTAGCCGGGTCACCGTGTCCCAGGTCATCACCGCCATGCATGCGGCCGATGGCAGCATCTTTGGCTATCTGGGTGTGGCCCACGATGTCACGCGGCAAAAGCAGGTGGAGCAATCGCTGCGCGACGCGATGCTGAAGGCCAAACAGGCTAGCGTGGCCAAAAGCCAGTTCCTGGCGAATATGAGCCACGAGATCCGTACCCCAATGAACGCGGTGATGGGCCTGTCCTACCTGCTGGGGCATACGGCGCTGGACGAGGAGCAGGCCGCTTTCCTGGACAAGATCAAGCTGGCCAGCCAGTCCTTGCTGACATTGATCAACGATGTGCTGGACCTGTCGAAGATCGAGGCCAATGAAATGGCCATAGAGCAGGTGCCGTTTGACCTGCACACATTGCTGCGCAATGTCTCCGACCTGATGGCCATGCAGGCCCATGCCAAGGGTTTGGAATTTCTGCTGGACTGGCCCGAAGACGTGCCCGATGTGGTGACGGGAGATGCCACCCGCTTGCAGCAGATTTTGACCAATCTGCTGAGCAACGCCATCAAGTTCACCGAGCAGGGTTATGTGCGGCTGGTGCTGCAACGCCTGCCGGCGGCGGCGTCCGACCGTATCCGACTGCGCTTTTCCGTAAGGGACTCGGGCATTGGCATTCCACCGGCGGTGCAGGCGCGCCTATTCGTACCCTTTGTGCAGGCCGATGCCTCCACCACGCGGCGCTTTGGGGGCACCGGCCTGGGCCTGTCTATCGTGAAGCACCTGGTCACCTTGATGGGCGGGCAGCTGGGCCTGGACAGCACCGAAGGCGTGGGCAGCGAGTTCTGGCTGCAGCTGGACTTTGACGCAGTCGCCGCCGATGCGGCCAAAGGCCACAAACGCCAGCACGCTGTAGCCCCGGGTCGTGGTCTGCTCGGCCTACGGGTGCTGGTGGTGGACGACAGCGAGATCAATCTGGAAGTGGCCAAACGTATCCTGGCGCTAGAAGGGGCGCTGGTCACCCTGGCGGCCAATGGCCGTGAAGCCATCGACATTCTGCGGGCCCAGCCCGACGCAGTGGACGTGGTGCTGATGGATGTGCAGATGCCCGAGCTGGACGGCCTGAGCGCCACCCGCATCATCCGCCAGGAGCTGGGTTTGACCCGTTTACCTGTCATTGCCCTCACGGCTGGCGCCATGCTGGAGGAGCACCAGCAGGCCGAAGCCGCAGGCATGGACGACTTCATCGCCAAGCCCTTCGATGTGCAGCACCTGAAGCGCACCATCCTGCGCCATGTTTCGGCCCTCGGAGGCGAGGCCCAGGCAGCACCGGAGTCACCGGTGGCGGTGGCCATTGCCGGGCCGACGCAGACCGGTTGGCCCGCGATTCAGGGGGTGGATGCCCAGGACGCCCATGCCCGCCTGGGCGGGGACTGGAAGCTTTTTTACGCCATGCTCAAGCGCCTGCTGCGGGAGTTTCACGCCACCAGCCTGGCCCCTGTTGATGGGGATCTTGGATCGCTGACCACCTTGGCGCAGCGCATGCACAAACTGCGTGGCAGCGCCGGCATGCTGGGCGTGAATGCTGTGCAGCAACTCGCTGGCGAGGCCGAACAAGCCTGCGCGGAAGGGCAGGTCAACAAAGTCCGGCAACTGCTGCGCAAGCTGGATGCGCAAATGGACAGCCTGCAGCAGAGTGCCGCCCCGTACCTGGACGCCCACGACAAGCTGGTGGACGCAGCGCCGGCCGAATCGGGTCCGCCATTGGCGCCCGAGGACTTGGCCGGCCTGTGTGAACTGCTCCAGCAGCAGGACATGCTGGCCATCCAACGTTTTGAGGCCCTGGCGGCGCAGATCAAGCCGCTGCTGGGACCAGAGCGCTTCGCCCGCCTGCGTGACGACATGAACAATCTGCAATTCAGCGACGCGGCCCTGGTGTTGGGCACTTTGCGGACCTGATTCCATTTCCAGATCAATCCGAATATGTCGTTGCTTCGCCTTGCCGTGGCAAACCACTGCCGGCGGCTTCGCGCCTCATCTCTTGTTGATCTGGAAATGGAATGACGCCCCAGCTGCCTGGAGGGCCTCTATTCAGCCTTGGATTCAGCCAGGTGCAGCAATTGGCCCGGCTTGGCCTGGGCCAGGGCCTTGCTGATGATCTTGTAGGTGTCAAAGTCAAACGCGGCCTGGCCGCCCTGTAGCAGCTCCTGCACCTCTTCTTCGTTGCGGGCCGTGCCCAGGTGGCGCCAGGCGTGCAGAACGTGCAGGTCATCGCCCTCGCGCAGACCTATGGGGCCCGGGTAGGGCCAGCGCTTGACCTGGTGGCGGATCAGGGCGGTACGTAGCGCCAGGTTGTGCTGGGCCATGCTCTGTGCGCCCACACAGGCGCCGGCGCACTGCTGTACCTGGTAGGCAAAGCAGGGCTTGCCCGGGGCGATTTTTTCCAGGCCCAGGACGGCCCGGCACAGGCGCTGCTCGGTGGCCAGGTCCTCCAGCAATTGCAAGGCCGCGCGGCGTGAGCGGAACGGGCCAAACAGCGCGTCCTGCACGCCCAGTCCGATGTCGGCTCCATGCACCAGGCGCGGCACCAGGGGCGCGTGCCCAGACGCGGGTGTGGACGCGGATGGTTGTGCGGGCTGGTCCAGCCGCCATGCGTGCAGATCGTTTTGCCGGCGCAGTTGCACATTCAGGCTGGGCTGGTGTTGCTTGACCATGCGGGCCTCTAGCAGCAGGGCGCCGATTTCGCCGGCGGTCTCCACCCAGTCGATATCGGCCACCTGCTGGCTCAGGCGCATCTCCTTGGGGTTGGACAGCGCAGCGCTGAAGTGGGCCAGCACGCGGCTGCGCAGGTTCTTGCTTTTGCCGATGTAGAGCGGGTTGCGCTGCGCGTCCCAGAACAGGTAGACGCCCGGCGTTTCGGGAATGCGGTCTATGTGCTCCGCGTCTAGCTGCGGCGGCACGGCGGCGCGGCCCGACAGGGTGGCTACCGCGTCCTGCAGGGTGCCTGGGGCGAAGCGGGTTTGCAGCAGCTGCCAGAACTGCGCCAGCGCATCGGCATCGGCCAGCGCGCGGTGGCGCTCGGGCATCTGCAGGCCGTGGGTGGCCACCAGCGTGTCCAGGTTGTGCCGCGCCTGCTGCGGGAACAGCATGCGCGAAAGCTTCACCGTGCACAGCACGGGTGCCTGCCAGGTGATGCCGCAGGCCTTGAACTCGGCGCGCAGAAAGCCGTAGTCAAAGCGCGCGTTGTGCGCCACAAAGAGCTTGCCGCGCAGCCGGTCCAGAATGTCAACGGCCACGTCGGCAAAGCGGGGCTGGCCGGCGACCATGGCGTCGGAGATGCCGGTCAACTGCTGGATGAAGGCGGGGATGGGCGTGCCGGGGTCCAGCAGCTGACTCCAGCGGCGCACATGCGGGCCATCGACCTCGACAATGCCCACTTCGGTGATGCGGTCCCGCCCGGCGGTGCTGCCGGTGGTTTCAATGTCCACAAAGGCCAGGGCTGGGAAGTCGGTGCTGATCATAAGAACGTGTTCAAGGTCTTTTTGGGGCCGCGCAGCCGCCTTCTCGGGAGGGGCTGGTAGGCGCGGCTCGCCGCCCATAGCCCGGCTATGGGCAAGAGTCGCAACACCCCAGACTGCCCGAGAAGGCGGCTGCCCTTCGGGTTGGGGAGAAATCGGGCGATTTGTCCGCCATCACCCTTGCATGGGCAGAGAGCCCATGCTGCAGGCGCTGACAGCCAACTCATCCCGATTGCTCCCCAACGCGGCCTCAAAAAGATCTTGAACACGTTCTAGGAAAAATCGGGCTCCGGCGCAGGTAATACCTGCACAGGTAGCTATGAAAAACGCAGCAAAATGGCTGCAGGCGTTACCGCATATTACCGGTGTGGCCCAGCGAGTAGCGGCCGGGCTGGGGCCAGACCGTCAGGCCATGCGGCTCGGCGCCGACCTTGATGGACTTCACCGCGCCGCTTTCGGTGTCAAAGGCGTACACCACATCGTCGAAGCGGCCGGACAGCCACAGCGTCTTGCCGTCGGCGCTGACGTTGCCCATGTCCGGGCTGCCGCCGCCGGGGATGGGCCAGGTGGTCAGCACCTTGCGCGTGGCGAAGTCCAGCACCGACACGCTGCCCTTGCCGTGGCGCATGCCGTGCACCATGTTGCTGCCGCGATTCGAGATGTACAGCTTGCTGCCGTCACGGCTTGGGTACAGGCCGTGTGCGCCCACGCCGGTGGGGATGGTGCCGAGCTTGGTGAAGCTCTCGCCATCGACCACGTAGATGCCATCGGCCATCATGTCGGCCACATAAAACACCTTGCCGTCGGGCGAGACGCGGATGTCTTGCGGCATGCCTTTCTTGTTCAGCTCCAGGTAGCCCACCACCTTGCGGTTGACCATGTCGATCTTGGCCAGCTTGCCGCCGAACTCGCAGGTGAACAGTGCGTAGCTGCCGTCGATGGCGAAGTCGGCGTGGTTGATGCCCTTGCATTCGGGCACCGACAGGCTGGACTTGAGCGCCATGGTGTGGGCGTCGCGGAAGTCCAGCCGCGCATGCGCCTCGGCCACCACGATGGCTTCCTTGCCGTCGGGCGTGAAGTACATGTTGTAGGGGTCGTCTACCTCCACGTTCTTGCCGGGTTTGCCGGTGACGGGGTCGATGGGGGTCAGGCTGCCGCTGTTCTTGCCTTCGGCGTTATTCGCCACCCACAGGGTTTGCAGGTCCCAGGCGGGCACCACGTGCTGGGGGCTTTGGCCCACGGGGAACTTGTCCACCACCTTCATGGTGGCCGGGTCGATTACATACACATCGTTTGAGCGCAGATTCGGCACGTAGATGCGCGGCAGCGCCTTGGCGACGGCCGGGCTCAGACGGTCGGTGCCGGCCTCGCTGTAGAGGTTGCTGGCGTTGACCACCGGCGGCATGCCGGGGATGGTTTTGATGGCTTGGGCTGAGGCTGTGACAGCCATGGCCGCCAGGGCCAGAGAGGTGAGGGAGGTTTTGAATTGCATGCTGGTTCCTGTAGAGATGCTGGTCGCGTCTGTCAGCTGTTAATGGGTGCCTAGTGCGCGGCCGTGCTGGTTTTGAGGGCTTGTATGGTTTTGCTGACGATGGCGTCTATGCCCAGCTGGCCCAGCTCGGCGCTGGCGCGGTGCGGGTCGCCGCCGTACACGCCATCGGCCTGGCCGACCTTGGGGCCGCTGCGCATCGCGTCCTGGCGCACCATCTGGGGCGCCACGGCCATCAGCAGGGCGGTGTCGGCCAGGCCGGCGTGGGTGCCGATTTCATCGTCGCGTATGCCGTGCTGGCGCAGGATCTGGGCATAGCCGTCGGAGCTGGTGGCGTAGTACACCGGTGGCACCAGGGCCTGTCCCGTGGCGCCCCAGCTTTTGTTCAACTGGGCCACCACCTGCTGTATATCCTTCTGGTAGCCGCCGTGGTCACCCAGAAAGACGATGTTCTTGAAGCCATGCACCTTGAAGCTGTTGGCCGCCGACTCCAGCGTTTTCTTGAACACCTCGTCCGGCACGGTGATGGTGCCGGGGAAGCGCATGTGCGACGAGGTAGGCGCCGTGCCGCCCTCGGGCACGTAGGCAATGACCGGGGCCACCAGCGTATTGCCCAGGCCTTCGGCAATGCGTTGCGACAGCACTTTGACGCGCGCGTTGTGCTTGCCCAGCGCCACATAGGGGCCGCTTTGCTCGGTGCCGCCAATGGGCACCAGGATGGTGGTTTTTCCGGCCTGCACCTGGTCGCGCAACTCGGTCCAGGTCAGGTCTTCCAGAAACACGGTTTTGGGGGCTTGTGCCCACACCACGGGGGCTGCCAGCAGCAGGGCGGCGCAAGCCAATGGCAGGCGAAATCGACAATACATAAAAATCCTTACGGGGGCCGCCTGCGCGCAAGTGTGCGGGTTTTGGCGGTGCAGGGTGTTGCGCCAGGTCAAACCGTGGCACCGGGGCCGTACTGACTGAGTTCCATACCCAGCGGAGGTTCCCGCCGCCTGGATGGGAAAAATGGGCTTTACCCGTTGGAAACGGACTATATTGACAGCATTTTCCCGCAGTCCCATCCCCGGAGAACGCCATGCAACTTGCAGAAATTCTTGCCTCGGACACGCTGATTCCGTCCTTGCCCGCCACGGTGGCGCAGATTCTGGGTGAGTTTCAGAAGGCTGAGCCCGATGTGCGCCGTATCACCGAGCTGGTTTCCAGCGAGGTTGGGCTGACTGTGCGCATACTGCGGCTGCTGAACTCCGCCCGCTACGGTGGTGGTGGCCGCATTGGCACGGTGGAAGGCGCAATTCCGCTGCTGGGCCTGAAGGCCACCAACCAGCTGATCAGCGCGGCGGCGGTGGGCGGCGCCTTCAAGCAGGTGCCGGGCGTGGACATGGCCGACTTCTGGCGCCACAGCCTGGACGTGGCCAAGATCGCCCAGTCCCTGGCCGACTCCATGCGTATCGACAAGGGCCTGGCCTTTACCTCCGGTCTGCTGCATGGCGTGGGCGACCTGGTGATGAAGATCGCCATGCCCGACCAGCCCTGTTTGCAAACCAGCTTTACCTCCGACGGCGACCGCCATGCCCGGCAAGTGGCCGAGCTGGGCTATTCCTACGCTGACGTGGGCGCGGCATTTGCCGCCAAATGGCATTTTCCGCAAGCCATTGTGGATGCCATCAAGCACCACCCCAACCCCAGTGAAGACACAGACAGCGAAACCCTGGCCGGCATCGTTTACCTGGCCTCGTGGGGCAGCCTGGCCCATGAAATGGACCTGGACGCCCCGGCCCTGTTCGACAAATACCCCAGCCGTGTGGCCGACTCGATTGGCTTCGCCGACCAGGAGCTGCTGTGCTCTGAAAACCCCATTGAATGGACGGGCCCGGCCGAAGCCGGCGACTTCGCCTGAGCTGAGGCAACTGAGCTACGCCAAGGCCTGCTGCAGATACGTCCAGGCCAGGCCGGCCAACCCGGCGACCAGCACCACCGGGATCACGCCCCGTTTGAAGCGAAACAAGGCCAGCGCCGCGCCCAGGCCAATCAGGGCCGAAGCCCACTCGATGTGCCCGGACAGCCCCTGCGGCCACAGCACGTGGTAGGCGAAGAACACGGCCAGGTTGACGATGACGCCCACCACCGCCGCCGTGATGCCGGTAAGTGGCGCGGTGAACTTCAGATTGCCGTGGGTGGATTCAATGAACGGCCCGCCCAGCAAAATGAACATGAACGAGGGCAGAAAGGTGAAGAAGGTCACCACGCTGGCCGCCACTGCGCCCGACAACAGCAACGCCTCTGGCCCGAACAGCGCCTTGCCCCAGCCGCCGACAAAGCCCACGAACGACACCACCATGATCAGCGGCCCGGGCGTGGTCTCGCCCAGCGCCAGGCCGTCCATCATCTGCGGCGCGCTCAGCCACTGGTAATGCTCCACCGCGCCCTGGAATACATAGGGCAGCACCGCGTAGGCGCCGCCAAAAGTCAGTAGCGCCGCCTTGGTGAAGAACCAGCCCATTTGCGTCAACACCGCGTCCCAGCCGTACAGCGCGGTCAGCGTGCCCATGGCGGCCAGCCATAGCCCCAGGCAGACCGCCAGCACCTGGCCAAAGCGCCGCCAGGTGAACAGCGCGTGCACCGGCGTGGGGGTGTCGTCATCGATCAGCGCGGGCCCGTACGATGCACCAGCCTTGCCGTGACCGCCGCTGCCGCTGAACTGCGCCGGTGCCAGCCGGCCTCCAACGTAGCCGATGCAGCCAGCGGCTAGCACGATAAGAGGAAACGGCAGTTGCAGCGCGAAGATGGCCACAAACGCCGCCACCGCGATGCCCCACAGCCAGGCATTCTTCAGCGCCCGTGAACCCACCCGGTAAGCCGCATGCACCACCAGGGCGGTAACGGCCGGTTTGATGCCGTAGAACACACCGGCGATGGCCGGCACATGGCCGTAAGCCATGTACACCCAGGACAGGCCGACCAGAATGAACAGCGAGGGCAGCACAAACAGCACGCCCGCCGCAATGCCGCCGCGTGTGCGGTGCATCAGCCAGCCGATGTAGATGGCTAGCTGCTGGGCCTCCGGCCCGGGCAACACCATGCAGTAGTTCAGCGCGTGCAGAAAGCGCTTCTCGGAAATCCAGCGGCGCCGCTCCACCAGCTCCTCGTGCATGATGGCAATCTGCCCTGCCGGACCACCGAAGCTGATGAAGCCCAGCTTCAGCCAGTAGGCAAAGGCCTGGCCAAAGCTGACGGGCTGGGGTGCGGTCTCGGTAGGCAAAGGCATGGTGTTTGGTATCAATGCGGGGGTGGTTAAGGTGGCAAAGGTACCATCATCGCCTTACGTCTTCGTCTGCCCGCCATGACCATCCAACCCGCTCTTCCCGCCCTGGCCGCCGCGCTGCTGTTTGGCGCCAGCACGCCGCTGGCCAAGCTGCTGGTGGGCGATGTCTCGCCTCTGTTGTTGGCGGGCTTGCTCTACCTGGGCAGCGGCCTGGGTCTGTGCGTATTGCTGGCTTTGCGCAGCCTGCGAATTGCCAGGCGGCAGTCGCAAGAGCTGCGCATTCCCCGGGCCGAATGGCCTTGGCTGCTGGGCGCCATCGTGTTTGGCGGCGTGCTCGGGCCGGCGCTGCTGATGCTGGGCCTGGCACAGACCAGCGCGGCGTCGGCGTCCCTGCTGTTGAATGTGGAGGGCGTGCTCACTGCCGTAATCGCCTGGTGGGTGTTCAAGGAGAACGCCGACCGCCAACTGGTGCTGGGCATGCTGGCCATCGTGCTGGGCGGCGTGCTGCTGGCCTGGGAGCCGGGCGGGCTGGGCTTTTCGCGCGGCGGCCTGTTCATCCTGGGCGCCTGCCTATGCTGGGCCATAGACAACAACCTGACGCGTAAGGTGTCCAGCAACGATGCCATGCTGGTGGCCGGCCTCAAAGGTTTGCTGGCCGGGGTGAGCAACACCGCACTGGCTTTGGCCAGCGGTGCGGTGTTGCCGACCATGGGCGTGTGGGGCGCCAGCATGTTGGTGGGCTTCCTGGGCTACGGCCTGAGCTTGACGCTGTTCGTGGTGGCGCTGCGAACCCTGGGCACGGCACGCACGGGTGCGTATTTCTCGGTGGCGCCGCTGTTTGGCGTGGTGATTGCGCTGCTGCTGTGGCCGGGCCTGCCGGGGCCGCTGTTCTGGGTGGCTGCAGCGCTGATGGCCGTGGGCGTATGGCTGCATGTGCGCGAGCGGCATGAGCATGCGCACACGCACGAGGTGCTGGAGCACAGCCACACCCACAGGCACGATGCCCACCACCAACACGCGCACAGCTTCGCCTGGAGCGGGCAGGGCGCCCACGCGCACCCGCACCGGCATGAGGTGTTGACCCACAAGCACCCGCATTACCCCGACATTCACCACCGCCACGTACACCCTCACTGAATGTGGATGAAATAGGCTTCTGGCGCAGATATTACCTGCGCGAGTAGCTCCTAATTAAATAGCAAATCAAAACACGCGCACCCAGAACCAGTAGGCCGCCAGCAGGGCCAGCAGGGCAGAGCCGCCGCGCACCACCACGCGGCCGTACCAAGCTTGGTTGACGACCAGTTGGGACAGCAGCACCCAGGCAGTGACGGCGGTCAACTGGCCTGCCTCCACGCCCAGGTTGAAGCCGGCCAGGGCCCAGGGCAGCAGGCCGGATGGCGCGGCGGCTTCGATCAGCAGGCCGGCAAAGCCGTAGCCATGGACCAGGCCAAAGCCCAGCGCCAGCCGCTCGGGCCGCAGCACCGGTACCGGGAAGATGTTCAGCAAGGCCGTCACCGCAATGGAGGCGGCGATGGCCGGCTCTACCCACACCGGCGAGGCCTGGCTCCAGCCAAAGGTGGCCAGCATCAGCGTGATGGAGTGGCCAATGGTGAAGGCGGTGATGGTGCGCAGCAGCGACCACCAGGGGCTGCGCTGTGTGGATTGCGCGGCCTGCCGGCCCAGCCGCAAATGCAGCGGCAGTACCAGGGCCAGCAAGAAGGCCATGTGGTCGTAGCCCTCCAGCAGGTGGTGCATGCCCAGGCCCAGGTAGTCGAGCACGGTGGCGGCGATGCCGCGCTGCGCGGTGGCAGCGCTGGGGCTGGCGGCATTTGCGGCATTGGCAGCACTACTGGCCTGGCGCAGCTGCAGCGGCTGCGCTTGCTGCGGCGAGGCGGTGGCCAGCAGGTCGTGGCCGTCCAGGGCTCCGGTCACGATCAGGCGGTGGTTGGCGTCCTGCTCGCGGAACAGGGTGTAGCGCCAGGCCAGGGCCGCGCCAGTTGGGCACTGCGCCTGGGCGGCGGCGCGCAGGTAGGCGCCATCGCTGCGCCGCTCCAGCCCGTCGTAGCGCCAGGTCAGCGGGCAGCCGGGGGCGGCGGTGTCCAGCCCGGTATGGGCTTGCAGCAGGGTCAGCACGGCGGGTGTGGCCGCCTGTATTTCAGCCCAGGTGAGCTGGCCGTCGGCATTGGCGTCCAGCGGCAGCAGCAGGTCCAGGTCTTTCAGGGCCACGGACAGGCGCAGGTTCAGCGCGGCGTCAGGGGCGGCGTTCGCCTGGCGCACATCCAGGTAGGCATCGCTGCCCTTGTGGGCCCAGGCGGGGGCGCTGCACAGCAGCAGGGCGCACAGTAGCGTAAGCAGGCGTTTCATCGTGCGCTCCCTGTGCTGCGGGCATCGACCAGGCCAATGGCGTGCATATCCGTCTGCAGCTGCTGCAGGGCGGCCGTATCGCCGGCCTGGCGGGCACTTTGCAGGGCCACCCACCAGTCCACCGGCTCGCGCTGCAAGCCCAGGTTGCGGCGGGCGATGGCCAGGGCGCCGGGGGCGTCGTCGTCCAGCCACAGGGCCACCAGGGCTTGCTCGCGGCCGTGCAGCGTCAGGTCGTCGCCGCGCTGGGCCAGTTCGGCATTCCATTCGCGGATGGTCTGGCGCAGCGCCTGCCAACTGGGGTCTTTCAGGCGGCGCAGGGCGGTGGCCTGGCGCAGCAGCACGGCGTCGGTCAGCGGCAGGGGCTTGAGCACGGCCAGGGCCTGGGCGGGTTGGCCGGTGCGCAGCAGCAGATCGCTCAGGGCAATGCTGGTGTAGAGGTCGGGCTCGCTGCGCAGGCTGCTGCGGTAGGCGGCTTGGGCGGCGGCGTCGTGGCCGGCGCGCTCCTCGCTCTCGGCCAGCAGGGACAGCAGCCAGCTGCGTTGGCCGGCATCCTGGGTTTGCGCCAGCAGGGTGTTCAAGCTGGTGCGGGCAGCGGCGTTTTGACCCTGGAGCGACTGGGTTTCCAGTACGCAGGCCTGGGCATACATGGTCTGGCCGGCGCGGGCCACGGCGTTGCAGGCCAGCAGGGCCTGCGGGTACTGGCCGGACAAGCGCTCCAGCGCCGCCAGGTTCAGCCAGCCCTGGGCACTGCCAGGGTCTCGCTTCAGGGCGGCTTGCAGCACGCTGCGCGACGCGGCGAATTCATGCCGGCCCTGCTGCACGGTGGCCTGCAGGATGGCCAGGTCCACCGGGGCGTTGGGTTGGTTCCACCAGGGCGCCAGCACGGCCTGGGCGCGGCCCCAGTAGCGGGTGTCGCCGCTTTGCCGGGCGGTGGCAATGTGGGCGCGGGCCTGGGCCGCTGCGGCCACCGCGTCGGCGGGCTGTGCCGGGGCAGATGCATTGGGCGCCAGCGGGCGCACACGGGTGACGGTGGGCAGACGTTCCACCACTTCGTCGCCCCGGCTGGGGTGCAGCTCGGTGGTGGCGTGGGCGGCGCTGCACGCCAGCAGGCTGGCAAGACACAGGAAGTTTGTGAGGCGCATGGGGGGGTGCAGCGTCTGGTTTGCTATATAAAAAGTAGCTGCTGGCGCAGGTATCTTGTGCGCTAGCGGCCCATTTCTTGTAAATCTTGAAATACCTTGCACCGCTGCCGCCGGGGCGGCAACGGTGCAAGGCTGGGGGGCGGATCAGATGTCCGCAGGTTCGTCCGAGTCGCTGGTGGCCAGCGTGGCGCCGCCCAGAATCAGCGGGTCGCTGCTGTCACTGGTTGTGGCGATCTGCCTTTGGGCAAACGCGATGACCTCGCCGACATTGGTTTCTGCCGCGAGGGGCACGTCGGTCCCAGGCACGGTTTGCACCACGTCCGCGCCGCCGCCGCCACCTCCGCATCCCACCAGCAGGCCAATGGCGACCACGGTGGGAGCTATCCATTTGTACTGAGCCATGGTGTGTCCTTTCGTGCCGCTGCGGGCTTAGTTAGAGCCAGAGTTGGGCGTGTTGAGGTAGGGGAAGCGGGTCAGGAAGGGCACGGTGGCCTGGTCCACGCCGTCGTGGATATTGGCCGACTGGGCGCCCAGCGGCACGCTGGAAGCCTTGCAGGCGGATGTCAGGCTGGGCACGCCCGGCACGCTGTTCAGGCCCAGGCTGTTGTTGTCACCGTTGATCACGCACAGGCCACCCAGCACGGCGACCAGGGCGATGTCCACCACGTCGTCCTTGGGGCGGCGGCCGTTCGGGAAGCCGGCCAGGTCCACGGCCTGGGCCAGGTTGGCCGTGCCACCCACGCGCAGCACTTCACCGGCCACACCCAGGCGGTTTTGCGTAGCGAAGGGCACGGGACTGATCGCGGTGTTCAGGCGCAGCACTTCCGACGGCGTGGCGTTGGCCGGCTTGTTCACGCCGGTGATGCCGGTCAGGAATACGGTGGCCAGGTCGGTGCGGGGCAGGTTGGTCGGCGCCAGGGCGGTAGCGCTATTGGCCAGGGTGATGCCCAGCAGCGCCGGCAGCGTGGGGTTGGTCACATAGGTCAGGAACTGGCCGTCGTCCTGCGGTTTGGAGGCGTTGAACTTGTCCTTGTCGGGCAGGCCGATGACCAGCTCGTTGACCAGCGGATTGCCCAGGCGCGACACCTGCACCCAGGCGCCACCGGCTTTCTCGCTGGCCTGGTGGCCGGATGGTGGCTTGCCGTTGAGCAGGCGCGCCTGGCGCAGGCTGGCCGTGGTCCAGCCGCCAATGACGGTTTCGGAGCCAGCGGTCAGGCAGCCCTTGTTCACCTCTAGCGCGATGGTGGTGATGTTGGTCTTCTGCACTGCGGCCTGGCCGCCCATGCCCACGGCGTCCTTGTTGGCCGGGTCGAGCAGGAAGGCGGCGGGCGCGTTCACCAGGTCAAACACCGGGCCCAGATTCACCGCAAAGCCGTCCTGGCGCTGGCCGACGAAGACCCGGCCGCTGTCCATGCCGGCGGGGCAGCCTGGGACCTTGATGTCGAAGATGTGCTTTTGCGCATAGGCCTCGTAGGCGGCGGCATTGCCCAGGGTCTTGGCGCCGATGTAGTCCACCGGCTTTTCAAAGGTCTTGCTGCCATTGGTCTTGGTCACGTCGGACACGGCGCCTTTGCGGCGGTCGCCGCGCACCACCTTGACGGTGTAGCTCTCATTCAGATTCAGGTTGGCGTCGTTCACATTGCTCACGCCACCGGCCTGTATCAGCGGGATGGCGACGCTGGACGCGCCAATCGGCAGGGCCACGTTATTGAGCTTGTTGTTGAAGCGGAACTGGAAGGTCATGTGCTCCTTGGCATCGCCCACGTTGTCGATGTGGATCTCGTACAGCGCGTTCGGGTCCATGGAGAAGTAGTTGGGGCCGCCGTACGGAGCCTGTAGCGGCTGGTAGTTGGCGATCATGGTCACGTAGTCCGAGCGGCCACCGCTGCCATTGCTGGCCACGCCCTCGTAGCTGCGGAACATATAGAAGTCGGTGCCGTCTACCTTGGGCGAGGTGGTGATGAAAGGCGCTTCGCGGTGGCTGGAGGCGAATGCCGCGCTGCCAACGGCCAGCAGCACGCAGGCTGCAGTCACGGGTCCGAATTTGAATCGCATGGTGATCTCCTAAAAGTTGTATCCGTTGATGCCAAGCTGGCTCGCGGACGTCTTGCACAGCTTGGTACAGGACTTCCATCACGGATACGCAGGAAACTTTGCTTTGGATTCACGCGGCGTTTACAAAATACAAAAAATTCCTAAATTTAAATTTGCGCGCTACATTTTTGGTAGCTATTGGCGCATATTTTGTATGCTAGGAGGTCTGTTTTTATGGGTAATTCCGTATCGCCAGCGCCGTGCGCCCCATGGCCCACTTCACCGCCTCGAACCACAGCAGGCTGACGGCGGCCAGGCCAAGTGCTGCCAGCAGCATCCAGGGCGCGGGCTGGTCAAAGGCGAACAGGCGGCGGACGGGTGCGAAGCCCAGCACGGTGCCCAGTAGCAGCACGGTGGCGGCGCAGGTCCAGCCAAAGTAGCGGTTGCGTGCAGCGCCCCTGCGCCAGGACGGGCGGGTCCAGCTGCGGTTGGCGTAGATCAGGCCCAGGTTGGACAGCACCAGCACGCTGAACACCATGGCCCGGGCCACGCCCTCGGAGACCGTCCGGGCCGTGGCATACACGCCCAGCAGCAGCACCAGCAGGCCCAGGCCCTGCCACAGGCCGCGCAGCAGCACGCTGCGGTCGAACAAACGCGCGCTGGCCGGGCGCGGTGGCACGGCCATGGCGTCGGCCTCCAGCGGCTCGGCCTCGAACACCACCGAGCACGCCGGGTCGATGATCAGCTGCAGAAACAAGATATGCACCGGCATCAGCAGCAGGGGCCAGCCCAGCAATACCGGCAGCAGCGACAGGCCGACGATGGGCAGGTGCACACCCACCACGAACACAATGGCCTTGCGCAGGTTGGCAAACACGCGGCGGCCATAGCGCACCGCCGTGACGATGGAGGCAAAGTCGTCGTTCAGCAGCACCAGGTCGGCCGCCTGGCGGGCGACTTCGGTGCCACGCGCGCCCATGGCCACGCCGATGTGGGCGGCCTTGAGGGCGGGCGCGTCGTTCACGCCGTCGCCTGTCATGGCCACTACGTCGCCGCGCGCACGGAAGGCCTGTACCAGGCGCAGCTTGTGCTCGGGTTGCACGCGGCAAAACACGTTGGTGCTTGCCAAGCGGGCCTGTAATTCCGTGTCGCTGAGGGCTGCGAGTTCCTGCCCGGTCATGGGTGTAGCAACGCTAGGCAGGCCCACCTGGCGGGCGATGGACGAGGCGGTGGCCGGGTGGTCGCCGGTCATCATCACCACGCGGATGCCAGCGGCGTGGCATTCGGCGATGGCCTGGGGCACGTCGGGCCGCACTGGGTCTTCCAGCGCCACCAAGCCCAGGAACACGAAGTCGAAGTCGTGCTGGTTGTCTGGCAGGGGCTGGGCGGGGAACACGGCGCTGGCCACCCCCAGCACGCGCAGGCCGTCGCCCGCCATGGTGGCGACCTGTGCGGCAATTAGTTGGCGTTGCGCCTCGGGCAGGTGGCACAGGTCCACGATGGCCTCGGGCGCGCCCTTGGCGGCGATCATGCGTTCGCGCAGGTCGGGCGACTGCCATACGCGCGACATGGCCAGCATTTCGGGCGACAGAGGGTAGTCGTCTACCAATGTCCAGTTGGCGTGCAGGTGTTCGGTATGTGCCAGCAGGCGCGCACCTGCATCGACGATGGCGGTTTCCATGGGGTCGAAGGCGCGGCGGTGGCTGGCCAGCACCGCGTACTCCAGCACGCCGTGCAGGCCCTCGGCCAGCGGGGCACTGCCAGCCTGCAGGCTGTCATAGGTCTCGGCGCCAGCGCAGAGCCTGCGCACGGCCATGCGGTTGGCCGTGAGGGTGCCCGTCTTGTCCACGCACAGCACGGTAGTGGCACCCAGCAGCTCCACAGCGGGGATGTTGCGGGCTAGCACTTTCTGGCGCGATAGGCGCCATGCGCCCAGGCCGAGGAACAGCGTCAGGATCACCGGTAGTTCTTCAGGCAGCACCGCCATGGCCAGCGTCAGGCCGGCCAGCAGCCCGCCCAGCCAGTCGCCGCGCAGCAGGCCGTAGGCCACAGCCAGCGCCGCCGCCAGGGCAATGCCTACGATGGCGACGGTTTTGACGACGTGCTTGGTTTCAGCCTGGATGGGCGTGGTTTCACTGGCGATGCCTTCCAGCGACTTGCCTATGCGGCCCAGCGTGCTGCGCTCGCCCGTGGCTACCACCAGGCCTTGCCCGCTGCCTTGCGTGACCAAAGTGCCAGAGAAGGCTTGGGCTGGAGCGGCGCCGCCGGTCTGCTTTTGCACCGGCACGGACTCGCCGGTGAGCAGGGATTCGTCCAGTGCGAGGTTGGACGCTTGGGTCAGTTCCAGGTCGGCGGGCACGCGGTCGCCCTCGGCCAGCAGCACCGTGTCGCCGCAGACCAGATCGCGGGCGGCGATCTTGAGAGACTGGCCGCCGCGCAGCACCAGCGCCAGCGGGCTGGACAGGTCGCGCAGGGCATCCAGCGAGCGTTCGGTGCGCCGCTGCTGCACAAAGCTGATGCCCATCACCACGAACACAAAGCCCAGCAGCATCAGTGCTTCCTGGTGGTCGCCCAGCAGCATGTACAGCGCGCCGCAGGCCACCAGGAGCATGAACATAGGTTCCAGCACCACATCGCCTACGAGGCGCAGCAGGCTGCGTGGCTTGGAAGTGGGCAGGGCGTTAGGGCCGTCTTGCGCCAGGCGCTGTTGGGCTTCGGCCTGTGTCAGGCCGCTGCTGTCCATGCTGCGGGGGCTGGCTTGGGGGCTACTTCACCAGCAGCACGGGCTGCTTGGCGGTGGCCAGTACGCGCTGGGCAACCGAGCCCATCAGCAGGTCGGCTACCGCACCCCGGCCCTTGGTGCCGAGCACCAGCAGGTCGAACTTGCCGGTATGGGCGCAGGCCAGGATTTCCTGGGCCACGTGGCCGGTGCGCAGCACCATATCGTGCGGGATGGCGGCGGCGTTCAACAGTTTGCGGGCGGGCTTGACATCCTTCTCGCTGAGCTCGCGCAGGTAGTCGTCCACTGCGGCTTTGCCGACGAAGACCGTGGCGTGGCGCAGGGCGGTGTCGTCGTGCACGCTAACCAGGGTGATATGGTGGGCTTCGCCGGTCATGCGCTTGAGCAGTTTGACCGCATATTTGGCCGCGTTCAGCGCCGACCTGGACCCATCAACGGCAAGCAGAATTTTCATCACGGTCTCCTTGGGCGGGGCGGCGGCCGGGCAGCACGCCAGGCACAGGCCACCCTGTACCCACAGCCTGGGGCATGCAGACCGATGCGACCTTGATCCAGGTCAAGCTTGCGATGTCGCGCTGCCCAGACTCCTAGGCGACCGAGGTGTCTATCTTGTGCAAATAGGCCAGGGCGATGCGCGGAGCGGCGTTGAGCAGCTCGGCGATATCGTTTACATCGTCGGGCAGTGCCGGGTTGTCCCAGCCGTGCATGGTGTGGCGGGCGACCCGCACGGCCAGCACCACGTTGCGTACATTGGCCTGGTCCGCGTGCTTGGTATCGCTGATGCGCACCAGCAGCGAGGGCAGGTGCCACAGCTTCATCAGCGCCAGGGCCAGGTCGTCCAGTTCAATATGGAGCAGGCTTTGCTGGATGCTGGCGCTGCGCAGGCTGGGGTCGGCCTTTTGGGCATTGCGGATTTGCAGCTCCAGCGTGGGGGCGTGGCACCACATCAGCATCTCGGCAAAGTCGTGCAGAAAGGCGGCGCGCTGGATCACGTCCACGTCCAGGTCGTTGCGGTGCACGGCAAAGCCCAGGGCGAACAGGCGGGCCCGCTCAGCGCGCTGCAGCAGTTCGCGCAGGCCGGCCAACGCCTCGGGCTGGTCGTGCAGCCGGTCTTCGATAGTGGGCTGCAGGCCAAAGTGCCGGAAAAAGGGGGCGATGCCCGTCATCACCAGGGCGCTGGTGATGCTCTCGGTCTCGGTGAAGTCGCCGGGCCGGCGCTGCTTGGCGGCGTAGGCCATGAGCTTGATGGTCATCAGCGGGTCGGGCTGGATGGCCTCGGTCAGCATGGCGGCGTCCACATCGTCTTCGATGGCGCGCAGCACCTCCAGGGCCTGCGAGGTGGTGGCCAGCACCGGGATTTCGGCGTCGCAGAAATAGCGCGTCCAGGCGGCCAGGTCGGCCAGTGGCTCGGTCAGGTACGGGGTGGAATCAGGCATAGACGCCAATGTACTGCAGCCACGCAAAGTCTGCCGAAGTTTGCGCTCAAATTAGCCGGTAGCGCAGGTGATACCTGCGTAAGCCGCTATCAAAATAGGAAATGAGCCGCAGTGCGTTCAGCGCGGGCGGTGCATGCGAAACAGCTGCTCCGGCCCCACGCTGAAGTAATCGGCCGGGCCGCCGCCACGCAAGATGTGGCCGGCTGCGGCGGTGTCGTACACGCCGTCTTTGAGCAGGCTTTTGGCGATGTGTACAGCCACCACCTCGCCCAACACCAGCCAGGTGCTGATCTGCTCGCCGCTGGCGGCCTGCAGCTGCACGATCTGGGTACAGCGGCATTCGAAGGAGACCGGGCTCTCTTGCACCCGGGGCACGGCCACTACGCGGCTGGGTGCGGGCGTCAGGCCGGCCAGCGCGAACTCGCTCACCTCGGGTGGCACGGCCTGGCAGGTCTGGTTCATGGCCTCGGCCAGGTCGCGGGTGGCCAGGTTCCAGACGAATTCGCGGGTCTGCTCGATGTTGCGCAGCGTGTCCTTGTAGCCCACGCTGGCAAAGCCAATGATGGGCGGGGTGTAGTTGAAGCCGTTGAAGAAGCTGTAAGGCGCCAGGTTCAGCGCACCCGTGGCGCTGTGCGAGGCGATCCAGCCGATGGGGCGCGGCCCGACGATGGCATTGAACGGATCATGCGGCAGGCCGTGGCCCAGGCGGGGTTCGTAGAAGTGGATGCTGTCGGACATGGTGGGTTTAAAAATATGATGATTGAGGCGAATTTACCGCCGGGTGAACGGATTCTTAGCTGCCATCATTCAAGTTGAGTATGGGTTCACTCGAAAGTTCACCTGTAAACAAGGGTAATCCCCGGTGAATTTGGCAGAGCTTATTTGTAATATGAATGCTGGTCGACGGCCTTGGCCCGCAGACCTTTACTGCCTAACCATCGGGGTGGTCCGCGTTCGATGCGCGCGCGCGCGGGTGGCTGGTGCAGGCCTGCAAACCATATTACAAGAGACGAAAGAGGATGAGCACCATGCATTTTGCTAAACCAACCACCGCCGTGGCCAGCCTGGCGTTGGCGTCCATGGGTTTGATGACCGCAGCAGCGGTTTCGGCCAAGGAAGTCACCATCTGGGCCTGGGATCCGAACTTCAACATCGCCATCATGAAAGAGGCGGCTGCCCGTTACACGGCCAAGCACCCCGATGCAACGTTCAAGATCGTGGACATGTCCAAGGCGGACGTGGAGCAAAAACTGCAAACCATGCTGGCCTCTGGCGTGAGCAAGTCGCTGCCCGATGTGGTGCTGGTGGAAGACTACAACGCCCAAAAATACCTGCGCTCGTTCCCCGGTGCGTTCGAACCCATGTCCGGCGTGGTCAATTACGCGGGCTTTGCCAAGTACAAGGTGGACCTGATGACCATCGACGGCAAGACCTATGGCCTGCCGTTTGATTCGGGTGTGACCGGCATGTACTACCGCAAGGACTTGCTGGCCAAGGCCGGCTTTTCTGACAAGGACATGGAGAACATCACCTGGGACCGCTACATCGAAATCGGCAAGAAGGTCGTCGCCACCACCGGCAAGAAGATGCTGGGCATCGACCCCAATGACAACGGCCTGATCCGCGTGATGATGCAGTCTGCCGGCCGCTGGTACTTCGACAAAGACGGCAAGCTGGACATCAAGAACAACCCCGCACTGAAGGCCGCGCTGGAAACCCAGGGCAAGCTGTTCAAGGCCGGCATCGTCAAGCCCGTGACCAACTGGGCGGAATACGTGGGCGCGGTGAACAAGGGCGACGTGGCCTCCATCACCACCGGCGTGTGGATCACCGGCTCGGTCAAGTCTGAAAAGAGCCAGTCCGGCCAATGGGGTGTAGCGCCTACGCCTTCGCTGGGCATTGCTGGTGCGGGCCATGCGTCCAACCTGGGCGGCTCCAGCTGGTACGTGCTGAGCGGCGGCAAGGAGAAGGCGCAGGCCATCGACTTCCTGAATGAAATCTACGCCAAGGATGTGGACTTCTACCAGAACATCCTGACCGCACGTGGCGCTGTCGGCACGCTGCTGGCCTCGCGCAACGGCAAGGCCTATGCCGAAGCCGACCCGTTCTTTGGTGGCGCCCAGGTCTGGCAGCGCTACAGCGACTGGCTGGGCAAGATCCCCAGCGTGAACTATGGCATCTACACCTACGAGGGTGACGCGGCTGTGTCAGCCCAACTGCCGGCATTGAACCAAGGCGTGCCGGTGGACCAGCTGCTGGACAAGATCCAGCAACAGCTGTCGGCGCAAATCAAGTAAGCCTTCCAGGCAGGCATTTTTGAGTGGGGGCGGCGCTGGCGCTGCCCCCTTGTGTATTGTTCCCGGGAGCCTTTATGCGGCAAGTAAGCAAGCCGAGTTCCAGCCGCTTTTTCGATATCAATGGATGGGCCTTTGTCTCCGTGGCGATGGCCTTAATCTCTGTGTTCATGCTGTACCCCATAGGCAAATCGCTGTGGATGTCGGTGCAGTCGGGGCAGGGCACCATGACCAAGTTTGTAGGCCTGGGCAATGTGCAGCGTCTGGTGGACGACCCCATGTTCCTGCGGGCCTTGACCAATACCTCCATCTTTCTGGTGGTGCAGGTGCCCATCATGATCGTGCTGGCGCTGGTGATGGCGTCTTGTCTGAATATCCCCAACCTCAAAGGCCGTGGCCTGTTGCGCACCGCCGTGTTTCTGCCCTGCGTGACTTCGTTGGTGGCGTATTCGGTGCTGTTCAAAAGCATGTTTTCTTATGACGGCGTGGTCAACAGCACGCTGATGGGGCTGGGCCTGATTTCTGAGGCCGTGCCCTGGTTGACCGACCCGTTCTGGGCCCGCGTGGTGGTGATCGTCGCCATCACCTGGCGCTGGACTGGCTACAACATGATCTTCTATCTGGCGGCGATGCAGAATGTCGATAAGTCGATCTATGAGGCGGCGCGCATCGACGGTATATCGGCCACGCGGCGATTTCTGTCGATCACCATTCCGGTGCTGAAGCCTGTGATTCTGTTCACCACCGTCACGTCCACCATTGGCACGCTGCAGATGTTTGACGAGGCCATGAACATCACCAACGGCGGGCCGGCCGACAGCACGCTGACTCTGTCGCTGTACATCTACAACCTGTCCTTCAAATACGTGCCGAACTTTGGCTACGCCGCCACGGTCTCGTATGTGATCGTGGTGCTGGTGGCGATTTTGGCCTTCATCCAGTTTTATGCAGCCCGGGAGCGTGATCAATGAGCCAATGGAGCGGAAAGTTACGCACGGCCCTGGTGTATGGTTTTTTGTGGTTGATGGCGCTGTTGTCCATCTTCCCCTTTGTCTGGATGCTGATCAGCGCCACCAATGAAAGCCACGACATCACCAAAGGCAAGATGAGCTTTGGCAATGCGCTGTTCGAGAATTACCACAAGTTCGCTGAGCTGTTCGACGTGGGTCTGGTGTTCTGGAACTCCGGCAAGGTGGCGATTCTGGGCTCGTTCCTGACGCTGGCGGTGTCGTCGCTGGCGGGCTATGGCTTCGAGGTATTCCGTTCGCCTGGGCGGGAGCGTGTCTACCAGGGCGTGCTGCTGTCGATGATGATTCCGTTCTCGGCGCTGATGATCCCCTTGTTCATCCTGCTGGCCTCGTTCGACATGCTGGACACGCACATGGCGGTGATCCTGCCGAGCATTGCGTCGGCCTACATGATTTTTTACTTCCGCCAGAACACCAAGTCCTTCCCGCTGGAGCTGCGCGACGCAGCGCGGGTGGATGGGCTGAAGGAATGGCAGATCTTCCTGTTCGTCTATCTGCCGGTGATGCGCTCCACCTACGCGGCGGCTTTCATCATCGTCTTCATGACCATCTGGAACAGTTTTCTGTGGCCGCTGATCGTGCTGCAGTCTGTGGAGCTGAAGACCATCACCCTGGTGCTGTCCTCCCTGGGCTCGTCGTATACGCCGGACTTCGGCGTGATCATGGTCGCCACCATCCTGGCCACCATTCCCACCCTGGTTGTTTTCTTTGCCATGCAGCGCCAGTTTGTCGAAGGCATGCTGGGTTCCGTTAAATAGGTTTTCTACATATGCGTACCGTAACTCCATTGACAGCCGGCTGGGAATTCCACGCCGATTTTTCCAACGATCTGATCGCCCAGCCCAAGGCGGGCGCCTCCGTCCGCCTGCCGCACAACGCGGTGGACCTGGACATGAACTACTTCGACGAGCGCAGCTTCCAGAAGGAATTCGGCTACCAGTACACATTGGCCTGGCAGCCCGGGTTTGCGGGCAAGGAAGTAGCGCTGCAGTTCGACGGCGCCATGGCCAACACCGTGGTCTGGCTCAACGGCCACCAGGTGGCCAGCCACAAGGACGGCTACACCCCTTTCAAGGCGCGCCTCACCGACTATCTGCAGGAGGGCAACAACCTGCTGACCGTTAAGGTGGATGGCAGCGAAAACCCGGAAATCCCCCCTTTCGGCGGCCAGATCGACTACCTGACCTACGCCGGTATCTACCGTGACGTCTGGCTGCAGGTGACAGACCCGGTGTCCATCGCCAATCTGAAGATTGAAACATCGAATGAGCTGAGCGATGCCAAAGGCGTGACTGTCAAAGGCTTTCTGGCCAACCCCACCGGCCTGGCCTTTTCCGGCACCGCGCTGGTAGAGCTGTGCACCGTGGAGGGGGCTGTGCTGCAACAGCAAACCGTGGCGGTGGATGCCGATGGCTTCAGTACATCGTTTGAACAACTGGCCGGGCTGCAACTGTGGGAGCTGGACAGCCCCGCGCTGTATCTGGTCCGCGCCACGCTCGCCAGTAGCGCAGGCAGCGACCAGCTTAGCGCCCGCTTTGGCTTTCGCACCGCACGCTTCACCACCGAGGGCTTTTCCCTCAACGGTAAGCCGCTGAAAATCCGGGGCCTGAACCGCCACCAGTCCTTCCCCTATGTGGGCTACGCCATGGGCCGCCGCGCGCAGCAGAAAGACGCAGACGTGCTGAAGGAGGTGCTGAAGTGCAATCTGGTGCGTACCTCGCACTACCCGCAGTCCAGCTATTTCCTGGACCGCTGTGACGAGATCGGCCTGCTGGTGTTTGAAGAGATTCCGGGCTGGCAGCATATTGGCGGCGCGGCCTGGAAGGACGAGTCGGTAGAGAACGTGCGCCGCATGGTAGAGCGCGACTGGAACCACCCCTCCATCATCCTGTGGGGCGTGCGCATCAACGAGTCGCAGGACGACCACGAGTTCTACACACGTACCAACGCCATGGCCCACGGCCTGGATAGCACCCGCCAGACCGGTGGTGTGCGCTACATCGAGAACAGCGAGCTGCTGGAGGACGTCTACACCGTCAACGACTTCTGCCATGTCGCTACGCCCGAATGGATGCGCGGCCAGCCGCCCGCGCCACTGCGGCCGCCGCGTTACGTGACCGGCCTGGACAAGGACGTGCCCTACCTGGTGACCGAATTCAACGGCCATATGTTCCCCACCAAGCGCATTGACCCCGAGGTGCGCCAGGCCGAGCATGTGACCCGCTACCTGGATGTGCTGAACAAGGCCTACGGCAACCCGCAGATTGCCGGCTCCATTGGCTGGTGCATGTTCGACTACAACACGCACAAGGACTTTGGCGCGGGCGACCGCATCTGCCACCACGGCGTAATGGACATCTTTCGCGAGCCTAAGTTTGCTGCTTTTGCCTACGCCAGCCAGTGCGCCCCGCAAGAGCAGGTCGTGCTGGAGCCGGTGACCTACTGGGCACGCGGCGAGAAGGACCGCTGCGAGGCTTTGCCCCTGATCGTGCTGACGAACTGCGACTATCTGGAATTCCAGTTCGGCAGCTTCCCGGCCATCCGTATCGAGCCCGACCGTGCGCAGTACCCGCATCTGCCGCATGCGCCGGTGGTGATTGATAGCCGCCACGTCGACCCGCAGGAGCTGGGCGCCTGGGGCATGCAGTGGATGGACGGCCGCTTGACTGGCTATGTGGACGGCAAGCCCGTCAAACAGGTGCTGCTCAGTGGCAACCCTTTGGCCACCACGTTGGAGGTGCAGGCAGACAGCAGCGAGCTGATTGCCCATGAGAAGGACGCAGTGCGCTTCATCGTGCGCGCGCTGGACCAGCATGGCCGCGTACTGCCGTTTCTGGACGATGTGGTGTCTCTGCAGGTCTCGGGTGGCGCCAAGTTGCTGGGCCCTGCGGCCTTGGCGTTCAAAGGGGGTGTGGCCGGTTTCTGGGTGGAAAGCACGGGCGAGCGCTGCGACAGCGTGGTGACCGTGTCTACGCAGCGCCTGGGCCAGCACACCACGACGCTCACCACATGCTGATGCAACAGGAGTAAGAGGCAAAGCGCCTGCGGGAAAATAAAAATGGCAGATGTCAAATTAAGCAACGTTAAAAAATCTTTCGGCGGCACGCATGTGATTCGCGGCGTGGACCTGGAGATCAACAAGGGCGAGTTCGTCGTCTTCGTCGGGCCGTCTGGCTGTGGCAAGTCCACACTGCTGCGCATGATCTCCGGCCTGGAGGACATCACCGATGGCGTGATGGAAATCGGCGGCCAGCGCGTGAACGAGCTGGACCCGTCCAAGCGCGGTATCGCCATGGTGTTCCAGTCGTATGCGCTATACCCGCATATGACGGTGCGCGAGAACATGGGCTTTGCGCTCAAGTTCGCCGGCGTGCCCAAGGCCGAGGTGGCTAGCAAAGTGGACGCCGCCGCCAACATCCTGGGCCTGGGCCCGCTGATGGACCGCAAGCCCAAGGCCTTGTCCGGTGGCCAGCGCCAGCGCGTGGCCATAGGCCGGGCCATCGTGCGCGACCCCAAAGTTTTCTTGTTCGATGAGCCTTTGTCCAACCTGGACGCCGAGTTGCGGGTGCACATGCGCATCGAGATCGCGCGCCTGCACCGCGAACTGGGCTCCACCATCGTCTACGTGACGCATGACCAGGTCGAGGCTATGACCCTGGCTAACAAGATCGTGGTGCTGCGCGCCGGCCTGATCGAGCAGGTAGGGGCGCCGCTGGAGGTGTACGACAACCCGGCAAATACTTTTGTGGCCGGCTTCATCGGTTCGCCGAAGATGAACTTCTTTGACGGGCGGGTGCTGGGCAGCGATGGGCCGTTATGCCATGTGGCTTTGGCCGGCTTTGGCGAGCTGGTGGTGTCCGTTCCCCTGAAGGGCGCGGCACCGGCGGTGGGCACCGAGGTGCAACTCGGCGTACGCCCCGAGCATTTTCGTGAAGATGGCGATGGTCGCCTGCCACTGACTATTGACATGTTGGAACACCTGGGCGGTGAGACCTTTGCCTATGCACGTTCCGCGTCGGGCGGCACTATCGTGATCAAAACCGAGCATGGCCGGGCGTTACAGACCGGGCAGGCCTACGGTGCATGCTTCCAGACGCGCCTATCATTGCTCTTTGACAAGCCCGGTAATCGCATTTACTAGGCACTTATTAGGTAATTACGAGGCGCCATGAGGCGCAGCACCCTGCATGCATCCTGTACTTCCCCATTCTGCTTCGATGTATACCGGCCGTAACCTGCACGGCCAAGTGGTGAGTGAGTTGGGTAAGCGTATCGTCAGCGGCATCTATCCCGCCGAGGCGGTGCTGCCCAATGAAGAGCAACTGTGCCAAGAGCTGGAGGTGAGCCGTACCGCGCTGCGCGAGGCTGTCAAGGTGTTGGCAGCCAAGGGGCTGCTGGAATCGCGCCCGCGCATCGGCACCCGTGTACGTAACCGCGACCTGTGGAACTTGCTGGACCCGGACATCCTGGCCTGGCGCTGCGCGATTGGAGCCGATGCAGAGTTTCTGCGCCACCTGACCGAGCTGCGTGAA
>JAPLPK010000050.1 GCA_026400275.1 Burkholderiales bacterium
GGTGGCTAATTTCATGGCGGTGTCCGCCGGGAGGGGATGGAGAAGCGTTGCATAGTCAAATGAGTTTAACGAAGGCTTCCGCCGCAACCTCTTCCGTCCCGCTGCGGGGCCTGCTGGTGCTGGGCGCCGCCGTGGTGCTGGCCCACCTGGCCGTGCTGCAAACGCTGCCCGCCGTGCTGCAGGTGAATGCACCTGGCGCTACGACGGTGCGTGCCCTGAATACGCGCAGCATTCCGGCGCCCGTGCCTGCGCCACCGCCGGTACCCGTTGCTAAACCGCCCGCACCACACAAGCCGCGCCCAACGCCACGCGCCGCTGAACCAGCCCCTGAACCGGTGGACAGCGTGGCAGTTGCCGACGCCTCGCCGGTAGCGCCGCTCCCCGACCCCGCCGCCTCTGCCGCCGAAGCAGCTGCCCCTGCCGCATCCGAGCCCATAGCCACCCCAGTACCTCCGCCACCCGCGCCAGCGCCCGAGCCCGTGGCGTCCGCCCCCGTACCGCCAGCACACGCCATTGCCGAGGTCACCCAGGCCACGGCCTTCCGCTTTGCCGACCCGGTGCGCCTGCTGTACAACCTGACCGGCGCATCCAAAGGCCTGCACTACAACGCGCGCGGCGAGCTGCTGTGGCAACAAAACGGCCAGCAGTACAGCGCCCAGCTCAGCGCCAGCCTGCTGTTCCTGGGCTCGCGCACACGCACCAGCGCCGGAGCCATCACCCCGGCCGGCCTGGCGCCGCAGCGCTTTTCCGACAAATGGCGCAGCGAAGTCGCCGCGCATTTCGACTACGACAAGGGCCGCGCCACCTTCAGCGCAAATACGCCGGACGTACCCCTGCTGCCCGCCGCGCAAGACCAGCTCAGCGTGGTGTTGCAAATTGCCGGCATGCTGGCCGCCGACCCGGCGCATTACCCGGTGGGCAGCAGCATCACGCTGCAAACCGTGGGGCCGCGTGACGCCGACATCTGGAAGTTCAACATCGAGGGACCGGACAAGGCCTACGTGCCCTATGACAGCATGGACATCCTGAAGCTCACCCGCGTGCCGCAAAAGGAGTTCGAGAGAAAGGTCGAGCTGTGGCTGGGCCCCAGCATTTCCTACCTGCCAGTGCGGCTGAAAATCACGGAACCGAACGGAGATTTCCTCGACCAGCAGTTGCGTGCGGTCGAAAAGCCCTAAGCTGAGATAGCGAGAAGTGGCACAGAACTTGAATTCCCCGCTATCGCGACCATATAGCCCATAGTGATTGAGAAAAGGACACCCACCATGAACACGCTATACGACTCCGAATCCTTTGCGGTGGTCCACATGCAGCCCGACGCTGCCAACGCCGCCCTGCTGGCGCCCGCCGACCCGCCGCGCGCGCCCACGCTGGAGCGCCACGGCTTTGAAATCGTCGACAAACGCTCGGGCAAAGAGGTCTACCTGGACGGCTCCTGGGCCGAGTTGTTCCAGCAGCATATTTCGGCCTGGCAGCTGAACACGCCGACCCAGGAAGAAGTGGAAGACACGCTGGAGCAATACGCCGGCCTGGCGCAAAACCCGGTACTGGTGCACTGAGCGTGCGGCTCAGCGCCGCCACGCTGCTGGCCTGCTGCACCGCCCTGCTGTGGGGCTGCGCCAGCGTACCCAGCGTAGACCAGCGTGTGCAGGCCCTGCTGCCGGCCGACGCCATCCTGCTCGGCGAGCAGCACGACGCCACCGAGCACCAGCAGATCCACCGCCAGGTGATTGAAACCCTGGCAACACGCGGCCAACTAGCCGCCGTGGCCCTGGAAATGGCCGAACAAGGCCACGACACCCGCGCCCTGCCCCGCGACGCATCCCCGGAACAAGCACAGACCGCGCTCCAGTGGGACGACGCTGGCTGGCCTTGGGCCGCCTACGGCCCGGCGGTGATGGCCGCAGTCCACGCCGGCGTGCCGGTACTGGGTGCCAATCTGCCGCGCGCGCAAATGCGTACGGCCATGGGCAACACCAGCTTGGACATGCAACTGCCCGGCCCCGCACTCAAAGCCCAGCAGCAGTCCATCCGCCTGGGCCATTGCGGCCTGCTGCCTGAAAGCCAGATCGGCCCCATGACGCGCATCCAGATTGCCCGCGACCAGACCATGGCGCAGACCCTGCAGGCTGCGGCGCTGCCTGGCAAGACCGTGCTTCTGCTAACCGGCAGCGGCCATGCCGACCCCAGCCTGGGCGTGCCGCAGCACCTGCCGGACAATTTCACGTCAAAATCTATTCTGCTGCAGGTGCAATCTGCGCAAGAAGCTAGCAAAAACATAGCATCCTTCGACCAGACCTGGGTGACGCCCAGCATCCCGGCCAAAGACTACTGCTCTACACTTCAAGCCAAACCACCGTAAACACACAAGGCCCCAGGCCAAAGAACCCACGGAACCGGCTTTGCCGGGCCGTCGGGTTCGCCCCCTGCAAGGGGGTTGGCGCAGCGACATGCAATGCGCGCAGCCTGGGGGTGTACAACAATGACCACTGCTTACATCCTCACCCTGTCTTGCCCGGACCGCCCGGGCATCGTCCACGCCGTCTCGGGTTTCCTGCTGGAGCGCGGCAGCAATATCGAAGAAGCCGCCCAGTACAACGACCACGACACCGGCCTGTTCTTCATGCGGGTGCAGTTCGCCTGCGACCAGATTACCGCCGACGTACTGCGCAGCGCGCTGGCCAGCTTCGCCGAAGGTTTCAAAATGCAGTGGAGCCTGCACAACACCTCGGAACCGGTGCGCACGGTGCTGATGGTCAGCAAGGAAGGCCACTGCCTCAACGACCTGCTGTTCCGCTGGAAAAGCGGCCTGCTGCCGCTGGACATCCGCGCCATCGTCAGCAACCACCGCGACTTCTACCAACTGGCCGCCAGCTACAACGTGCCCTTCCACCACATCCCCGTGACCGCTGCGACCAAGGCCCAGGCCGAGGCGCGCATCTACGAAGTCATCGAAAACGAAGGCGCGGAACTGGTGGTGCTGGCGCGCTACATGCAGATTTTGAGCAACGACCTATGCCAGAAACTGAGTGGTCGGGCCATCAACATCCACCACAGCTTTCTGCCCAGCTTCAAGGGTGCCAAGCCCTACTACCAGGCGCATGACCGTGGCGTGAAGCTGATCGGCGCCACCGCCCACTATGTGACAGCGGACCTGGCCGAAGGCCCGATCATCGAGCAGGACGTGGCCCGCGTGGACCACAGCCGCACCGTAGAACATTTCACCGCCCAGGGCCGAGATACCGAGAGCCAAGTGCTGGCCCGCGCCGTCAAGTGGCACAGCGAGCACCGCGTGCTGCTGAACGGCCACAAGACGGTCATCTTCAAGTAACTGTTTAGTTCCAGAACCACCGCGGAACTGGCTTTGCCAGGCCGCTGGTGGTGCCCCCTGCATGTCTCATCGGTTTTACAAACCGATGCGAGGGGGGTGGGCGGAAACACGCAGTGTGGAGCCTGGGGGTGTGCTAGCGCTTTGCCATCACTTCGCCTAGGCGTACGCTGCCAGCGGGCGCCCAGGCGGGGTTGAAGCTCAGCGGGCCCTGGGGAAACAGCATCACCACGGTGGAGCCCAGCAGAAAGCGGCCCATCTCCTCGCCCTGCTTCAAGACGATCTGCTGCTGGTCATAGCGCCATTCGCGCACCGGGCCACGCGGGGGGTTGATCACACCTTGCCAGACAGTCGCCATGCTGCCGACGATGGCGGCCCCCACCAACACCAGCACAAACGGACCGCGCTCCGAGTCAAACACGCAGACCACCCGCTCGTTGCGCGCGAACAGACCAGGCACGCCCTGCGCCGTCACCGGATTCACCGAGAACAGGTCGCCCGGCACGTAAACCATGCGCGTCAGGCGCCCATCGCAGGGCATGTGGATGCGGTGGTAGTCCTTGGGGCTCAGGTAGATATTGGCAAAGTGGCCGCTCTCGAACTGCGCGCCCAACGCCGCGTCGCCGCCTACCAGCGCGGTGGTTGAAAAAGTATGGCCCTTGGCCTGGAAGATCTGGTCGCGCTCGATACGGCCAAACTGGCTTATCGCGCCATCCACCGGGCACACTAAATCGGCCTGGGCCAGCGGGCGCGCACCAGGCTTCAATGCACGGGTGAAAAACTCGTTGAAGCTTGCGTAGCTGGTGATGTCTGGATTGGCCGCCTCGGCCATATTCACCCCGTATTTGCCTACAAACCAACGGATGATTCCGGTAGTGATGCTGCCGGCGCGGGCCGTGGCGACGTGCCAGCCAAATGCGGTGATGGCGTGCTTGGGCAACAGATACTGCAGCCACACTTTGAAACGGTCAGACACGCGCAATCCCCTAGGCAAAAAAGGGGGCCATTGTACCGAGCACCCCCTGCGACAAGGGGGACAATGCCGGCATGAGTGCTACGCGTATACCCCCGATTCAGTGCCTGCTGACCTTCGAAGCTTTGGCCCGCTTGCGCAGCGTAACGCAGGCGGCCGAAGAGCTGTGCGTCACCTCCAGTGCGGTCAGCCATCGGGTCAAACAGCTGGAGCAAATCTTGGGCACCAAGCTATTTGGCAGGGCCGACTTTTCGCTCACAACCGAGGGCAGCGAGTACCTGGCCCATGTACGCGAAGGCCTGTCCATCCTGGAACGCTTTCCCAGCACCGCATCTGCCCCAGGCAAGCGCAAGCTGCGCCTGGCCGTGACGCCCACGTTTGCGCGGTCCATCCTGATCCCTCGGCTGCGCCAGTTCACCGAGGCCTATCCCGAGATCGACTTGGCTTTGCACGTCTCCATACCGCTGCTGGACGTGGTGGCCGAGGATGCTGACCTGGTGGTGCGCTTCGGCACCGGTCGCTATGCCGACGTGGAACACATCTGCCTGACCCGCGACGAGGTCACGCCGCTGGCCTCGCCTGCTTTTGTCCGCGAGCACGGTCCATTCGACAGCGTGGCCGACCTGGAAGGAGCGCAGCTACTCCGCTCACCGCTCGAACCGTGGCGCACATGGTTCGCCGCCCACCAGCTGGACTGGCCCGAGCCCGCAGATGGCTCTCAGTTCAACGACATCGGCCTGATGTGCGACGCCGCCGCGGCCGGCATGGGCATTGGCCTGGTGCGCCTGCGCCTGGGCGCGCCTTGGTTGGAAAGCGGAGCGCTGGTCAAACTGTTCACCCGCAGCGTGCCCAGCCCACATGCCCATTACCTGTGCTGGCAAACCGGCACAATGGACCGCTGGGAATGCGCCGCTTTCGCCGACTGGTTGAAGAAGGCCATGGCCTGAACGCACAATCTGACTTTACAAACAAAAAGAGCTGCTGGCGCAGGTAATACCTGCGCCAGCAGCTCTTTTATTGATAGCAAGCAGCTTACACGGCCTTGGCTTGGGCCAGCAAGGTGGCTGCATCGCTGACTTCGAACTTACCAGCGGCTTCAACGTTCAAAGTGACAACCACGCCGTTTTTCACCAGCATGGAATAGCGGTTGCTGCGCAGGCCCAGACCCTTGGCCGTCAGGTCCAGCGTCAGGCCGGTAGCCTTGGCGAAATCGGCACTGCCATCTCCCAGCATACGGACCTTGCCAGCAGTCTTCTGGTCGCGCGCCCAGGCGCCCATGACGAAAGCGTCGTTCACGCTGACACACCAGATTTCATCCACACCGGCTGCCTTGAACGCTTCCGCGCTGGCCAGGTAGCCAGGCACATGCTGGGCCGAGCAGGTCGGCGTGAACGCGCCTGGCAGTGCAAACAGGGCAATCGTCTTGCCGGCCGTGGCCTTGGCAACATCCACCGCGTTCGGGCCGATGTTGCAGCCTTCACCTTCGACTTCGGAGTACTCAAACAAGGTGGTGGAAGGAAGTGTGTCGCCGACTTTGATCATGGAATGCTCCTGGGAATGAAGAAATAAAAAAGGGGCCACGTTTCCGTCGCCCCACAAACAAAAACGGTCCACATTGTGGACCGTTTCCTAAGCAGCTTGCAGCTTTAGACCGCAATAGCCTTTTGTACCAAGCGGGTAGCAACCCAGTTCTTGGTCTTCGAGATCGGACGGCTTTCCGTGATCTCAATGGTGTCGCCCAGCTTGAACTCGCCCTTTTCGTCATGGGCGTGGTACTTGCTCGACTTACCAACGATCTTGCCGTAGAGCTCGTGTTTAACACGGCGCTCAATCAGCACGGTCACAGTCTTTGCTCGTTTGTCGCTGACCACCTTGCCAATCAAGGTGCGCTTGAGGGATGTTTTAGCTTCCGTCATGTTTTCGCTCCTTACTTAGCGGCTTTGTCAGCGGCTTGCTTCTCGACAAGAATAGTCTTGGCGCGGGCAATATCACGACGCGCGGTGCGGATCGTGGCTGTGTTGTTGAGTTGCTGCGTGGCTTTTTGCATACGCAGGCCGAAATGGGCGCGTTGCAGCGCTTTCACTTCGTCCTTCAGGCCGGCGACGTCTTTGGTGCGCAGTTCAGTAGATTTGGTCATATCAGTCTCCTGCTTACTGGCCAATCATGCGGGCAACGAAGGTGGTGCGCAAAGGCAGTTTGGCAGCAGCCAAACGGAACGCTTCACGGGCCAGTTCTTCAGGAACGCCGACGATTTCAAAAACAATCTTACCCGGCTGAATTTCAGCCACGTAATACTCAGGGTTGCCCTTACCGTTACCCATACGCACTTCAGCAGGCTTTTGGGAAATTGGCTTGTCAGGGAACACACGGATCCAGATACGACCACCACGCTTCACGTGACGGGAAATCGCACGGCGTGCGGCTTCAATCTGGCGGGCCGTCAGACGGCCACGGTCCGTGCACTTCAGACCGAAGTCACCGAACGCAACCGAGCTACCCCGGGTTGCGATGCCGGTGTTACGGCCTTTTTGCTCTTTGCGGTACTTGCGACGCGCTGGTTGCAACATGTTTATTCTCCTTTACCGTCAGCTGCAACAGGTGCAGCAGGCGCGGCTACTTTACGGACGCGCTGAACGGTAGATTTCGGTGCAGCTGCACCTGTGGCTTCAACAGGCTTGTCGCTGCCGTCTGCAGGAGCCGCATTGGCACCTGCTGGACGACGGGGACCACGTGCTGGAGGACGGTCGTTACCACCGGGACGGCCACCGCGATCATCGCGACGGGGGCCACGGGGGCGACGCTCTTCTTCATTGCGCGGCTCTTGCACTGCGGGCAGATCGTTACGACCCAGGGTGTCACCCTTGTAGACCCAAACCTTCACGCCAATAATGCCGTAAGTGGTTTTGGCTTCAGAGGTGCCGTAGTCGATGTCTGCACGCAAGGTGTGCAGTGGCACGCGACCTTCGCGGTACCACTCGCAACGAGCGATTTCAATGCCATTCAGACGGCCAGACGACATGATCTTGATGCCCAGGGCACCCAGACGCATGGCGTTTTGCATGGCGCGCTTCATAGCACGGCGGAACATGATGCGCTTTTCGAGCTGCTGGGTGATCGAATCAGCGATCAGCTTGGCATCGATTTCAGGCTTGCGCACTTCTTCGATGTTCACTGCCACTGGCACGTTCAGCTGCTTGGCAAGATCACGCTTCAGGTTCTCGATGTCTTCGCCTTTCTTGCCGATCACGACGCCCGGACGAGCCGAGAAAATCGTGATACGGGCGTTCTTGGCAGGACGCTCGATCAAAATGCGCGAAACCGAAGCGTTCTTCAGCTTGGCCTTCAGGTACTCACGCACCTTGATGTCTTCAGCCAGCATGCCGGCGAAGTCATTGTTGCTGGCATACCAGCGGCTGGACCAGTTGCGGCTGACCGACAAACGGAAGCCGGTTGGGTGGATTTTTTGTCCCATATCTTCCCGACCTCTTAATTGCCAACCGTCACGTACACATGGCACGTGGGCTTGCTGATACGGTTACCACGGCCTTTTGCACGGGCCGTGAAGCGCTTGAGCGTGGCGCCTTGTTCAACGAAGATGGTTTTAACCTTCAACTCGTCGATATCGGCACCGTCGTTGTGCTCAGCGTTGGCGATAGCGGACTCCAGAACCTTCTTGATGATCACAGCAGCTTTTTTCTGCGTGAATTCAAGAACGTTCAGAGCTTGGTCTACCTTTTTGCCGCGGATCAAATCTGCGACCAGGCGGCCCTTGTCAACAGACAAGCGGACGCCGCGAAGGACTGCACGTGTTTCCATGGTCTTTCCTTATTTCCGCACGACTTTTTTGTCGGCAGGGTGACCCTTGAAAGTACGGGTGAGTGCGAACTCTCCCAACTTGTGGCCCACCATTTGGTCGGTGATATAGACAGGGACGTGCTGTTTGCCGTTGTGCACAGCAATGGTCAGGCCGATGAAATCGGGCAAGATCATGGAACGACGCGACCAGGTCTTGATTGGCTTTTTGTCCTTGGTTGCTACGGCTTTTTCAGCCTTGGCAATCAGGTGGTGGTCTACGAATGGACCTTTTTTGAGTGAGCGAGTCATCTAGCTACCCCTTACTTCTTACGACGCGACACCACCATCACTTGGGTGCGCTTGTTGTTACGGGTACGGTAACCCTTGGTCAGATTGCCCCAAGGATCGACTGGATGACGGCCTTCGCCGGTCTTACCTTCACCACCGCCGTGTGGGTGATCCACAGGGTTCATCACCACACCGCGAACGGTTGGGCGGATACCCATCCAGCGCTTCACACCGGCCTTGCCCAAACGGCGCAGACTGTGTTCTTCGTTGGCGACTTCACCAATGGTGGCACGGCATTCGATGTGGATCTTGCGAACTTCACCGGAGCGCATACGCACTTGAGCGTAGGTGCCTTCACGTGCCAGCAGCGTTGCCGAGGTACCAGCCGAACGCGCGATTTGCGCACCAGCACCGGGCTTGAGCTCGATGCAATGGATGGTGGAACCCACAGGAATGTTGCGGATTGGCAGAGTGTTACCAGCGCGGATCGGGGCTTCAGCACCGCTCAGCAGGGTTGCACCGGCTTCCAGACCACGGGGAGCAATGATGTAACGACGTTCGCCGTCGGCATAGCACACCAAAGCGATGTGGGCCGTACGGTTAGGATCGTATTCAATGCGCTCCACTTTCGCGGGAATGCCGTCCTTGTTGCGAACAAAGTCCACAACGCGGTAATGGTGCTTGTGACCGCCGCCGCGATGACGCGTCGTGATGTGACCGTTGTTGTTACGGCCGGCCTTCTGGAACTGAGGTTCCAGCAAAGCTGCGTGAGGAGCACCCTTGTACAGGTGATCACGCGTGACCTTCACCATGCCGCGTTGGCCTGGCGAAGTGGGTTTCATTTTAATGACAGCCATGATTACGCGGCCTCCCCAGTCAGGTTCAGCTCTTGACCTGGCTTCAGCGTCACATAGGCCTTACGAACGTTGTCGCGGCGACCGATGGATTTGCCAAAACGCTTGGTTTTGCCCTTGGTGTTGACCACAGAAACGCCCTTGACTTCCACCTTGAACATCAGCTGCACAGCAGCCATGATTTCGTGCTTGGTCGCGTCCTGGAGTACCTTGAACGTCACAGCATTGGACTTTTCAGCAACCATGGTGGCCTTTTCGGACACGATGGGAGCGATCAGCACTTGCATCAGACGGCCTTCGTCGAATTGACGGTTGGTCAAATTCATGCGGCTCATGCGAACATCTCCTGGAGTTTGTCCATGGCAGCCTTGGTCACCAGAACCTTCTTGTAGTGCACCAGCGACACCGGATCGGCGTAACGGGGTTCAACCACCAGAATGTTCACGAGGTTACGGGAAGCCAGATACAGGTTTTCATCGATTTGGTCAGAGATGACCAGCACGGATGCCAGGTTCATAGCCTTGAACTTTGCCGCCAGGGGCTTGGTCTTGGGCGAATCCACCGTCAACGAATCGACCACGGCCAGACGACCTTCACGGGCCAGCTGCGACAGGATCGCGGCCATACCAGCGCGGTACATCTTCTTGTTGATCTTTTGCGTGAAGTTTTCATCAGGCATGTTCGGGAAAATACGACCGCCTCCGCGCCACAGTGGCGAGGACGTCATACCGGCACGTGCGCGGCCAGTTCCCTTTTGCTTGAATGGCTTCTTGGTCGAGTGGCGAACCTGCTCGCGGTCTTTTTGGGCACGGGTGCCTTGACGCGCATTGGCTTGGAAAGCGACTACGACTTGGTGAACCAAGTCTTCGTTGTAAGCACGACCGAATACGGTTTCGGACACATCGATCTTCGATGCGGCCTGGCCTTGGTCATTCAGGAGTTCGAGCTGCATTAGTTCGCTCCTTTTGCTGCTTTGGCCTTAATGGCCGGACGCACCGTCACAAAACCACCCTTGGAACCAGGAACTGCGCCCCGGATCAAAAGCAGCTGACGGGCTTCGTCAATACGGATCACATCCAGGTTTTGAGTGGTGACTGTGTCCACACCCAAATGACCCGTCATGCGCTTGCCAGGGAACACGCGACCTGGATCCTGGGCCATACCAATGGAGCCAGGAACATTGTGCGAGCGGCTGTTACCGTGCGAAGCACGTTGCGAGCTCATGTGGTGACGCTTGATGGTACCGGCGTAGCCTTTACCAATCGTCGTACCTTGCACGTCGACTTTTTGACCCACCGCAAACACAGCACCGGCCGACACCACAGAACCCGCTTTGTATTGGGCTGCAGCATCCGACGTGACGCGGAATTCTTGGATGATTTCACCGGCTTCCACGCCTGCTTTCGCAAGGTGACCGGCTTCTGGCTTGGTCACACGCGAAGCTTTGCGTGCGCCGAACGTGACCTGCAAGGCCACGTAGCCGTCGTTCTCTTGGGATTTGATCTGGGTAACACGGTTGTTAGACACGTCTACCACCGTGACAGGAACTGCGTCCCCGTCATCGGTGAATAGGCGCATCATGCCTACCTTGCGGCCCAGCAACCCTAGGGAGTTGCTTTGACTCATTGTTTTCTCCAAAACTTCCACCCGTGCAACTGCAATTGGCTACACGGTTTATGTGTGAAAGACTGTTAATAAAACCGCACCGGAAATGCCTTGGCCTTTTCAGTGCAGCCTTGGAGTATAGCGCGCACCTGCATTTTCAGCAAGCGAGCCACTTCCTCCGGCCGGGTTGTGGCTTTCGCTTGCGCGAAAACCACACCGTTTGCTTATTGCAGCTTGATTTCGACGTCCAC
>JAPLPK010000205.1 GCA_026400275.1 Burkholderiales bacterium
ATGAGCCTGATCCGCGACTTGGAGCGCGGACCGGAAAGCTAAAACACTACATTTTTAGTAGCTACCCGCGCAGGATATACCTGCGTTGGCAGCACATTCAAGCCACAAACTCCACCGCCGCACACACGGCCGCCACTTGGGCGGCAATGCACTGCTCGGGCGTGGCGCGGGGGCTGTCAGGGTAGACCTCGGTGGTGGTGGTGTAGCGGGCGCCGCTGATGCCGGCGCACAGGCCCAGCGATTCCATCGCGTAGTGGATCACGCCATGGGCCACCAGGGGTGAACCGATGATGCCGCCGTGCTCGTCGGCTGGGGCGATATGGGTCACCTGCTCCACGGCCTGGATGATGGCCTGCTGGAATGCGGGCTGGGGGTTGGCCGTGTCGTCCACCAGATAAAAGCCATCGGGGATGCCGTGGGCCTCGAAGGGCTTGCCGTCGCGCGCGGCCACGGCGGGCAGGTATTCAGAGCCGTCGGTATCCGTGGTTTCGTGCAGGTCGATATGGGCAGCGAACTGGCCGCGCAGCGGCGCCACCAGGCGCATCAAGGCGGCGGACTCTTGCGCCGGGCTGTCCGCACGGAACGAGCGGTTCGGGTCGATGGCGTCGAAGTTCCAACGCTGGATGCGCTCATACGCCCAGGGGCTGACGCAGGGCGCGACCAGCAGGTTGACCCGGCCGGCATAGCGTTCAGCATGCGCGTCCAGAAAGCGCAGCGCGCCCAGCACGCCGCTGGTTTCATAACCATGCACACCGCCGGTGACCAGCACGCTGGGCAAGGCGCTGTTCCAGTGGCGGCTGCGGATGGCCTGCAGCGCAAAGCGCTCGTCGCCATACACGACTTCGGCATAGCCCTCCACGTCGAAGCGGTCGCGCAGGCGGTCCACCGCCGTCAGCACATCGTCGGCATAGCTGCGCTGGCGCACCTGGCGTGCGCGCCACTGGGCGAGCTCGGCAACGCCCCAGGGCTGGCCGGGGGTGCCGATGGGGTAGAAATAGGGGGTGCTCATGGGGCTTGGGCTCAAGAAAAATGACGGGGCATTATCGGGTTCACCGTGTCCGGTAAAACGCCGCCCTTGCAATCCTGGACCTGCGCCACCAATTAAATGGGATGAGCGAATCCCTGCACATCGTCTGCCCCCATTGCCAAACCACCAACCGCGTACGTACCGACCAGCTCGGCAGCGCGCCAGATTGTGGGAGCTGCAAAAAGCCCCTGTTCACCGGCAAGCCGGTAGACCTGGACGTGGCCGCGTTTGACAAGCACCTGCAACGCAACCAGATACCGCTGCTGGTGGACTTCTGGGCGCCGTGGTGCGGCCCGTGCCGCCAGAGGGCGCCCGCCTATGTGCAGGCCGCAGGCCAGCTGGAGCCACGCATCCGCGTGGCCAAGGTAGACACCGAGGCCCACCAAGAGCTGGGCGCGCGCTACCAAATCCGCAGCATCCCCACGCTGGCGCTGTTTGTCGGCGGCCGCGAGGTGGCCCGCCAAGCCGGTGCCATGGGTGCGGCCGACATCCTGCGCTGGGTGCAGCAGCACAGCCCGCGCTGAAGCGCCCAGCGCAAATACACCAATTTGCATTTACCCGCAGCGGCACCGATATTGCGCGGCTGGTACCTTCCACTTCTTTTTATCCCATTCACCCACTCAAGTTCCACACCATGCTATTTAACCCACTGAAAGTCGGCTCCCTTACCCTGCCTAACCGCATCTTGCTGGCCCCGCTGACGCGCACGCGCGCCGACGCAGGCCATCTGCCCAATGACCTGATGACGGAGTACTACAGCCAGCGCGCCACCGGCGGCCTGCTGATCACCGAATGCACCATGGTGGAGCCCGGCACCTCGGCCTTCATCAACGAACCCGGCATCTACAACGAAGCGCAAATTGCCGCCTGGAAGAAGGTCACAGCAGCCGTGCACGCCAAGGGCGGCCGCATCTTCATGCAGATCTGGCACGCCGGCCGCGCCGCGCACCCGGACATCAACAACGGTGTGCCCATCGTGTCCAGCAGCGCTACAGCGGTGGAGGGCGACATCCACACGCCGAATGGCAAGGTGCCGCACGCCGTGCCGCGCGCGCTGACGGCTGAAGAGATTCCAGCCATCGTCGCCGCCTTCGCCCAGGGCGCCAAGAACGCCATCGCCGCCGGCTTTGACGGCGTGGAAGTGCACGGCGCGAATGGCTATTTGATCGACCAGTTCCTGCGCGACACGCCCAACCAGCGTACCGACGGCTACGGCGGCTCGCTGGAGAACCGCGCGCGCTTCCTGTTCGAAGTGCTGACCGCCGTGACCGCCGCGATTGGCTCAGACAAAGTGGGCCTGCGCCTGTCGCCACTGAACAGCTACAACAGCATGAAGGACAGCGACCCGCTGGCGCTGATCGGCTTCCTGGCCGACAAGCTCAACGCCTACAACCTGGCCTATCTGCACGTGATGCGTACCGACTTCTTTGGCGCACAAAAAGGCGATGTGCTGACCATCGCCCGCGAGAAGTACAAGGGCGTGCTGGTCGGCAACATGGGCTACACCGCCGAAGAGGCCGAGGAAGCCATCAGCGCCGGCAAGCTCGACGCCGTGGCCTTTGGCACCAGCTTCCTGGCCAACCCGGACCTGCCCGCCCGCATCCAGCTCAAGGCGCCACTGAACACGCCCGACCAAAGCACCTTCTACAGCCCGGGCGCCAAGGGCTACACCGACTACCCCACGCTGTAAGAACGGCACCGGGCTGCTACGGTTTTAAGAGCTTCTGGCGCAGGTATGCACTGCGCCAGAGGCCTGAATGACTTAGAACCTGGGCTGCCCGCCCGGCCCCGATTCGGTTACCCTTGGCCCATTCAAACCAAGGAAATCCTCATGAAAAAACTCAACATCACCATCCAGATGGAATTGTCCGTACCCGACGACTGGGAACTGGCCAAGACCTCAGAGGGCGGCCAGGTGCTGAAGCTGCCAAACGGGCAGTTCATGGACATCGCCATCGAGCCGCTGTTTGCCAGCGACCCGGAAGAAACCTGGAGCAGCACCGACGACGACGATGTGCTGAACGATGTGCTGGACATGATTGAAAGCGAAGACGTGCGCTACCAGTTTGTGACGCACTGAGCGTCTACCCACCCCAAAGCGGCTTCGGCCGCTTTTTTCATTTTTGATGGTGCTGGACTGGCCACAGGTCTTGCAGAAGACGGTTTACCCGCCAGACCGGACATACCTTGTGCGTGCACAGCGGCGATTCGGCACGCCGTGCGGCATGCATACGGGAATTTGTCTGACAGTCACGGGCGGCGATGGCGGCTGTAATAAAGCGGTAGCACTGCAGAACATGCGTGCCTAACCGAGAAAGGAACCCCCATGACCCAGTACGCCACCATCATCGGCCACGTATCCTATACACCCGGCGACGGCGCACCCATCACCATTCCCAAGGGCATGGTGGAAATCGAGCTGTCTCCCGACAGCGCCACCCTGAGCTGGACCGCCGACAACGGCGTAGCCGGGCTGACAGCTATCCCGCTGACGCAGTTCCAGGAATACCTGCGCGACCACAAGATTGCGCTGAAACGTTAGTCTTTGTATCGCTGCCGGCGCCAGCAAACCCATGCGCGGCAGGCAAATAAGCCCCAATTTACACAGCGAATTAACCGCCAAGGCGTTATATTTTTAATAGCATCTAGCGCACTATAAATAAGCGCTAGAGGCATATTTCACCCATCATTTTCATGGCAGCTGCGTGCGCGACCTGACGCATGTGGAACACTCTGTGCTTGAAAAAGTCACACCAGTGCATAAACGTCCTGTTACATTTTGAGATTGCTGCTGGACGGACGGCTGCGCCCAGCCAGCCATGCAAAGGAAATGATGACTTCGTATAACGATGGGTTTGCCGATTTTGAATGCATTGCAGCAGGTGCAGTCACGGTCAAGCCCGATGACGGCGCCACCAACAGCTGTGTCGTCGCGACGATGGGCTCCCCCGCTGCGGGTGACCAGCTCACACTAGCCGATATCCAGAACTCGGCGGGCAGCCTGTGGGTCGTAGACGTTGACGGCGCGGGCCGGACCGTGCCCGCGCTGCCGCAGACCACCTTCGTTGGCGGAGCCAATTTGCCCGTCAGCCCCTACGCCCGGGCCACCGATGTGGCTGGCTACAGCACGGCCGCATCGGCACTGCTGATCGCCCCTACCGCCGCCCAGGTGGATAAGCTGACCGGGCGCAATGCCAGCGTCGCCGTGGGCAATTTCTACACCACCAGCGTGACCCAGGCCACCACGGCGGCGTCGCTGGATGCTGGGGTGATCCGCCTTGACAACACGCAGGACCCCGCAGAAAGTACACAGACGCTCAGTATTCATAATATGAATGAAAACCTCATCATGTATTCCGGCCAAAGTGCGGCACCGGTGATCATCGCGCCGGACTCGATCTGCTGCCGCTCGGAAAGCACTGGACTGCGCTTCTCCAAGGCAAGCGACGATCTGGCGGCGTATTTCGACGCCAGCACGGGCAAGAGCGCGGGCAAGGTGGTCAGCAGCATCCAGCCAAGCACCGCGCCCCAGCTGTACGCCACGCCGGGCATGTTGGCATCGTTTGCCAGCCTGCTGCGCAGCA
>JAPLPK010000203.1 GCA_026400275.1 Burkholderiales bacterium
CGGGCTACGTTGCCGTCGCGGGTGAAGCAGGCCACGCCGTTGCCGAACTCGTGGTCGTTGATCAGTTGCACGGCGGTGGCGAAGTCGGGCACGCGCATGCAGCCCAGCACCGGGCCGAAGATTTCTTCCTTGTAGATCTTCATGTCGGGCGTGACGTTGTCGAACAGCGTGCCACCCAGCCAGAAGCCTTCACCACAGCCGTCGCCGGCCTGGCTACCGTCAAAACCACGGCCGTCGGCCAGCAGGGTTGCGCCTTCCTTGATGCCTTGCTCGATGTAGCCGCTGATGCGGGCATGGGCGGCGGCGGTCACGATGGGGCCCATTTCGGCGGCCAGATTCGTGCCGTTCAGCACCTTCAGGGTCTTGGTGCGTTCCAGCAGCTTGGGGATGACCTTGTCGGCAACATCGCCCACCAGCACGGCGACCGAGATTGCCATGCAGCGTTCGCCGGCCGAGCCGTAGCCGGCGCCGATCAGCGCGTCCACCACTTGGTCCACGTCGGCGTCGGGCATGACCACCATGTGGTTCTTCGCACCGCCCAGGGCTTGCACGCGCTTGCCATGGTGGGCGCCGGTTTCGTAGATGTAGTTGGCGATGGGGGTGGAGCCCACGAAGCTCACGGCCTTCACATCGGGGTGCACCAGCAGGGCGTCCACGGCTTCCTTGTCGCCTTGCACCACGTTGAATACGCCGTCGGGCAGGCCGGCTTGCTTCAGCAGATCGGCAATGAACAGGCTGGGGCTTGGGTCGGTAGGGCTGGGCTTCAGGATGAAGGTGTTGCCGGCGGCAATCGCTACCGGGAACATCCACATCGGCACCATCACGGGGAAGTTGAACGGCGTGATGCCGGCCACCACGCCCAGGGGTTGGCGCAGCGTCCAGTTGTCGATGCCGGTGGAGACCTGGTCGGTGAAGTCACCTTTCAGCAGCTGGGGGATGCCGCAGGAGAATTCGACGATGTCGATGCCACGGGCGACTTCGCCTTGCGCGTCGGTGAAAACCTTGCCGTGCTCAGCGGTGATCATGTGGGCCAGCTCGTCCTTGCGCAGGTTCAGCAGCTCCAGGAACTTGAACATCACGCGGGCGCGGCGGATCGGCGGTGTGTCGGACCACTTGGGGAATGCAGCCTTGGCGGATGCCACGGCGGTGTCTACGTCCTGCACATTGCCCAGGCGCACCTGGCGCGCCACGGCGCCGGTGGCGGGGTTGTACACGGGCTGGGTGCGGGTGCCCGTGCCAGCGGTACGTTGGCCCTGGATGTACTGGGCGACTTCGGTGTTATCTGTGTAGGACATAGTAGGTGTCTCGTTGTGTAGTGCGGACTTGCAGTTTATGGACTCGCCCCCCGTGCTACAAGGCCGAAAACTTGAATTGATTGTTCAGAATGGTGAACAATAGGGCCATGAACGAGCAAAAGATCAACGAGCTTTGGAGCCATTTGCACTGGCTGACCGTGCTGGCCCAGCAGGGCAGCTACACGGCTGCGGCGGCGCGGCTGGGCGTGAGCAAGGCGGCGATGAGCCAGCGCATGGCCGACCTGGAGCAGATGGCCGGCGTGCCCCTGGTGCGCCGCACCACCCGCAGCGTTCGGCTGACCGAGGCCGGCCAGCGCCTGGTGGACGACACCCGGGCCTCGTTCGAGCAGATCGCCCAGAGCTTTGCCCAGGTGCGCGACCTGGCCGATGCGCCGCACGGCCTGCTGCGCGTGACAGCGCCGGTGGCGTTTGCGCGCCAGCAACTGGTGCCGCGCCTGGCCGACTTTCTGCGCGAATACCCGGACGTGCGCCTCGAGCTGGAGATGTCAGACCGGTTGTCCAGCCTGGCCACCGAAGGCTTTGACCTAGCAATACGCCATACCGCCGCGCCGCCCGACACGCATGTGGCCTGGACGCTGTGCGGCACGCGCTCGGTGCTGGTGGCCAGCCGCAGCTATCTGCGCAAACGCGGCACGCCGCTGCGGCCGGAAGACCTGCGCAACCACAGCTGCCTGCACTACCCGCGCGCCCAGGACACCCCGGCCTGGACTTTTGCGCAGGGCACGGGATCGCATGTGGAGCGGGTGACGGTGCCGGTATCGGGCGTCTTGTCGGCCAATAACAGCGAGGCGCTGCGCGATGCGGCGGTGAGCGGCCTGGGCATTGCGCTGCTGCCGGACTTCAGCCTGCCCGCCAGTTTGCGCGCCAGCAAATTGGCGCTAGTGCTACCGGATTGGCAGCTGGTCGGGGGCTATGCCGACCAGCTGTATGCCATCCGCCCCTACACCGCCCATGTGCCGCGCGCGGTGACGGCGTTTGTGAACTACCTGCGGCAGGCTTTGGCAGGGGGTTTTGCCCAGGAACTAGACGAGGTTTGAACGCCCAATTGAAGCCCCATTTTTAGGCATGAAATAGGCCGATTGCGCAGGTCATATATACGCAGCCTGCTCTTGTTTTTGATGTCAAAAAAAGGAGCAATTTAGTTGTCGATGACCCGCCGCGCAAAGCCCTGCAGATAGTCCATCAGCCGGGTGGCGCCGCCCACGGCTGCGGCTTCGTCGCCGGTGGCGATGCCCTGGGCCAGGTCCATGTGGGCCAGCGCGGCTTCCATGATGTCGCCCTCGTGCTGGTAGGCCACCCAAAAGCGCCGGCACTGCACGATCAGCGGCACCACGGCCTTCACGGCCGAATGGTTGTGGCTGGCCTGGTGGTTCACCTGGTCCAGCGCCAGGTCGGCGGCCATGTAGTCCACCAGATTTCCGCGCGTGGCGGCCTGCACCATTTTGTCGGCACAGCGCAGGATGTCCTTGCGCTGCAAGGCCGTGGCCCGGCGGGCAGAGCAGGCGGCTACCAGGCACTCCAGCACACGCCGGGTCTGCACCACGTCCAGGTGGTCGGCCAGGTCGATGTGCGACACCAGCAACCCGCGCCGGGGCTGCTGCACGATCAATCCAATCGACACCATGCGCAGCAGCGCCTCGCGCACCGGTGTGCGGCCCAGCTGCGTCAGTTCGACGATGTCGGCCTCCACCACCGGGCTGCCGGGGGCCAGCTGCAGGGTGGAGATCAGCGTCTCTATTGCGTCGTAGGCCATGTCAGCCGCGCGGCGCTTGGGTAAAGGGGCGGGGGGGAGTTTGGGCATGGTGTTGGGGCAAGCCATGAATTGCATTGCATTGGTGCATTGGACCAAAAAAAGCTGGCATGCAAGCTGCTTAAAACCCTAGGAAAATATTTTAAATATGTCGTTAATATATTAAGACTGCTAAAGTTCGCGCCTCCAAACACTTTTACCAAGGACACATCCCATGACGCTCCCCCGCTGGAAAGGCATCTTCCCCGCCATCACCACCAAGTTCCACGCCGATGAAAGCATCGACGCCGAAGGCACAGCCAAGCACATCGAGTTCCAGATTGCCAACGGCATCCATGGCCTGGTTACCTGCGGTTCGCTGGGCGAGGCCAGCACGCTGACGCTGGAAGAAAAACTGCAGGTCGCCGACATCGCCCTGAAGGCCGCCAAGGGCCGCATCCCGGTGCTGGCCAATGTGTCTGAAACCAGCACCCGCGAGGCGCTGCGCTACATCGACGGTGCCAACAAGCTGGGTGTGGACGGCTTCATGGTCATGCCGTCCGTCATCTACGTGGCCGATGCCCGCGAAGCCATGCTGAATGTGCGCACCATGGCCAACGCCGCGCAAAAACCCATCATGGTCTACAACAACCCTGTGGCCTACCGCGTGGACCTGAAGCCAGAGCACATGGCCGAGCTGGCCGACTGCCAATGGATCGTCGCCATCAAGGAAAGCACCGACAACATCCGCCGCATCACCGACCTGCGCAACACCGTGGGCACTCGCTACCAGCTGTTTCTGGGTGTGGACGACCTGGCCTATGAAGGTCTGGCCCTGGGTTGCGACGGCTTGCTGGCCGGCGTAGGCTGCGCCTTCCCGCGTGAAACCGTGGCGCTGTACGACCTGATGAAAGCCGGTGAGTGGGCAGAGGCGCTGGCGCTATACCAGTGGATGACGCCCATGCTGCACCTGGACGTGTCCACCAAGCTGGTGCAAAACCTGAAACTCATCGACGCATTGGTGGGCGTGGGCACTGAGCACATGCGCCGTCCGCGCCTGCCGCTGATCGGCGAAGAGCGTGCCGTGATTGAGCGTATCGTGACCAGGGCGCTGGAAACCCGTCCGGCCAAGTACCAATCCGTCATGTAAGGAAACCCGCATGCAGCGCATCCAGACCATTGATTCCCACACCGGCGGCGAACCTACGCGCCTGGTGGTGGCTGGCTTCCCCAACCTGGGCACTGGCAGCATGGCTGAGCGCCGGGCGTTGCTGGCCGCCCAGCACGACAAATGGCGCGCCGCCACCGTGCTGGAGCCACGCGGCAACGACGTGATCGTGGGCGCGCTGCTGTGCGAGCCCGTGGCCGCCGACGCGGCTGCCGGCGTGATCTTCTTCAACAACACTGGCTACCTGGGCATGTGCGGCCACGGCACCATCGGCCTGGTGGTCAGCCTGGCGCATATGGGGCGCATCCAGCCCGGCGTGCACAAGATCGAAACCCCGGTGGGCACGGTAGAAGCCACGCTGCACGCGGACGGCTCGGTCAGCGTGCGCAATGTGCCGGCTTACCGCCATGCCACACAGGTGGCGGTGGACGTGCCGGGTTACGGTGTGGTGCATGGCGACGTGGCCTGGGGCGGCAACTGGTTCTTCTTGGTCAGCGACCACGGCCAGACCGTGGCCAGTAGCCAGTTGGCGGCGCTCACCGCCTACACCAGCGCGCTGCGCGACGCGCTGGGTGCGCAAGGCATTACCGGTGCCGACGGTGCCGAGATCGACCACATCGAACTGTTCGGCCCGGATGATGACGGCGCCGACAGCCGCAACTTCGTGCTCTGCCCCGGCCTGGCCTACGACCGCTCGCCCTGCGGCACCGGCACCAGCGCCAAGATCGCCTGCCTGGCGGCCGACGGCAAGCTGGCACCGGGCGAGATCTGGCAGCAAGCCAGCGTGATCGGCAGCCGCTTCGAGGCGTCTTACACCGTGGAGGATGGCCAGATCATTCCCACTATCCGAGGCCACGCCCACGTGTGCGCCGAATCGACCTTGCTGATCGCCGAAGACGACCCGTTTGCCTGGGGAATTTCTCTGGCATGAACCCGGACGTCATCGTCATCGGCGCAGGCATCGTCGGCGCGGCTTGCGCCCATGCCTTAGCGCAAGCGGGCCAGCGCGTGCTGGTGCTCGACGCCTGCCTGGGCGGCGCCACCGGCGCGGGCATGGGCCACTTGGTGGTGATGGACGACAACCCGGCCGAGCTGGCCCTGAGCCAGTATTCGGTCAGCCTGTGGCAAGCCCTGGCGCCGCAGATGCCCGCAGACTGCGCCTACAGCGGCTGCGGTACGCTGTGGATTGCCGCCAACGCCGAAGAAATGGCCGCCGCCGAGGACAAGCGCCAGCGCATGCAGCAGCACGGCATTGCCAGCCACATGCTGGACGCCGCCGCCTTGGCCCAGGCTGAACCGGCGCTGCGCCCCGGCCTGGCCGGCGGGTTGGTGGTGCCGGGCGACGCCATCGTCTACGCACCCAATGCAGCGCGCTGGCTGCTATCAAAATACGAGCATTCTGTGCAGGTGGAATATGCGCAAGTAACCGAAATGGATGGTCAAAAAGTGCGCCTGGCCGATGGCAGCTACCGCCAGGCACCGCAGGTGCTGTTGGCCAATGGCATCCACGCCACCACGCTGTGCCCCGATTTACCCATACGCCCCAAGAAGGGGCATTTGCTGATCACCGACCGCTACCCCGGCACGGTGCACCACCAACTGGTGGAGCTGGGCTACATCACCAGCTCGCACCATAGCGAAGGGCCTTCCGTGGCCTTCAACCTGCAGCCGCGCCCCACGGGCCAACTGCTGCTGGGGTCGTCGCGCCAGTTCGACACGACCGATATGGCGGTCGAGGCCCACATGCTGCAGGCCATGTTGCAGCGCGCCTTGGATTACCTGCCGGGCTTGGCCGGGCTGAATGCCATCCGCTCTTGGACCGGCCTGCGCGCCGCCACGCCAGACAGCCTGCCCATCCTCGGCCCGCACCCCGCGCGTGAAGGCCTGTGGCTGGCCGTGGGCCACGAAGGGCTGGGCGTCACCACTGCGCTGGGTACTGCCCAGCTGCTGGCGGCACAAATGACCGGCGGCACGGCCGCCATCGATGGCAGCCCCTACGGCTTGCAACGTTTCAAGGAGGCGGTATGCGCGTGAACCTGCATATCGATGGCCAGCCCGTGGCCGTGCCCATGGGCTGCACCGTGGCGGTGGCCTTGGCGATTTCGGGCAATGGCGTGTCGCGTATGTCCGTGCGCGGGCAAGCGCGGGCACCGTTGTGTGGCATGGGCGTGTGCCAGGAATGCCGCGTTAGCGTGGATGGGCTGCGCCAGCTCGCCTGCCAGACCCAGTGCACTGAGGGCATGCAGGTGGAGAGAACACTATGACGCAGAGCCTGTTCGCTGTTGACTCGTGCGACCTGCTCATCATCGGCGCGGGCCCGGCGGGCATGGCCGCCGCGCTGGCCGCAGCAAGCAGTGGTGCGCGCATCGTGGTGGTGGACGACAACCCGCTGCCCGGCGGCCAGATCTGGCGCGATGGCCCTGGTGCGCAGTTGCCGCCGGCCGCCCGCCGTATGCGTGAACAAGTGGCAGCATGCACCAATGTGCGCTGGCTCAGTGCTACCCGGGTGGTAGCTGCGCCCGCGCCTCAAACCTTGCTGCTGGAAGACGCCCAGCGCGGCCTGCAGATGCAATGGGGCAAGCTGCTGCTGTGTACCGGCGCCCGCGAGTTGCTATTGCCGTTCCCTGGCTGGACCTTGCCCGGCGTGACCGGTGCCGGCGGCTTGCAGGCGCTGATCAAGTCCGGCCTGCCTGTCGCCGGCGAGCGGGTCGTGGTGGCCGGCAGCGGCCCCTTGCTGCTGGCCGTGGCGGCCACCGCGCGCAAAGCGGGTGCCCAGGTGCTGCGCGTGGCCGAGCAGGCCAGCGCGGCGTCCATGGCGGGTTTTGTGGCGCAGCTGCCGCGCTGGCCTGGCAAAGCGGTGCAAGCCTTGGGTCTGCTGCAGGCCGGCTGGCGCACGTCTTCGCATGTGCTGGAAGCGCAGGGCCAGGGCCGGGTCGAGTCGGTGCGGCTGCAGCAGGGCGGCACCACCGTGGAGCTGGCTTGCGACCGCGTGGCTTGTGGTTTTGGCCTGGTGCCGAATATCCAGCTGGGCCAGCTCTTGGGCTGCGCGCTGGTGCCTACCGCAACAGGGGCGCAGGCGCTGCAGGTAGATGCCTGGCAGGCCACCAGCGTGCCCCATGTGTATGCCGCAGGCGAATGCACAGGCATAGGCGGTAGCGAGCGGGCACTGGCCCAGGGGGCAGTCGCCGGCCATGCGGCCATGGGCCAGCAGGCTGCGGCACAGCGGCACTGGCCGCAGCGTGCGCGCTGGGACCGCTTTGCGCAGCAGCTGGCACACAGCTTTGCGCTCCAGCCGCAGCTGCGCAAGCTGCCGCAGGCCGATACCCTGGTGTGTCGCTGTGAAGACGTGCCTTATGCAGCCGTGTCCGCCTGCTCCGGCTGGACGGATGCCAAGCTGCACAGCCGCTGCGGCATGGGCGCCTGCCAGGGCCGTGTATGCGGCGCGGCCACCCAGTTTTTGCTGGGCTGGACGCCACCTGCGCCCCGGGTGCCGCTGACGCCAACACGGGTTGGCACGCTTGCTGCAATGGTCTCTGCACCAGGCGCTGCCCAGCGCCATACCTCTTGAAAGGATATTGCCAACATTAGCCGACCTTCTTTCCGCTCATATTTGCTTCAATCAGAACAAACCCGCCCATGCGACGTGGCCGATAGCGCCTACAGTCCATCAGTGGCCTATTACAAGCTTCACACACGAGTTACCCGGTGCCCTGTAGATGGTTACAAGCCGTTCATCAGACACTGTGTAAGTCTTAATCCATTCCCTTTCTAGGACAGAGTTCATGCAACCTACTTTCACGAAGATCGCACTTGTTGGCGCCATGGCTATGGCAATGGCCGGCGGCGCATACGCAGAAGACCAAATCGTCAAAATCGGTGTGACCGGCCCCTTGTCTGGCCCCAACGCTTTCATCGGTAAGGACAATGAAAACGGTGTGCGTCTGGCAGTTGAAGACCTCAACGCCAAGAAAATGGTTGTCGGCGGCAAGACGCTTAAGTTCGAGCTGGAGTCCGAAGACGACCAGTGCGATCCCAAGTCCGGCGTGAGCGTGGCCCAAAAGCTGGTGGACGCAGGCGTCAAGTTCGTGATGGGCCCATACTGCTCCGGCGTGGCTATCCCCGCTTCGCGCGTGTACAGCCAGGGCAACGTGGTGGTGTCTACCGTGGGTAGCAACCCCAAGGTCACCATGGGCGGCTACAAGAACCTGTTCCGCATCATGGCCGGCGACAACGAAATCGGCGCACGCATGGCTTTCTATGCAGCCAACATCATGAAGGTCAAGAAGGTTGCCCTGATCGATGACCGCACCGCTTACGGCCAAGGCCTGGCAGACGAGTTCTCCAAGGAAGCCAAGAAACTGGGCCTGGAAATCGTGGGCCAAGAGTTCACCACCGACAAGGCAACGGATTTCTCCTCCATCCTGACCAGCCTGAAGGCCAAGAACCCTGAAGTCATTTTGCTGGGTGGCTACGCACCCCAAGCTGGCCCCATGGTTCGCCAGATGAAATCCCTGGGCCTGACCGCCAAGCTGCTGGGCGGCGACGCCATCTGCACGGCTGAACTGGGCAAGCTGGCGGGTGAAGCCGCAACCGACACGGTGTTCTGCGCCCAAGGTGGTGCAGTGCTGGAGAAGACGGCTGAAGGCCCTGCCTTCAAGGCCAAGTACAAGAAGCGCTTCAACATCGACCCCGATGCCTACGCTCCTTCGTTCTACGACCAAACCATGTTCGTGGGCCAGTCCATCCAGAAGGCTGGTGCAGTGGACTCCGAAAAGGTCGGCGCCGAGATCTACAAGACCACCTACAAGGGCATGTCGGGTACCTTCGGTTTTGACGAGAAGGGCAACCTGAAGTCTGCTCCCATCACCATCTACACGTTCAAGGCGGGTGTTCCGTCCGCGCTGGGTACGTACTAATCTCTAGCTCTGCTAGCGTGAAGTAAAAAGGGCCGTTCATACGGCCCTTTTTTTGTGCAACTCTGTTTTTTCAGTCTGCGGCTGGCTCGTCTTCGTCGTCCATGCCTTCGCTGTCCATCACGGCGATTTCGGCGTATTGCACCGCGTTCAGCTGGTGGCGGTAGGCCGCATAGGCGTGGCGCGCGCAGGCCTCGTCATCGCCGTCGTCGTCGGCCGTCGCGGCCAGCAAATGGAGCTTGGCCGCCGCAGCAAAGTGGTGCGCCGCCATGCGGTGGTGGTCGCCCAGGGTTTCAAACTCTTCTTCCAGGATGGTGGTGTCGTCAGTGTTCATAAAGTCCTCGCAGATGCTGGCGCGGCGACATACCGCGTGCCTAGGATGCGTGGTTTGGATGAAGGCTTGATGACACGGGTGCTATGGTTGTTATAGCTGGGGGCGCAGGTTTTATGTCCGCTGGAGGGAAATGTTGGGCCGCATTTTCTGGGCAGAGCCCTGTGCGACGGCCATGGCTATGGCTTCAGTTCGCTGAGCAAGCGCTTCACTTCCGCGAGCTTCGAGATCGGACATGACCAGACGCGCGCGTTCGGCCATTGTTTTGCATCAACGTACTGCATATTTTCTACGGCGATCGATGACTCCTCACAGAACTTCCGCATCAACTTTCGCCCTCGAACTTGAAACTCTTGATCCCCCAATTGGTCGCCGACTGTGAGAAGTTGCCCGTCTTCACACCTTTCAAGAACCCGCTGGGCAAGCACTTCAAAGCCTTGCTCGTAAGTTCTTGGTTCTGGCTTCCCTGCCTCCTTTGCGAAGCCGATTGCCGCGCTTGAAAAGACGTACTTTCCGAGAGAGCAATTTGGCTTTTTGTCCGGGATGTCGGGGATGGAATCAAGTGTTCCAGCGCTTGCGTGGATGGATAGTGCGCCAAGAAGGCCGGCAACGAGGAAAGGTCGGGAGCGTATGTTCATTTAAGATGGGGAACTGAGGTGGAGGAGGATGGATGCGGCTCAACGTTTGAGTTAGACCTCACGGCTTTCCTGGCCCTCGATTGACGACTTGCAGGAACGCTGTGTCGGGAATGCTGCTTGGTGACAACTTGCACGCCGCTGCTGCTTCCTTGAGTAGCACTACCAACGCGTCGTTGATATTTGGTTTTGAAGGCGTTAGCGCGACTTGATGAAGATTGCGAAGGGCAGCAAGAACTTTCTCGTCGTTTCGGAAAACTACTAAGACCTCGTTAACCGCCGAACAGAAAGCTGCTCCCGTTAGCTCATCTCGATTGCCCAGCATTCGGCGAAGGGTGTCGATTTTGAGCTTTCGATCTTCGATACGCACCATGAACCAGACGGTAAGTGCCGAGCCGACAACACCTGAGGCAAGAGCGAGAAAGACAGTAAGAAGCATTTGCGACATTGGCGATCCTGCGATGCGAGTTAGTGAGGTCTAACGAATAGCGTTTATCAGCCGCGCAGCAATGCAAAAGACGGTAGCGACCTTCATACGCGGCGGATAAACCGTGTTGGACTGAACCAACGTCCGCAATGGCCGTTGATATTTGGTGACGGGATAGGCGATTGCTCAAACCCACCCTGCCTATGGCGCAAATTATGGCGTGCTTCGAGGGCCGTTCGGGCGGCTATTTCTGTGACGCCTGCACCCAAGCGACCGCCCCAGTGGATTGGCCTGCTGCCCGCACCGGGGCGCAGCGTCCTGCAACTCCTGACCTGCAGGCATCTTCCCCTCAAAAAGGTGGAACCACCAAGTGCTCTATTTTTCATAGCTGCCTGCGCAGGTTGAAATTGGGCGGATTCAAGTCCAAGTGCAACACAGGGATCATTGAATAGTAGCGTGCTGTGGGTGGTGTTTGAGTAAGAATTCGCGGTAGACCTCGATAGGCGAGTGCGCGTTCAAGGTCTTACGAGGGCGATTGTTAATTTCGTCGGCAATCGCATCAAGTTGCTGCTGGCTCACGTCTGAGAGATCCATGCCTTTGGGCAGATACTGACGCACCAAGCCATTGGTGTTCTCGTTGGTACCGCGCTGCCAAGGGCTGTGAGGGTCGCAGAAGTACACCGCAATGTTGGCATTGGCACTGAGCTCCTTATGGCGAGCCATCTCACTGCCCTGGTCATACGTCATGCTCTGACGCATAGGCAGGGCAATGGAGCGCAGCTTGTCTGTAAAAGCCTGCAATACATTGGCCGCACTGGCGGGTTTGGGGTGCGGCAGATGCACGAGAATCAACAAACGCGAGGAGCGCTCCACCAAGGTGCCTACAGCGCTAGCATTGGCCCGGCCTTTGATTAAGTCTCCCTCCCAGTGGCCAGGAAACAGCCGGTCGTTGACTTCGGGCGGGCGCATATGGATGCTAATCATGTCAGCGATTCGGGCTCTGCGGTCTGTGCCTCGGGTGCGCGGCATCCGTTTAGAGCGCGCATAGCGCAAGCAGGCAATCAGGTCTTTGCGTAGCTCGCCTCGGGGCTGGGCATAGATGGCGTTGTAGATGGTTTCGTGTGACACCCGTTGCGACCCATCAAGAGGGGATTGCCGTGCCAAGTGCAAGGCGATTTGTTGGGGTGACCATTTGCGTTTAAGTAGACCACAGACCTGGACAAACAAGGCTCCCGAATGGGTGAGTTTAGGTGCAGGGCGGCACTGTTTGCGTCTGCGCATACAGCGCTGCTGGGCAAAGGTGCCACTGTAGGCGGCTATAGGCGCATTACGCTCAATCTCACGGCTGATGGTGGAGGGTGAGCGGTGCAGCATTCGGGCAATGGCCCGCATGCCCATACCTTGCTCTCGGTACTGCGCCAGTGCTATACGTTCGTCAGATTGAAGTTGCTGGTATTGGCTGGCTTTTGTCATTTCTACACCTTAGTTGAATAAGGTGTTGCACTTCAAATTTGAACTCGCCTTGCGCTGGAGCTAGTTTTTATTTGAAGGTCTATCTGTGGTTGGGGGGAGTGCGAATGGCGCCAGACATCTATGCGATCCCTGGCCGGGAGTTCGCCCCGGCGGGCGAGTAACTTGTTCTTTTGCGCAAAAGAAAAGTCACCAAAAGAAAGGCGCCCCCACTGTCTGCGTCCCAGCGCTATCGCACTGGGAAACCTGCGTTGCTCGGTCTGTGCGGGGTCCTGCTCGAACTCGCCTGCGGCTCAGACAACGCCAGCCCTGATCCGCCCAAAGCTGTGCTCCTCGGCGCATACAGAGGGGGACCCCGGGGATCGGTGGCGCTGTGCGCCACATCGCGCCTAGGGCGCGAGGGGGTGTCGGCATTA
>JAPLPK010000232.1 GCA_026400275.1 Burkholderiales bacterium
AGCGGCGCGCCTAGAAAGCCGCCGTCGGCCACGGTGAACAGCCGTCCGGTGTCCGAGGCCATTTGCAGCGCCAGCAGCCCGGCGGCGCCTTCCAACACGGCGCAGTGGGTGAGAGCATAGGCGTAGTGGTTGGAACCATTGGCCAGGCCTTTGAGCATGCGCAGCAACTCTTGCTCGGCGGGGCTGGCGGCATCGAACAGCGGCTGGCCAGGGTAGGGCGGGGTGAGGATGTTCTTGGGCTTGGCCCACTCGCCGTTTTTCTTTAGGTAGGTCTTTTGCAACTGCAGTTGCAGCAGCTGGGTTTTTTGCTGCGTGGTGCCCGGGCACAGGGTGTAGACAAAGCTCTCGGCCTGGGCGCTGTCGGGCCGGGGGCTGCTGCGCCGGTCCAGCGCGTCAAACTGGGCCAGCCATTGGCGTACCTTGAGGGCGGCGGCATCGCGGGTGCGCTGTTCGGCGAGCAGGCGGGCGGCGGCCAGTTCGGCATCGGTAGGCGGCTTGGGCGGTGTGGCGTTGACCGTGGCCTGGGTCCGGTAGGCGGCCTTGAGCGACAGGGCCACGGCGTGCTTGCAGTCCACGCCCACCGGGCAGGTGCAGTCGGCATCCCAGTGCGTCAGCATGCCGTGCACGTTGATGTGCAGGCGGATGCTTTGCTTATAAGGCGCGCGTTCGCTGCCCTGCACACTGCCAGTGAGCTGCCAGCGGCCGTTGTCGATGGCCCGGACTTCGATGTCCAGCACCTTCTGGCCCCGGTACAGGGTCAAGCCCCGTTCCAGGACGGCATCCGAGACGTAGTTGCCGAGATTGCGGGGGTTGAACCAGAGGCCGCCGACCGTCGCCATTTACGCAGCAGGGGCGGCGTGGGCCAGGGCGTGTTCGGCCTGCTGGTCGGCGTGGTAGCTGCTGCGCACCATGGCACCCACGGCGGCGTGGCTGAAGCCCATTTCGTAGGCCTTGGTTTCGAACATCTTGAAGGTGTCGGGGTGCACGTAGCGCTTCACCGGCAGGTGGCTGTTGCTGGGCGACAGGTACTGGCCGATGGTCAGCATGTCGATGTTGTGGTCGCGCATGTCCTGCATGACCTGCAGGATTTCTTCGTCGGTCTCGCCCAGGCCGACCATGATGCCGCTCTTGGTTGGCACGTTGGGGTGCAGGGCTTTGAATTTTTTGAGCAGGTTCAGGCTGAACTGGTAGTCGGAGCCGGGGCGGGCTTCCTTGTACAGGCGCGGCGCGGTTTCCAGGTTGTGGTTCATCACGTCGGGCGGGGCCAGCTTCAGAATCTCCAAGGCGCGGTCGTCGCGGCCACGGAAGTCGGGCACCAGCACCTCGATCTGGGTTTGGGGCGACAGCTCGCGGATGTTCTTGATGCAATCCACAAAGTGCTGGGCACCGCCGTCGCGCAGGTCGTCGCGGTCCACACTGGTGATCACCACGTATTTCAGCTTCAGCTTGGCGATGGTCTTGGCCAGGTTCAGCGGCTCGTCCACGTCCAGCGGGTCAGGGCGGCCATGGCCCACGTCGCAGAACGGGCAGCGGCGCGTGCACTTGTCGCCCATGATCATGAAGGTGGCCGTGCCCTTGCCGAAGCACTCGCCGATGTTGGGGCAGCTGGCTTCCTCGCACACCGTGTGCAGATTGCTTTCGCGCAAGATTTGTTTGATTTCGTAAAATCGGGTGCTGGGCGAACCGGCCTTCACACGGATCCATTCGGGCTTCTTCAACACTTCGCCTTGCACGACCTTGACCGGGATGCGCGACAGCTTGGCGCCCGCTTTCTGCTTGGCCAGCGGGTTGTAGGACTCTACGGATTGCGCGTCGCGGACGACTTCATTGGTGCTCATGGGCGTGGTGCTTCGAATGGTTTGCCAGGGGGTGGATTATCGCCCGGCACACAGATTAGAGCTTCCTGTCTTGGAATTGCCATGGTTTGGGGCGTATAGTTTGAATTATGTTGCAGTGCAACATATTGTTGTACCGCCCGACCTGATCACCACCATCTACTTCCACCGTTCACTACCACTGGAGCTATCCATGCTGAATTTCGAAAACATCCTCGCTACCCAAAAATCCGCTGTTGCCGGCCTGTTCGACCTGTCGAACTCCCTGTTCGGCAGCGCCGAAAGCCTGGTGCGCCTGAATCTGCAGGCTGCCAAGGCCACGCTGCAAGAAGCCGCCGACGCCAGCCAGGCCCTGGCCGGTGCCCAAAACCCCCAGGCTTTCGCCGAGCTGCAAAGCCAGGCCCTGAAGGCTGCGCCTGAAAAAGCTGCTTCCTACCTGCGCCACGTGCAGTCCATCGTGACCGCCAGCGGCAACGAAGTGCGCGAATACGTCGAAGCGGCTGCCACCGATGCCAAGGCTGAAATCAGCAGCTTCGTGGAAGCCGCTGCCAAAAACGCACCTGCTGGCTCCGAAAACGCCGTGGCTCTGGTGAAGTCTGCCGTGGCTGCCGCCACCAACGCCCTCGAATCCGCCCAGCAAGTGGCCAAGAAAGCCACCGACAAGGCCGTCGAAGCGGTGGAAGCCACGCTGGAAGCCAAGGCTTAAAACCTGTGCCCGGGCGCTACGGCGTCCATCCCTGACAAAATATGCCCTGCGGCCTGGTGGATCACCGGGCCGTTTGTCTTTGTGGAAGGACTTGACTCACCCCCAGGCTGCAGTGCTACGCGTCTTGCGCCAACCCCCTTGCAGGGGGCGACACCAGTAGCCCGGCAAAGCCGGTTCTACGGTGTCCTTGGAGGGGTGCGTTGTGCCTAAATTATTTGTGGAGAAATGAATGCCGAGTCAAAGCCCCTCTTTTTTCAGCCGCCTGGCCCTGGCATTTGCCGTGCTGGGCGATGGCGCACTGGCCGCCCGCCTGCAAGCACTGCGTGATGGCGTGCCGGCCGCACCGGCCCCTGCCCCCGTTGCGCCACCCGTTCCCGTGCCGCCGCCTGCTCCGGTGGTGAAAGTCTCCACGCCCGACGCCGCCCTGCAGTTGCTGGGCCTGCTGCAGCGTGAAGCCCGGTTTGTGGACTTCATCCAGGAAGATGTGGCCGCCTATTCAGACGCCGACATTGGCGGCGCCGCGCGCCTGGTGCACACCGGCTGCCGCAAGGTGCTGCAAGAGCATTTCACCCTGGTACCTGCGCGCAGCGAGGCCGAAGGCAGCCGCGTGGTGCTGGAGGCCGGCTTTGACGCCAGCAGCGTGCGCCTGACGGGCAATGTGGTCGGCCAGGCCCCGTTCCGTGGCACGCTGCGCCACCCCGGCTGGAAGGCCACCGACGTGCGCTTGCCCCGCACCACCGAGGGCCATGACCCGCACGTCATCGCCGCCGCTGAGGTGGAGCTATGAGTGAGGCCCGCTACGCCATCGGTATAGACCTGGGCACCACCCACTGTGCCCTGTCTTTCACCGAGCTGGGCAATCCAGACGCCACGCCCCAGATACTGCCCATCCCGCAGCAAAGCGGCCCCGGCGCGGTGCAGGACTATGCGCTGCTGCCGTCCTTCATCTACCTGCCCCACAGCAGCGAATTCGCCCCTGGCGACCTGGCCCTGCCTTGGGATGCAGCACCCATGGGCGTGGTCGGTGAGTGGGCGCGCAGCCATGGCGCGCAAACGCCGATCCGCCTGGTGTCCAGCGCCAAGAGCTGGCTCTGCCACCCCGGTGTGGACCGCCGCGCGGCCATCTTGCCGCCAGATCTGCCCGGTGCTGCAGCGGACGAGGTGGCGCGCATCTCGCCGCTGGAGGCCAGCACCCGCTACCTGGCGCATCTGCGCGATGCCTGGAACAGCGCGCATCCTGAAGCCCCGTTCGGCCAGCAGGCGCTGACGGTGACCATCCCCGCATCCTTCGACCCCGCCGCCCGCGAACTCACGGCCGAGGCCGCCCAGGCCGCTGGCTACACCGGCGTCACCCTGCTGGAAGAGCCCCAGGCCGCGCTGTACAGCTGGATCGCCCAGAGTGGCGGCGGCTGGCGCAAGCAGGTCAAGGTGGGCGACGTGATCCTGGTGGTCGACGTAGGCGGTGGCACCAGCGACTTTTCGCTGATCGCCGTGGTCGAATCCGAAGGCAATCTGCAGCTGCACCGCGTCGCCGTGGGCGAGCACATCCTGCTCGGCGGCGACAACATGGACCTGGCCCTGGCCCACGGCGTGGCCCGGCAACTGGCGGCAGATGGCAAGTCGCTGGATGCCTGGCAGCTGCGTGCACTCACCTACGCCTGCCGTCTGGCCAAAGAGAAGCTGCTCAGCGACGCTGAGGTACAAACCGTGCCCCTGGTCATCCCCAGCCGGGGGGCACGCCTGATCGGAGGCTCCATCAACGCCGAGCTGCGCCGCGAAGCGCTGACGGCCACCATCCTCGAAGGCTTCTTCCCCCAGGTGGACAGCAGCGCCCGCCCCATCAGCCGGGCCCGCGCGGGTTTGACCCAGCTGGGCCTGCCGTATGCGCAGGACGCGGCCGTCACCCGGCACCTGGCTGCCCTGCTGGGCCGCCAGGTCGGTGCCACCGCTGCGCTGGACGGCTTTGCGCCCGCACAGGACGCGAGCTTCCTGCACCCCACGGCCGTGCTGTTCAACGGCGGCGTGTTCAAGTCGGACCTGCTGGTGCAACGCACCCTGGCCACGCTCAACAGCTGGCTGGAGGCCGAAGGCGCGCCCGTAGCCCGCTTGCTCGACGGTGCCGATCTGGACTATGCCGTAGCCCGGGGCGCCGCCTATTACGGAACGGTGCGCCAAGGCCAGGGCATTCGCATCCGCGGCGGCACGGCCCAGTCGTACTACGTGGGCATTGAGTCCGCCATGCCCGCCGTGCCTGGCCTGGAGCCACCGGTGCAAGCCCTGTGCGTGGCACCCTTCGGCATGGAAGAAGGCAGCCAGGCCGATTTGCCGCCGCAGGAGTTCGGCCTGGTGGTCGGCGAAGCCGTGCGCTTCCGCTTCTTCGGCTCGTCCGTGCGGCGGGATGACGCGGTCGGCATGCTGCTGGACTTCTGGACCCCGGACGAGCTGCAGGAGCTGGCCGAGATCGAAGCCCACTTGCCCGCCGACGGCCGCGCGCCTGGCGAGGTGGTGCCCGTCAAGCTGCGCGCTGCGGTGACCGAAGCCGGCACGCTGCAGCTGCACGCGATTCCGCGCAACGGCGGAGACGGCTGGAAGATTGAGTTTGAGGTCCGTGCCGACGGCCAGTAAAGTTTGAATGAAAAAGGCATCTCGCGCAGGACTTACCTGCGCGAGATGCTATTTTTAATGTAGCGAATTGGTGCGCGAAACGTAACAGCCATGGCCGGTGCAGTGGGGTTTATTTTAATTTTGCTGGTTAAAAAAACAGTATTTCGAGTGGGCCGTTTTAGAATCTTGGCCGGATTCCCCGCACATTGGCTATAGAAATACGGAGAACAACATGATGAGATCTGTGGAGCTATTCGCAGGGGCTGGCGGCCTGGCAATGGGCGTTAGCTTGGCGGGTTTTAAGTCGCTTGCCGTTGTGGAATGGGACAAGTGGGCGTGTGACACCGTGCGGGAAAACCAGCGTCGCGGGTATCCGCTGGTACAAGAATGGCCCATGCACGAGAGTGATGTGCGTGATGTGGACTGGTCTTCCATTCCGACGGACATCGAGCTTCTGGCGGGCGGGCCGCCCTGCCAGCCCTTCTCCATGGGCGGTAAGCACAAGGCCCACGATGACACGCGTGACATGTTTCCGGCAACCGTCCAAATTGTGCGCAAGCTTCGTCCAAAAACCTTCATCGTGGAGAACGTAAAAGGCCTCACGCGGTCTTCTTTCTCCAACTATTTTGAATACATCAAGCTGCAGCTAGAGTTCCCCGAAGTGCCGCGACGGGCGCAGGAGTCATGGTTCGACCATCTTTTGCGTTTGCAAACCGAAAAGACCTCGGGTCGAATGCATGGAAAAGGGCTTACCTACAACGTGGTGGCCACGTTGGTGAACGCTGCTGACCATGGTGTGCCACAAAAGCGTGAGCGGGTGTTCATTGTTGGCACCCGGTCTGATCTCAATATCGACTGGCACTTTCCAGATGCCAGCCATAGTGAAGATGCGCTTTTGCACGCGCAGTGGGTCACAGGGGAGTATTGGGAGCGCCATCGTATCGCCAAGAAGGACCGGCCACTTCTGCCGCCACGACAAGCGGCCCGAATTAAGCGCATGGCGGCAGCCCCTCCAAGCGGGTTGCCTTGGCGAACCGTACGCGATGCGATAGCGGACCTACCCAGCCCCCACACGCGTGCGGCAGAGGCGATTCGCGACCATCGGTTTCAAGCAGGTGCCAAGGTGTATCCCGGCCATACTGGGAGCCCCCTGGACCAGCCTGCCAAGACTATCAAGGCGGGAGACCATGGTGTTCCGGGCGGAGAGAACATGATGGTGATGCTCGATGGCTCGGTCCGCTATTTCACTGCACGCGAAACTGCCCGCATTCAAACGTTTCCCGATGGTTATGTATTCCATGGGTCATGGTCGGAAACGATGCGGCAACTCGGGAATGCGGTTCCAGTTGCTCTGGGGCGCTTGGTGGCATCTTCTGTGGCGCAGGCCCTTATCAAGTCCGAGCTCACGCGCGTGAGCGAAAGCTACCAAAGCAAAAGGGTGGCGGCGTGAGCACCTCCAATGTCATTCCATTCAACCCATTGGACAAGAAGAACCTGGGCGCAAGTGTGGCGGAAGCCTTGGTGAGCCAGAAGGCCCACCCTTTGGGGGCTTTGCCGCCCTTTATGGGCACCGGTATTTACGCCATCTACTACCACGGGGCTTATGAGCCCTATGCGCCCATAGCAAAGCCGAACCAGCACGACAAGACAAAGCCCCTGATTCCTATCTACGTTGGTAAAGCGGTGCCTCAAGGCGCGCGCAAAGGCAAGGTGATGCTGGATCCAACCCGTTCCAAGGCTTTGTTTGGCCGCTTGTCGGAGCATGCAGAGTCCATCTCCGCGACACCGACTTTGTCTCTTGGGGATTTTTCTTGCCGCTACCTGGTGGTCGATGAAATTTGGATTCCTTTAGGTGAGTCGTTGATGATTGCCAAGTTCTCACCGCTTTGGAATTTGTTGGTGGAGGGGTTTGGCAACCATGATCCCGGAAGTGGTCGCTACCAAGGGTTGAAGCCTCGGTGGGATGCCCTGCATCCAGGGCGAGCCTGGGCGGAAAAATGCCGTCCACGTCCAGAGTCTGCTGCGGAGATCGTGCGCGATGTGCAGAACCATTTGGCGTCGATCATCGTGCCCCAGACACCGCATTTCATTGGCCCAGATAGTTTTTAAATTTTGTTGTTTGGACTCTCTCGGTATGGGGATGAAAACAGCCTCCAGCGCATATATTATCAGCGCAAGCAGCTATGGTTAATGTAGCAAGCAAGAAGCCGCGCTACACCGTTGGTATCGACCTGGGCACCACCCACACGGTGGTGGCGTTTGCCGAACGCGGGGCGGCGCAGATCCAGCTGTTCCCCATCGCCCAGCTGGTAGCGGCGGGCGAGGTGGCGGCGCTGCCGCAACTGGCTTCGGTGCGCTTCCATCCC
>JAPLPK010000116.1 GCA_026400275.1 Burkholderiales bacterium
AGCGGCGTGCCGCTTATGGGCACGAAGGGCACGACGCAGGGGTACACGCCCAGCGCCAGCAGCTGCGCCGAGATGCCCAGAATCGCCTCTTGGCTATCGCCCAGGCCGGCCAGGATGTAGGTGCTGACCTGGCCCCGGCCGAACACGCGTACCGCCGCCTCAAAGGCTTCCATGTAGCGGCTGATGGGCACCTGGGCCTTGCCCGGCATGATCTTCTCGCGCAGCGCGGGCGTGACCACCTCCAGGTGCATGCCCAGCGTGTCGATGCCCGCATCCTGCATGCGCTGGAACCAGCGGTCGTCATCCGGCGGCTCGCACTGGGCCTGCAGCGGCAAATCGACTGCGGCCTTGATGGCCGCGGCGCTGTCACACAACACCTGGGCGCCACGGTCGGTGGCGTTGGGCGTGCCGGTGGTCATCACCATGTGCTTTACGCCGTCCAGCCGCACGGCGGCGGCGGCCACTTCGGCCAGCTGGGCCGGGGTTTTGTGGGCAATGGTGCGGCCTGCCGCCAGAGACTGGCCTATGGCGCAGAACTGGCAGGTCTTCTTGCGGCTGGCGTAGCGTATGCATTCCTGCAGCACGGTAGTGGCCAGCACGTCGGAGCCGTGCAGCGTGGCGATGTGTGAGTAAGGCACGCCCTCGGCGGTTTTCAGCCCGTAAAAGCGCGGCGCGGGTGGGAAGGCGATCTGCGCGATGGGAATGCTGCCGCGCGTCAGCGCACTGCGGCCTTGTGCATCGGGTGCCTGGGCCACAAAGGGCGAGTTCCAGGCGCTGGAGGTATGCACCGGCACCATGATGGTGTGGCCGTCCACCACCACGGCCTTGTGGTCCGAGGGGCCGGCGCCGCCCTTGCGGCTGGCCACGCCCGCGTGTTCGGCGCTGGGGTCAGCCAGCCGCAACCCGAAGGACTGCAGCTCGGTCATCAGCTGCTTGCTGGCGGGCGATGGGCTCAGGTTGGGCGTGTGCATGGTCAGGACTCCGTGGGGCAAAAGAGGACGTTGAAGTGGGGTGCATGGCGTGCGTGGGCTGGGCCGGTGCATCGTGGATGGCCAGGCTCAGCAGCTCGGGGCGGGCGTAATGGCCTACCGAATCCATCATGCGTTTGCGCTTGGTGATCAGGGCCATGTCCAGGTCGGCGATCACCATGCCTTCGCCCTCGGTCAGCGGCGCTGCCAGGTGCTTGCCTTCGGGCGAAATGATGGCCGTGTGGCAGCCACCGCGCAGCGCCTTCTGCAGGCCGGCGTCGGGGGTGATGGACTGGATTTGCGCGTCTGTCAGCCAACCCGTGGCGTTGATCACAAAGCAGCCGGATTCCAGCGCGTGGTGGCGGATGGTGACCTCCATCTGCTCGGCAAATATCGGCCCCACCAGCGAGCCGGGGAATTGTGCGCAGTGGATTTCCTCGTGCTGCGCCATCAGGCTATAGCGGGCCAACGGGTTGTAGTGCTCCCAGCAGGCCAGGGCGCCAACGCGGCCCACGGCGGTGTCCACCACCTTCAGGCCGGCACCGTCGCCCATGCCCCAAACCATGCGCTCGTGGTAGGTGGGCGTGATCTTGCGGCGCTTGAGTGCCAGGCTGCCATCGGCGTCAAAAATGAGCTGGGTGTTGTACAGACTGCCGTGGTCGCGCTCGTTCACACCCACCACCACCACGATGCCGTGGGCCCGCGCCCGCTCGGCCACGGCGGCCGTCACCGGGCCGGGCACCACCACCGCTTGCTCGTACAGCTTGAGGTGGGGTGCGCCCTGCAATACCGGCGGCAGCACGAACGAGAAATAGGGGTAGTAGGGCATAAAGGTCTCTGGGAAGACCATGATCTGCACGCCCTTGGCTGCCGCCTCGTCGATGGCCCCGCACACACGCTCCAGCGTGCCCTCGGGGCGCTCCAGGTCCGGCGCGATCTGCACCGCTGCGGCACGGACGGTACGTGGTGTGGATGCCATCGCCGTATGTCCTTACAGCGTCCAGGTGTCCAGAATGACCGCGTTGGCCTTCTTGTGCAGCAGCACAATGTCCAGCACATCCAGCGGGTTGATCGGGCGTATGCCTTCGATCAGCGCGCCTTCGCCGTGGCCGTACAGCGCCTGCAACGCAAAGCGGCAGGCGTAGACCTTGCCGCCCTCGGCCATGAACTTGGTGATCTGGTTGTTGAAGTTCTGGTGGCCGGGGAATGCCTCGTCGCCCAGCGTGGGGAAGCCGCGCTGCACGCCCAGCGTGACGCCGGGGCCATACAGCAGCACCGAGGTCTCAAACCCCTTGCGCAGCAGGCGGGTGGCTTGCAGCAGATTGACGAAACCGATAGAGCCTTCAAACGCCACGGTGTGGAAGGTGACCAGGGCTTTCTGGCCGGGGTCGGCCTTCACATCTTCAAAGACCTTTTCTTCGTAATCGACCAGGAAATCGCCTTTGGCGTTTGCGGGCTTGGTGACTTTGGGCATGTAAATACTCCGTTAAAAGCAGGTGGATGAAAGGGAAGCGCCCCCAGCTTTTCGCATGCTCTGTGCCACTGAAAACCCCGTGCCATGCGATCAAGTCGCCATCAACCAGGCTAGGCGCATGCGAGCCGTTCGAAATATTTTTTTCAAGCGCGTGGACGGTTGATCGGGGGTAAAAAAGGCGCACTGCTTTGATGCGATTCCCGTGCAATCAATGCACCCGATAAAGTGGTTTTGTGCACCGCCAGGATGCGCAATCGGCGCTCGCGGCGGGTGCAAAACTTGCGTCATTGATCGCACGTGTATGCGATCAATGCATGCGATCAAGTTGAACTAAGCAGTCACACCATGCAAAAAACCCCTGTCCACTGGATCAAGAAGCTGCAAATGAGCGACAAGCCGGCCTATCTGCTGATGGCCGACTTGATCGCAGACGATGTGCGTACCGGCCGCCTGGTGGCCCGCGACCGCCTGCCCACGCTGCGCGAGCTGGCCGAAGACCTGGGCCTGAACTACACCACCGTGGCGCGCGGCTACAGCGAGGCACGCAAGCGCGGCCTGATCGACACGCACGCGGGCATGGGCACCTTCATTCGCGGCAGCAGCCCCAGCCTGCCGCTGCGCGGTGGCAGCGCGGCCGAGATGACCATGAACCTGCCGCCCGAACCGCAAGATCCGGCCCTGCTGGCCCATATGCACGACACCGCCGCCGGCGTGATGGCCAGCGCCGACCTGTACGCCTTGCTGCGTTACCAGGACTTTGGCGGCACGCTGCACGACCGCGAAGTGGCCGCCCAGTGGCTGCGCCGGCGCCTGCCGACCTGCCGGGTCGAGCAGGTGCTGGTCTGCCCCGGCATCCACACGGTGCTGACGGCGCTGTTCTCGCAACTGGCGCGGCCCGGTGAACTGGTGTGCGTCGAGGCGCTGACCTACCCCGGCGTGAAGGCCATCGCCGCCCAGTTGGGCATACAGCTGCACGCGCTGCCGCTGGACGACGACGGCCCGAGTGCCGAGGCCTTCGAGCACGCTTGCAAAACCCTGCACCCCAAGGCGCTGTACTGCAACCCCACGCTGCTGAACCCGACCACGGCCACGGTTAGCCGCTCGCGCCGCGAAGCCCTGGCCGATGTGGCGCTGCGCTATGCGATTCCCATCATCGAAGACGATGCCTACGCCATGCTGCCGCTGGACATGCCGCCCACCATGGCCGCCTTGGCTCCGGGCCTGACCTACTACGTCACCGGCTTCGCCAAATGCTTTGGCGCCGGCCTGCGCAGCGCCTACGTGTGTGCGCCCGGTGACCGCCAGGCCCAGCGCCTGGCCGGTGCGATGCGTGCCACCACGGTGATGGCGTCGCCCTTTACCAACGCGCTGGCCACCTTCTGGGTGGAAGACGGCACGGCCGAAGCCATGCTGCAGGCCATACGCGCCGAATGCACGGCCCGCCAGGCCATTGCCGAGCGCTACCTGGCGCCCTACGGCATGCTGGGCCATCCGCAGTCCTTCCACCTCTGGCTGCCAGTGAAAGAGGGTTGGAGCCCGGTCGAGTTCGCAGCCCATTTGCGTAGCCAGGGCGTGGGCGTGGTGGCCAGCGCCGCCTTCTCCACCGACGGCGACCCGCCGGATGCCGTGCGCATCTGCCTGGGCGGCCCGACCAGCCTGGACGACTGCGATCGCGGCATGCACCTGGTGGCCGACACCTTGCTGCACCCGGTGCACCACCACGCCACCACCTTGTAGTGCTATGGATTTTGATGAAATTATGAGACGTTAAATAGCCTTCTGGCGCAGGTAATGTCTGCGCTGGAAGCTATCAAAAAGATACTAATTTCCTCCAGGAATCGTGCTGCGGGTAAGCTCCGCGTTGACCTGCCAGCGCGCGCTTCGCACAATCCGGCCCATGGTTACCGTGGAATTCGCCCCCAGCCTGCGCCGGCATATCGACGTGCCGGCCCAGCAGGTCGCCGCAGGCTCTTTGCGCACCGTGCTGGAGGCCGCGCTGCTGGCCGCGCCGGCACTTGGCCACTATGTGTTTGACGACCAGCGCGCGGTGCGCAAGCATGTGGCGGTGTTCGTCAACCAAACCCTGGTGCATGACCGCGTGCGGCTGGACCTGCCCGTGAACGCCGGCGACAAGGTGCTGGTGGTGCAGGCCCTGTCCGGCGGTTGAGCGCCATTTTTTGAAAGCCCCGTGATGCATACCTTGCTTGTTGGCACCCGCAAAGGCCTGTTTACCGTGCAGGGCGCGGGCCAGACCTGGCAGATACGCGACCACCACTTTGCAGGCGAGCCCGTCAGCCAGGTGCTGGCCGACCCGCGCGACGGCAGCTGGCTGGCCGCGCTGCGCATGGGGCATTTCGGCGTCAAGCTGCGCAAGAGTACGGACCAGGGGGCGCACTGGACCGAGGTGGCTGCGCCGGCTTTTCCAGCCAAACCCAGCAGCGGTGCTGAGGCGGATGACCCCACACCCTGGAGCGTGGACACCATTTGGTCCCTGGCGGCGGGCGGCGCCAACCAGCCCGGCACGCTTTGGGCCGGCTGCCTGCCGGCAGGCTTGTTCCGCTCGGACGATGGCGGCCAGAGCTGGGCGCTGAACCGCCCGCTGTGGGACGATCCGCACCGGCGCGGCTGGCTGGGCGGCGGCTACGACGTGGCTGGTATCCATTCCATCCTGGTGGACCCGCGCGACGCGCAGCACATCCGCCTGGGAATTTCCTGCGGGGGCGTCTGGCAAAGCCGCGACAGCGGCGCCAGCTGGAGCCTCACGGCCACTGGCATGCGCGCACCCTATATGCCCGAGGGCAGCCAGGAAGACGGCAACACCCAGGACCCGCACCGCATGGTGCAGTGCGCCAGCGCACCCGATGTGCTGTGGGTGCAGCACCATGGCGGCATCTACCGGTCTACCGACGGCGGCCAGCAGTGGCAGTCCATTGCCGCGCCCGCACCCTCGGGCTTTGGCTTTGCCGTGGCCTGCGACCCGGGCAATCCGCAACGCGCCTGGTTTGTGCCCGCGCAGGGCGACTACTGCCGCATACCGGTGGACGGCCGCGTGGTCGTCACCCGTACCGACGATGGCGGCCAGAGCTTCCAGACCTTCGACCGGGGCCTGCCGGGCACGCATGCCTACCACCTGGTGTACCGCCACGGCCTGGACGTCAGCGCCGACGGCCAAACCCTGGCCATGGCGTCCACCACCGGCGGGCTATGGGTGAGCACGAACGCGGGCGAGAGCTGGCAGCGTGTGTCGAACGACCTGCCGCCGGTGGCAGTGGTGAGCTTTGTTTAGGTACCGTTATTGCTTGCGCCATGCTTGCTATGGATTTGCAAGCGAAATCCATAGATAAAAACCGCTGCTAGCGCAGAAGATACCTGCGCGGGCTGCTATCAAAATGGATGCAGATTTGCAAAAGGACGCCATGAACCGCAACGACATCACCGAGAAGATCATCACCGCCAAGGTGGCCAAAGGCATCCAGTGGGCCGCCGTGGCCAAGAAGGTGGGCCAGTCCAAGGAATGGACCACGGCCGCCTGCCTGGGCCAGATGACCTGCACGCCCGAGCAGGCCAAGGTGATAGGCAAGATCTTCGGCCTGACCAGTGAAGAACAGAAGTGGCTGCAAGTGGTGCCCTACAAGGGCTCGCTACCCACGCCCGTGCCCACCGACCCGCTGATCTACCGCTGGTACGAGATCGTTAGCGTGTATGGCACGACGATCAAGGAGCTGATCCACGAAGAGTTTGGCGACGGCATCATGAGCGCCATCGACTTCAGCATGGACATCACCCGCGAGCCTGACCCGAAGGGTGACCGGGTGAAGGTGGTGCTGTCGGGCAAGTTCCTGCCGTACAAGACCTATTGAGTTCACCCGGGCGTTGCGCCGCTTTGGGCTTGCTGCAGAATGCGGCCCAACTAAAGATCGCCCATGGACCCCTGGATTGTTTACTGTGACGGCAGCGCCATGCCCAACCCCGGCCGCATCGGCCTGGGCGCCGTGCTGCTCGCACCCGATGGCACGCGCCACACCCTGTCCCAAGCGGCGCACACCCATGGCTGTAACAACGAGGCCGAGCTGCGCGCGCTGATGGCGGCGCTGCAAGCGCTGCAAGCCCATGGAGCCCGCGCGCTACGTATCCACTGTGACAACAGCGTGGTGGTGGAGCAAATCTGCAACCCAAAGGCCAAGCCCATCGCGCGCCTGGCAGCCCTTTTTGACTCAGCGCGGGCGCTGTTCCAGTCCTTTGAGCAGGCCGAGTTGCTGTGGATACCGCAGCACCGCAACGCCGAGGCGGATGCGCTGGCCCGCGCGGCGCTGGGGATCACGGCCCCGCGCGTGGTCAAGGTAGCCAAAAAGCGGCGCTGACAACGGGCCCGTTAAAGGCGACTAGCTGCTGGTCGGGTTGAATCGTCCGGCCGCTTGTTTGCGGAATTGGGTGGGTGTCATGCCCTTCACTTCCAGGAAGCGGCGGTTGAAGTTGGCCACGTTGTTGAAGCCAACGGCGTAGCACACGCTGGACACATAGCTGTCGCGCTCCATCAGCAACTGGCAGGCCCGGTTAACGCGCAGGCGGTTCACAAAGTTGGTGAAGGTCAGGCCCGTGGCCTTGCTGAAGAATCGTGAGAAGGCGCTTTCGCTCATGCCGACCAGGGCGCTGACTTCACCGACCGAGATCGCCTCGGCGTAATGGTCGTTCACATGCGAAATGACCTTATTGACCGCCGAGAGCGTGTCGTCGGATCCGGTGAACGCCACATGGTCTGATGACAGCAGCCGGTAATCCTGGCAGCGGTTCAGCAGGCACAGCAGGCTGGCGAATTCGGCAAAGCGCTCCAGGCCGTGGCTTTGCTTGATGCGGTAGAAGCGCTCACGCACCGCCTCGCTCAGCCCGAAGAATTCAATGCCGTGGTGGGCCCGCTCCAGCAAGGGCAGGGTTTCCTCCAGCTCGCTGATGGCGCGCATGCCGTCGCGCAGCGGCGCCTCGCGGAACTGGATCACCAGGCTGCGCACCGCCAAGCCATCGGGCGGAAGATCCGCCGAAACCCAGTTGTGCGGCACGCGTGGGCCCGTCAGCACCAGGTGGCCGGGCTCGAAGAATCCCACGTAGTCGCCCACAAAGGCTTGGCCGTGCGCGCCCACGATCAGTTGCAGCTCGTACTCGTCGTGGCAGTGCCAACGTTCCAGCGGGGTAGGGCTGCCGTGTTCGACGCAGCGCACAAACTCCTTGCCAATGTCCGCCTCGTAGCCCAGGCGCGGGTCGCGCAGCAGATCATGCTCGACCTCGGGCGATAGGTTTCTACGGGTAGACAGGACTTGTTTCATCGCGGATGGACAGGAGCCTGAAGGGCTGTTGCAGAGGTGTGCTCTTTATACGGCATGGGTGGGCGCATCGGCACGCACCAGGCCTGCGGCCTTCAGTTCATCCCATAGCGCAGCCGGGATCGGCAATGCCATCCAGCGTGCATTTTGCTCGGCCTCGGCGCGTGACTTGGCCCCAGGGATCACCGTGGCCACCGACGGGTGTCCCAGCACGAACTGCAGCGCCGCAGCGGCCAGCGGTACCTGGTGGGCGGCGCAGATCTGCTCGATCTTGGCGACCTTGGCCTTGATCTCGGCGTTGGCCGGAAGGTAGTTGTAGCGTGCATCGGGAGTCGCGCCGGTGACCAGAATGCCGGAATTGAACGGCGCACCCAGAATCACAGACACGCCTTCCTTCACGCAGCGCGGCAAAAAGGTATCCAGCGCACCCTGTTCCAGCAGGGTGTAACGCCCTGCCAGCAGAAAGCAGTCGAACGGGCCCAGGTCCATCAGGTCTTCGCAGGCTTCGAACTGGTTCACGCCCGCGCCATAGCCACCGATCACGCCGGCGCTTTTCAGCTCCTGCAAGGCCTTCAGCGCGCCGGTTTCCACGGTCTTCAGCGCACTGCGGTAGTTTTCGCCCTGCGACCATTCGTCGCAATCGTGGATCAGCAACAGGTCGATGCGGTTCATACCCAGGCGCTGCAGCGAATCTTCAAACGAGCGCATCGTGGCGCTGTACGAGAAATCAAACTGCGGCGCGAACGGCAGCTCGTCCACAAAGATGCCGCCCTCGGACGGCTTGAGCTTGGCCGGCGGCACGCGGCCGTGCGGCTTCAGCAGCCGGCCAACCTTGCTGGACAGCACGATCGATTCACGCGGCAGGGCGCGCAGCGCGTCGCCCAGGCGCCGCTCCGACAGGCCGTGGCCGTACAGCGGTGCGGTGTCGAAGTAGTTAACGCCCGACTGCTGGGCTGCCAGCACCGTGTCTTTGGCCACATCGTCGGGCACGGCGGCATACAGATTGCCCAGCACATTGCCGCCGAAGCCGAGGGTGGTGATGTGGACGTCGGTGTTGCCGACTTTGCGTTGTTGCATGGCGTTGGTCATCTTGAAAATCGTGAGAATGAGATAAGCGGATGCGCCAACGATAAATAAAAACAGGGCCCCGCCCGGTACGCAACTGCGCGATGCTGGTACGCATCTGTGGTCGGCGGTGCAGGAATACCCCAGCTTGAAACCGTTAAGCCGACCATGACGAGGTTCAGGAGTGCCGGCGAAGCCTGCAAAGTGCGTTGACGCTGGCCATGGCGTCTACCACTGGCGGCCTGTGGCGGGGTTGGATGCGGGCTAGGGCAGGCGTCTACCCTAGGAGCCTATTGAAGGCGGGTGCTCAAGCCTTGGTATTGACGTGCTGCCCAATGACCTCGCCCATTGAGTTGGTTGTAGGTGGCGGCGTGGCAGCCTTGCTGGTATTGCTGCCGGCGTCATCCGCGTCACCATCGTTGCGGACTTCTTTGCCTGCTTTGACAGACTCTCCAGATTCCACTGGATTTGTTTTTTGGGGGGCGGCCATGGGCGTTTGTGAGGAAACCGGGCTGATAGACATGGATGGCCTTTGCTAATGTTGTCGCGTAAAAAGATATACACGGATGCAAACCCACAGGCCTGTATTCGCCTACCTACTGAACCGCACGGTCGACAGGACCATGCAGTCTTGAGGTGTAAGGTAGCGGCCCAAGGTTAAGACGAGCTTAAGCTTGACCTTTGCGATGCCTTGCCATCTTCAACACCAGGCCCACCATGTGTGAACTTCTCGCGCTTTCCACCTCCGAGCTTGCGCAACTGACCTTTTCCCTGAAGACCCTGGCTGCGCGCGGCAGCGCCAAAGGCAGTGTGCGCGACGGCTGGGGCGTAGCTTTCTACCAGGGCGTGGATGTCGCGCTGTTCCGCGAGCCGCTGGCCGCAGGAGATAGCGCGCTGGTGCGCTATCTGGAAACCCAGGGGCCCAGCACCTACCTGGGTATCTCGCATATCCGCCACGCCACCCAAGGCAACGTCGCCTTCGCCAATACCCAACCGTTTGTGCGCGAACTGGGTGGGCGTACCCATACCTTTGTCCATAACGGCACCTTGCGTGAGCTGGGGAACGGCACCGTGCTGCCGCTGGGCAGCCACCACCCGGTGGGCCAGACCGATTCGGAATACGCGTTTTGTGCGCTCATGGCGCGCATGCAAGGCCTGTGGGTGGGTGGCAGCGTACCCAGCTTGGCGGCACGTATGGCGCTGCTTGCGGAATTTGCGGCGGATTTGCGTGCACTGGGGACGGCCAACTTCATGTACTCAGACGGCGATGCCTTGTTTGCCCATGCCCACCGGCGCATCCACGATGGCGCTGACGTCGCAGAACCCCCGGGCCTGTGGATGCTGCAGCGCCACCGCACACCGGCCGAGCCGTCCACCACACAGGAGCATGGCGTCGCTATCGACGCATCTGAGCACAGCGCCCTGCTGATTGCCAGCGTGGCGCTGACCGACGAGGCCTGGCGCCCGCTGGAAGAAGGTGAGCTGGTGGCGGTGCGCGCAGGCGCGTTGCTTGCGGTGTAACCATGCGCTTGGGTGTCGCGTGCGGCCTGCGATCGGCTAGCTTGCGCAAACGTGACTGGAATGCCGAAAATGCGTTAAGGTCTGCCCATGGACACTTCTTCACACCCATTTCACGCGTTGTTTGAACAGCTAGGCCTTGCTTCTGACGCGGATGGTATTGCCCGTTTCATTGCCACACACGCCCCGTTGCCTGGCGCTGTGGCCTTGCCTGACGCGCCTTTTTGGTCGCCAGCCCAGGCTGGTTTCTTGCGCGAAGCCTTGCTGCAGGACTCGGACTGGGCCGAGCTGACCGACCAGCTTAGCCAGGCGTTACGATCGGCTTAAAAGTGTAAGAAAATGCTCCCGCTGTAAGCCTTTTTTAATGGAGCTCCCTGTGAAACTTGACCTCAAACTCCCGCTGGCATTTATTTCGGCACTGTTGGTCATGTTGGGGGCTGCGCTGTATAGCGTGTACAGCCTGAACCAGTCGCTGGGAGTGTTTGAGAACGTGGTCGGCGCGGCCAACGACAACGAGCGCAAGTTGGCCGAGCTGTCCGGCAACTTCAAGGTGCAGGTCCAGGAATGGAAGAACACTTTGCTGCGCGGCAAGAAACCCGAGGACCTGGACAAACACTGGAGCGCTTTTACCGCCAAGGAGCGCGACGTGGCGGAGGCTGCCCGCAGGCTGCAGGCCCAGTTGCCTGCAGGCGAGAGCCGCACCCTGGTTGAAAAATTCAGTGAGGCCCATGCCAGGATGGGCGATAGCTACCGCAAGGGCCTGGCTGCTTTCAAGGCTGCAGACTTTGACCCCGGCGCGGGCGATGCGGCGGTGAAGGGCATAGACCGCGAACCGGTCAAGCTGCTGGATGAGGCGGGCAAGAAGATCGCCGAAGCCAGCACGGATGTGGCCCTGGAGGCATCGGCCCATGGCAAGCGTGCCACCGCGCTCAGTTTGACGATCATGCTGTTGGTCTGTGCGGTGGGGGCCTTGTGCAGCGTGCTTTTCAGCCGCTCAATCACCCAGCCCATGCTGCGTGCACTGCATGTGGCGAAAGCCGTGTCCGGCGGCGACCTGAGCCAGCCCATCGTGTCCACCGGCAAGGACGAAACAGCCCAGTTGCTGCAGGCCCTGTCGGGCATGCAGACCAGCCTGTCGAACGTGGTGGCGTCCGTGCGCCAGGGTTCTGAGGGCGTGTCCAGCGCCAGCGCGGAGATTGCCCAGGGTAACCACGATCTATCGGCTCGTACCGAGCTGCAGGCCAGCGCGCTGGAGGAGGCTGCGGCCTCTATGGAAGAGCTGAACGCTACCGTGCGCCACAACGCCGACAGCGCCCTGCGGGCCAACCAGTTGGCGGTGAACGCGTCCTCGGTGGCCGCCCAGGGCGGCGATGTAGTGGGCCAAGTGGTGCAGACCATGCGAGGCATCAACGAGTCGTCGCACAAGATATCGGACATCATCAGCGTGATCGACGGCATTGCCTTTCAGACCAATATCCTGGCCCTGAATGCGGCCGTGGAGGCAGCCCGCGCCGGCGAGCAGGGCCGGGGCTTTGCCGTGGTGGCGTCCGAGGTGCGCTCCTTGGCCGGCCGCTCGGCCCAGGCAGCCAAGGAGATCAAGGCCCTGATTGCCGCTAGCGTGGAGCGGGTGGAGCAGGGCACACGGCTGGTGGACCAGGCCGGTGTCACCATGACCGAGGTCGTGCGCTCCATTACCCAAGTGACCGATTTAATGGGCCAGATTAGCGCCGCCAGCAGCCAGCAAAGTGCCGGCGTGGCCCAGGTTGGTGAGGCAGTGACCCACCTGGACCAAGCCACCCAGCAGAACGCCGCACTGGTCGAGCAAATGGCGGCAGCCGCCAGCAGTCTCAAGTCCCAGGCCCACACGCTGGTGCAAACCGTGGCCGTGTTCAAGATTGCGCCGGGAGATACAGGCTTGCCCAGGGTGGGGGCGCCGGGTTTGCGATCTGCTTTGCGGCTCAGCTGAACTGGCGCGCTAGCCAGGGCGGGTGGGATGGGCCTGGTCCTGGGTGAAAATCCAGGGGTTTTGGCCTTTGCTTGCGCACGCGACACCTTTTGCCCCATGAAGAAAAATCTGCACCCTGCCCACGCCCCATGCCCTTGCGATAGCGGCCAAACCTACGCCGAATGTTGTGCCCCCTGGCATAAAGGCATGGAGACAGCTGTTTACGCACCTACGGCTGAGGCGTTGATGCGCTCGCGCTACAGCGCTTATGTGCTGGGCCTGCTGGAGTACTTGCTGTTTACCTGGCATCCGTCCACCGCACCGGGTGACTTGGAGCTGGCTCCCGTCAAATGGCTGGGGCTTGAGGTGCGCCATGCAATGGAGTCTGGCGACGCTGGCGTGGTGGAGTTCGTGGCCCGTTGCCGCGACAATGGACGGGCACAGCGCATGCATGAAACCAGCCGCTTTGTGCGCGAAGACGGGCGCTGGTACTACATCGACGGGCAGATGCATGGGCCTGCAGAGTAGCACGCACATGCTTTTTTGCATATTTGCTACTGTATTTATAGCGCATGACGTAGGATTTATTTGCGTTGCCCCCATATTTGTTAGAGGCCATCACCGCATGCCGGAGTCGCCAATGTGACAGAAAAGTCGGCTTTCCCGGCTTCGTCGCTAAGATGATGGGGAGATGGCGGCAATTTAGCACGGTGGATGCTGGACTGAGGGTCATGCGCTAGGTAACATCTGTTTACATATGAACTGGGCCTCTTTCAAACGCCGTGATTTCTGTCTGACGCTTGCAGTCCTGCTTCCTGCGTTGTCACGTGCAGACGAGACTTTGCGTGTGCTGGCCTGGCCAGGTTATGCGGACCCGGACATCGTCAAACAATTCGAGCAGCGTGCCCAGGTGCGGGTCGAGGTCACCACCATATATTCGGATGCGGACCTGTGGCAAAAGATTCGTACCAATAACGCGCAAGACTTCGACCTGTTTGCCGTCAACACGGCCGAACTGCAGCGTTACATCAAGCAGGACCTGGTACTGCCCATACCGTTGCAGGACATCCCCAACCTGTCGCGCCAACTGACGCGCTTTCGCAACCAGGACGCGATACCCGGCTTGCGGCACAACGGCAACACCTACGCCATTCCGTATACCTATTCGGATATGGGTCTGATCTACGACCGCCAGCAGATGCCACAGCCTCCGGACTCGCTCGCCGTGCTGTGGGACCCGCGCTGGAAAGGCAAGGTTGTGGCTTACAACGGCGGTGCGCACAACTTTTCACTGGCGGCGCAGATGCTGCGCCTGAAATCGCCATTTCAGATCGAAGATAAAAGCTGGGGGCCTGCGGCAGAGCAACTGGTGGCTCTGCGGCGCAATGCAGCGGGCTTTTACACCCAGCCTGAAGAGGCTATGGCACTGTTCAAGGCGCGCAAAGCCGCCTTGCTGTTCGCCAATTTTGGCCGCCAGCAGTTGCAGCTGATGCAAAAAGCCGGCATGGACGTGGGCTATGTTATTCCCAAGGAGGGCGCCCTGGCCTGGCTGGATTGCTGGGCCATGACCCGTGGGGCCCGCAACCCGGCCCTGGCTGCGGCCTGGATCAACTACATGTTGGAGGCCGAGCCTGGCCAGGCCCTGGCCGGCCGGCAAGGCCTGGCCAATACGACTACGGCCTCAACCGGAGAGCGCGCCGAAGACAGACTGGTATGGCTGGAGCCGGTGGAGAGCGAAGAGCAGCGGGATCTGCTGTGGACGCGCATCATGGCGGGTGATCGCATCAGCAGGGTGTTGGCTCCATGAGATTTGGGATCGCCGCCAAATTGGCCTTGCTTTTGGCGTTGGTGGGTTTCCTGGCGGCAGGCGTGACCGGCTTCTACGCCTACCGGGCCAGCCGCGATCTGCTGGTGGATGCAGCCCAGAACAAGTTGCTGACGTCCACCCAGGTGTTGGCGCGCCGCATCACCCTCACGCGCCAGGAGATTTCCCGCACCCTGGAGGTGTTGGCCCACCACCCGGCGGCGATGTCCACGCTGCAGCACCCGGACGCAGCATTGGATGACCAACTCGCCACGCTGTTCCAGTTGCAAATGCAGGCCAACCCCTCTTACAGCCAGCTGAGGCTGATTTCTGCCAGTGACTTTGGACTGGAGCGTGTACGGGTAGACCGCAGCAACGGCGCGGTGGCGCGGGTGCAGGGTGACAACCTGCAGGAAAAGGGCCATTACACCTATGTTGCCGAGACCTTGAAGCTGCCAGCGGGCTCCACCTATCTGTCACCCATCACCATCAACCGCGAAGCCGGTAGCGACGCCGGGCGGGACCTGCCCATGCTGCAGCAGGCTATGCCGGTAGTAGATGCCGAGGGCAATGCCGTGGGGGTGGTGGTCGTGAATGTGGACCTGAACGGTATGTTCGGCCTGCTGTCTGCGGACCTGCCGGCGGCCTACAAGGTGTTTCTGGCGAACAGCGAGGGTGACATCCTGGTCCATCCAGACAACAGCAAGACCTTTGGCTTCGAGCGCGGCCGGCGCATGCTGGTGCAGGACGAGTTCTTGCCAACGCTGGCCGTGGTGCAGCGCGAGCAGGACCACGTGGTTTTCGAAGACCGTGACGGTGACTATGCGGGTACGCCGGTGGTAGCCGCATTTATCGCCCAGTCCACCCGGCTCTCGGCCAATGAGAGCCGACTTATCCTAGGGGTGGCGCAGCCGCTGGAACAGGTACTGGCGCAGTCGCAGCAGCTGGGTGCCACGGTGGTGAAGATCGTGGTGGGTTTGTGCCTAGCCTGCCTGTTGCTGGCCATTGTGCTGGCCCGGGTCTGGACACGGCCCATCAACCAAATGACGGTGGCCGCGCAACGCCTTGCCAACGGCCTGCCGCCGGAAAAGCTGCCCCTGCAAAGCCGCGACGAGATCGGCCTGCTAGCGCGCAGTTTCCACAAGATGCATACCCAGATCACCCAGCAGTTGGCGGATTTGAAGGACAACCAGGAAGAGCTGGAGCACCTGGCCCAGCACGACATGCTGACCGGCTTGCCAAACCGGCGCCTGTTCCAAGAGCGGCTGGAGCAGGCACTGGCCCATGCCCGCCGCTACCAGCAGCAGGTGTGCCTGTTTTTCATTGATCTAGACGCGTTCAAGGCCATCAACGACCGCCATGGCCATGAGGCCGGTGACGTGGTGCTGGTGAACTTGGCGCAGCGCATGCTCTCCCTGGTGCGTGAAGTGGACACGGTGGCCCGCCTGGGCGGCGATGAGTTCGTCGTGCTGCTGGGGGCCGCCGTGCCCGACGAAGACCTGATTGCCATTGCCGAAAAGCTGCTGAACGGCATCAAGCAGCCCATGACGGTGCGTGGCAAGGTGCTGCAGCTGACGGCTAGCATTGGCATCAGCCGTTACCCGCAAGACGGGCAGACGGCTGGCGAGTTGCTGTCCAGCGCCGACAAAGCCATGTACGAGGTCAAGGGCAGCGGGCGGGACAGCTTCCACCAGTCATCCATTCTGCCGCTTTGACCCCGTGGGCAGTGCGGCGCACTGGACTGCGACAAACTCGCGCAGCAAGCGCAGGGCGGGCGTGAGCTGGCGCCGGTCGGGCAACACCATGTACAGGGGCGCAGCCTCGGTATCCCAGTCGTTACACAGAGCCTGCAGCCTGCCGTCCGCCAGTGGCTGGGCCACATCCAGCCACGACTTGTAGGCAATACCGCGCCCGGCGATGGCCCAGCGGCGCACCAGATCGCCATCGTTGGCCACATGACCGCCGCCGACCCGTACCGTGGTGGGATGGCCGTTGTGGCTGAACTCCCAACGGTCGTTCACATCTTCACCCAGCAAAAAACACAGGCAGTCATGCCGAGCCAGATCGGCTGGCGTGCTGGGTGTGCCATGCCGTTGTAGATAGGCTGGTGAGGCACACAGCACACGCCGGTTATCCAGTGCGACCGGCAGCGCCACCAGGTTGGAGTCGGGCGGCTCGCCGTAGCGGAAGGCCGCGTCCACCGGCTCGCTGAAGATGTTCGCCATGCGGTCGGATACCTGCAGGCGGAAGCGCACCTGCGGATGCTGGTCCTGGAAGGCATCCAGCCAGGGCAGCAGCAGGTTGCGCCCCAGGTCGGACGACACGGCCAGGCGCAGCGTGCCCTGTACCTGCTGGCGGCCCGTGGCCAGGGTTTGCTGCCCTTCACGCAGGGTGTTCAGCGCCAGGCGGCAGTGCTCCAGGAAAACCGCACCCTCCGGTGTCAGGCGCAGGCTGCGGGTGGAGCGCACCAGCAGCGCAGTCTGCAGTTCGGCCTCCAGCCGCTGCAGTGCCGCGCTGGCCGCTGCGGGGGTGATGTCCAAACTCCGCGCGGCGGCCGACAGGCTACCTGCATCCACGGTGCGCACGAAGATTTCCAGGTCTTGCAAGGCTTTCATTTGCAAATTTTATTTGCAACTGAATTCAATCATTGGGCTATTTATCTTAAATTCAATAAAGCTGAAGATGAGTCCCTCAGTACACGTCTTTAAAGGAGTTTCCATGCGTGCCATCGGCTACCAACGCCCCCAAGCCATCTCCGAACCCAGTGCTTTGCTGGACTTCGAGCTGCCCGAACCCCAGGCCCAGGGCCGTGACCTGCTGGTCGAAGTGCAGGCGGTATCTGTCAACCCGGTAGACGCCAAGGTCCGTGGCTCTGCCGCACCTGCGGAAGGGCAGAGCCACAAGGTACTGGGCTGGGACGCCAGCGGCATCGTGCGTGCGGTAGGGCCGCAGGTGCAGCTGTTCCAGCCTGGCGACCGCGTGTACTACGCCGGCTCCATCACCCGGCCCGGCAGCAACAGCCAGCTCCATCTGGTGGACGAGCGCATCGTGGGTCACATGCCTAAAACACTGAACTTTGCCGAGGCTGCTGCCTTGCCCTTGACCAGCATCACCGCCTGGGAGTTGCTGTTTGACCGCCTGGCCATCGCGCAGGGTGAGCAGGATGACCAGGCCCCTTCCAAGTCGCTGCTGGTGATTGGCGCGGCCGGTGGCGTGGGCTCCATCCTGGTCCAACTGGCGCGGCGCTTGACCGGGCTGACCATCGTGGGTACAGCCTCACGGCCCGAAACCCAGGCCTGGGTGCAGCAGCTGGGCGCCCACCATGTGATCGACCACAGCCAGCCCCTGGCGCCGCAGCTGCAGCGTGTCGGTCTACCGCAGGTGGATTACGTCGCCAGCCTGACCCATACCGGTGACTACCTGGCACAGATCCAGGAGGTGATTGCGCCGCAGGGCAAGTTAGGCCTGATCGACGATATGGCGGTGCTGGACGTGATGCCGTTCAAGCGCAAAGCGGTGTCGGTGCACTGGGAGATGATGTTCACCCGTCCCATGTTCGGCACGCCCGATATGCAGGCCCAGCACACGTTGCTGGAGGCGGTGGCACAGCTGGTGGATGCAGGCCAGATTCGCACCACGCTGGCGGAAAGTTTTGGCAGTATCAATGCCCACAACCTGCGCCGCGCCCATACCCTGATCGAGTCCGGCCAGGCGCGTGGCAAGGTGGTGCTGGAAGGCTGGGGTAGCTGATCTAACTGCCAGCGAGGGGCGCATTCAGAAGAGTGAGCAGATGTGTCTCATGCATCTGCTTTGTTACTTTTTTGATAGCACCCTGCGCAGGTATTTTGTGCGCTGCAGGGCTATGGGGCTTAAATGGGTGGCGTGTATAAAGAAATGTATATGTGGTCAACGGGGTTGATACGTTCGCGTTGTAGGTGCAGGTCTGAACGCAATTCGGACTTGCTCGACGAAGTCGGAGCCTATGCGACTATTGTTTTAGGAAACCTGTAATGACCACGATCAAATCCCTCTTCGCTGCCGCCCTGATTTCTACGGTTGCTGCTGCCTCGTTTGCCCAAGCGCCAGCCGCGCCTGCCAAGGACGCCGCTCCTGCTGCGGCCGCTGCAGCTCCCGCAGATGCCACATCCAAGCCTATGAAGAAGCACGCCAAGAAGCATGTGAAGAAGGCTGAGAAGGCTGCTGCAGCAGCACCGGCAACGCCTGCTGCACCCGCAGCTTCTGCCGCCAAGTAAGCACATCCGCCATTGCAAAAAGGGGGCTGAAGAAATTCAGCCCCCTTTTCTTATGTGCGCCCAGCATGGGCGCACTCTTGGAGGTACAAGTCCTCCCGCAAGCTGGTCACAGCGCGCGAAGTGAAGCGCAGCTGCATGAGGGGTAAAAAGGGCTGCGGTTGCAGCCCTTTCATTTTTTACCGGGTTCGCTAGAACACCGGGTGGCCGGTAATGATGGACGGCAGCCAGGTGGAGAACGACGGCACATAGGTCACCAGGTTGATGGCTATCCATATTGCCAGGTAGTAGGGCCAGGCGGTTTTGGTTGCCTCACCAATCGATATATTGCCTATGGCGCACCCCACAAACTGCACCGTACCCACCGGCGGGTGGACCAGGCCTAGTGCGCAATTCAGCAGCAGCATCATGCCGAACTGCACAGGGCCCACGCCCATCTGGATGGCCAGTGGCAGGAACAGCGGCGTGGTGATCAGGATGTGCGCTGCCATGTCCAGGAAGATGCCCAGAAAGATCTGGATGATGTTGATATACAGCAGCATCAGCCAGGGCGTGGTCGTGGCGTGCAGCAGGGCTGCCTCGATCGCATCTGGGATTTCCAGGTAGGCCATTTGCCAGCGCAGCATGTTCGATACACCGATCAGCAGCAGGATCACACCCGTGGTCTTGGAGGCTTTCTTCAGCGACTTGATCAGCTTTTCTTTGCTCATGGTGCGGTAGATCACCGACGTCAGCAGCAGCGAATAGGCCACAGCAATCGCCGCCGCCTCGGTAGCGGTGGTGACGCCGCCCATCACGCAGCCCAGAATCACCACGATCACCATCAGACCGGGAATGGCCGCGATGAAGGTAGTCAGCACCGCGTACCAGCCGGGGAACTTCTCCAGCATGGACGAGCCATCGGCCCGCTTGGGGAAGCCGTTTTTGTTGGCCTGCCAGTAAGCTGCAATCAGCATGCAGACCATGATCCAGAACACTGGGACCAGGCCGGCAAACATCAGGTCGCCAATGGACACACCACGGATAGGGTGGCCGTCGATCATGCCGCTGGCAGCCTGGGCCGCAAAGGCGTAGATGATCATGTTGTGCGAAGTCGGCATCAGCGCGCCGGTCAGCGATGCGTGGGTGGTCACGTTCACTGCGTAGTCGGCGCTATAGCCTTCGCGCTTCATGATGGGGATCAACACGCCGCCCATGGCCGACGTGTCGGCAATGGGAGAGCCCGAGACACCGCCAAACAGCGTGCTGGCCATCACGTTGGCCAGGCCCAGGCCGCCCTTCATGTGGCCGACGAGGCTGCGCGCGAAGTTCAGTATCTTGTCGGCAATGCCGCCGTGCAGCATCAGCTCGCCAGAGAAGATAAAGAATGGAATCGCCAGGAACGAGAAGACGTTCATGCCGGAGACCATCATCTGCATGGCGGTAGCCAGCGGTAGGCCCTCTACCGCGAAGGTGGCCAGGCAGCTCAGACCGATCGCAAAAGCGACGGGCACACCCAGCACGAGGAAGAGCACGAAGCTCAGGGAAAGTACAGCGAGTTCCATGGTCAGGCAGCAGCCTTCTTGGTAAATAGTGCCAGCAGGTGCTTGACTGAAAAAAGGACGATGAGGACACCCGCAATCACTGGAGGCAGGTAGCGGAATGCTTCGGAAATGCCCAGGGTGGGAATGGTGTCGTGCCGGGTGGACGCAGCCATGTGCTCACAGCCCCACAGCAATACCAAGGCAAATGTGATGGTCAGTAGCTCGACCAGTACGTGGCAGATGAACTGGCCCTTGGGTGGCAGCAGCTTGACGGCAGAGTCCAGGCCAATATGGCCGACATCATGCACGCCCGCAGCGGCGCCGAACATGGCGACGGAGATGACCAGCAGCAGGGCTACCTGTTCCACATACGCAGGCGCGTCGTTGAATGCGTAACGCATCACGACGCCGTAGATGACCACCAGGCCCAGTGCGGCCAGGCAGACACTGGCCAGGCGCAACACCCAGTTGGACAGGTGCGCGTTGATTGAGTTGAATAATTGCATGGTGCGGCTTTGGCACGGCTCTGCCGCCGCGCCCAGGAGCGCGGCGGCAGAAGTGGCTTATTTGACGTTGACGATCTCTTGCACCAGAGCCTTCAGCTCAGGCGTGGTGGCGAACTTGTCCCAGACGGGTTTTTCTGCATCTACAAAGCTTTTCTTGTCGATTTCAGAGGTGGGGATGATCTTGGCGCCGCTCTTCAGCACGGCAGCGCGGGCTTCCTTTTCCTTGGCATCCCATAGCGTCACGTAGTAGGGCACAGAGGCCTTGGCCGACTTGCGCAGTGAGGCCTGCTCGGCCGGGGTCAGGGTGTCCCAGACCTTTTTCGAGAAGACCAGCACGTCGGGGGTCATGACGTGCATGGTCTCCGAGAACACACCTGCCGACTCGTAGTGCTTGGCTTCTTCGTAGGAGGGGACGTTGTTTTCCGCTGCGTCAACCAGGCCGGTCTTCAGGCCGGTATAGACCTCAGCCATGG
>JAPLPK010000228.1 GCA_026400275.1 Burkholderiales bacterium
ACGGCTGGCACCTGTACTGAAGCGCGCCAGCGCACACGTCAGGACATGAACATTCCGCCGTCCACGTTGACGGTCTGGCCCGTGATGTAAGCCGCGTCGTCCGACGCAAAGAAGCTGACCAGCCCTGCCACATCCTCCCCCGTGCCCGCACGGCCCATGGGGATGGCATCCACCCACTCAGCCATCAGCTCGCCCGGCTGGTAGTCGCCCAGCAGCTTGCCCCAGGCCGCATCGTTGTACGCCCACATGTCGGTGGTGATGATGCCCGGGCAAAAAGCATTGACCGTGATGCCCGTCTTTGCCAGTTCTTTGGCCAGGCTTTGGGTGATGCCCACCACGCCGAACTTGCTGGCAGCGTAGTGCGGGGTGAAGATAAAGCCCTGGCGCGCCTGGCCAGAGGCCGTGTTGATCAGCCTTCCCTTCTTGCCGGCAGCACGCATGCGCACAGCGGCCTCCTGGCAGCACAGGAAGACACCCTTGGTGTTCACGGCCATGACCTTGTCCCACTCGGCTTCGGTCAAATCCTCCAGGCGGGCGACGGTAATGACGCCGGCGTTCTGCACAGAAACATCCACCTCGCCCAGCTCGCGCGCCACCTGCTCGTACATAGCCTTGACTTGCACCTTGTCCGTGACATCCAGCACCACGGAAATGGCTTGGGCACCGGCATCCCGTAAGGCTTGGGCAGTCTCGTGGACCAGGGGTTCATTGGCGGCCACGCAGATACGCGCGCCTTCACGGGCAAAGCGCTCGGCAATGCTTTTCCCAATACCCCGGCTGCCGCCGGTCACCACGACGACTTTGTCTTGGAATCGAAGAGTCATGTTCAGCCCCTACCAGCAGACAAAGCCGCCATCCACGATCAAGTCCACGCCGGTGCAAAACGAAGCCGCCTTGCTCGACAAAAACACAGCCGGGCCGACCATTTCGTCCACGGTCGCCATGCGTCCCATGGGCGTGTCACGTTCGAAAATCTTGCATTGCTCAGCCACTTCGGGACGGGCATTCATGGGTGTCATGGTGTAGCCGGGGCTGATGCTATTGACGCGCAAGCCGCGGTCACTCCACTCCATCGCCAGGCTCTTGCTGAGGTGGATCACCGCCGCCTTGGAGCTGTTGTAATGCGCCTGCAGCAGCCCCCGATTCACGATGCTGCCCGACATGGACGCGATATTGATGATGCTGCCCCGGCGGCGCGGCAGCATCACGCGGGCCTGCGCCTGGCAGGACAGGAAGACGCCTTCTACGTTAATCTGCATCATGCGCTGCCATTGCTCAATCGGCATGTCTTCCGCAGCGGTCGCGTTGGCGATACCGGCACAGTTGACCGCCACCGTCAGCGCGCCCAGTTCCTTCTCGGTGGCAGCCACGGCTGCCTGCACATCCTCGGCCCGCGTGACATTGCCTTCCAGCGCCAGCGCCCGACGGCCCAGCGCCTGGATGCGCTCCACCGTAGAGGACAAACCGGCACTGCCCGCCAAATCCAGGCAGGCCACATCCGCGCCCGCCTCGGCCAGCCCCACCGCAATACGCTGGCCAATGCCGCTCCCCGCTCCGGTAACAAAAGCCACGTCGCCGCGCAATTCAAACAAGTCCATAAAAGCTCCTGTGCAATGCTGCCGGCCCTGTGGTCGGCAGGGTTAAGGTTGGTCCAGCAACAGCTGGGCCGTGTGTAAATCGGTAATCAAGGTGGTCAGCCAGCCGCCACGCAAGGCCGCGCGGATGGCTTCGAATTTGCGCGCACCACCAGCCACGCCGATGCGGCGTCGCGTGCGGCGAATTTGGTCTATGCCTATGCCCAGCACACGATCGCCAAACGGCGTAGTCACGTGCTTGCCATCGGCATCGAAGAACTGCATGCAGACATCGCCCACAGCGCCCGCATCGCGCAGATCGGCCAAGTCTTGCTCGGTAAATACATTGCCGCTCTCACGCAACATGCGCGACGGCGGAATGGCACCGATGCCCAGCAACAGGGCCGACAAATCGTCAAAACGCTCCAGGGCTTGGCGGCAGGTCGGGTCGCTCAACATCGCGTTCTTGGCTTCCACGGTGCTGACGACGCCGGGCGCATTCATAAAGATGGCTTCGGCCTTGGACAGCTGCGCCAGCCGCTCCGTCAGCCGGGTGGCAAACACCTGCGCGCCCGCAAAGCCCACCCCCCCCAGAACCTGCACGATGCTGCGCGTATGGCCCGGGCCCGCAGGGCGCATCACATTGACAGCTGCCAGCAGGCTGGAGCTCCAGGACGACACGCCAATGGCACCAAAGGTTGGCACCATCAACTCCAGATAGCGGGCCGTGGGGCCGGCCAGCGCCAAATTGGTACGCTCGTCGTCCAGCACATCGGCTTCCTCGGCCTCGACCACGATGACTTCGTCCAGCCCGTAATGCGTTTCCAGCCGCTCTTCCAGGTCGGCATGCACACCCTCTGGCACATGGACGGTGATGCGCACAATGCCCAGCTCCTCGGCCTGCTTGAGCAAACGCGATACCCGTGTCTGCGACAGGCCGAGCTGCTCGGCGATGCGCGGCTGCCCAATGCCGCGTTGGTAGTACATGCTAGCGATCCGGGTGATGAGACGCTGCAGGTCGTGGGAGCCATATTGATGTTTTGCCATGGCGCGGATTATCACTATGGCTCTCAGGATACCGCCAGCTCCATAACCCGGGAGGGCGTAGCTTCCTCGCGCGTCAAAACGCCCTGGTTCTCGCCCCGCGCCAGCACCACCACACGGTGCGCCAGGCCCAGCACCTCGTCCAGATCAGAGCTGACCACCACCACAGCCATGCCAGCCCGCGCCAGCTCGGCAATCACCTCGTAGATGGCGGCACGCGCGCCCACATCGATACCGCGCGTGGGTTCGTCCAGAATGATGATCTTAGGGTCATGCGCCACCCACTTGGCAATTACCACCTTTTGCTGGTTGCCGCCCGACATACTGCTGGCCGGCAACTTGGGCTGACCCTTCACGCCCAGGCGCTGGATCAGCTTACGTGCGAACTCTACGGTGCGTGCGGGCTGCAACCAGCCGCTGGGTGCCACGCGGTCCAGATTGTTGTAAAGCAGGTTGTCCTCGATGCTGTGGGACAGCACCAGGCCCAGTGCCTTGCGGTCGTCGGGGACCAGCACCAGATGGGCGCGGATAGCATCCATAGGGCTGCGCATCGCGATGGGCTTGCCGTCAATTTCTATGCTGCCCTGGGCAATCGGGTCTATGCCCACCAAGGCCCGCATTAGCTCGGTTCGGCCCGCACCCACGATGCCGGCAAAGCCCAGCACCTCGCCGGCACGTACTTCAAACGATATGTTCTTGAACCTGCCATTCGGCGCGTGCAGATTGCGCACTGCCAAGGCCACCGGCGCATCCGGTCCCGGCGTGGGGATGGACGGAAACAAGCGGTCCACACTACGCCCCACCATATCGCGCACAAGCTGCGAGGTGGGCACCTGGGCCGTGGCATGGGTGGCGACCTGCGCGCCATCGCGCAGCACCAGGATGCGGTCTGCAATGCGTGCAATCTCGGCCAGCCGGTGGCTGACATAAATGAACGAAACGCCCTCCGCCTTTAGGCGATGGATCTGCTCGAACAGACGGTCGGTTTCCTTGTCGCCCAGCGCAGCGGTGGGCTCGTCCAGAATCAACAGTTTGGCGTTCAAGGTCAACGCCTTGGCAATCTCCACCTGCTGCTGCGCGGCCACGCTCAGCGTGCCGACTTTTTGGGTGGCGGGTACATCCAAGCCCAGGCGCTGCAACTGGACCTGGGCGCGCTGGACCATGCCGTCGAGGTCGATACGCCCGCCCTTCATGGGCAGGCGACCGACAAAAATATTCTCTGCAATCGTCAACTCGGGCAGCAGGCGCATCTCCTGGTGGATCAGGCCAATCCCCACGTGCAACGCATCTACTGGCGCCTGCGGCGCATAGGCCTGACCTTGCCAGAGCATGCTACCGCCCGCGTCCGGTTGCACCACCCCGGCAATCACCGAGGACAGCGTGGACTTGCCTGCGCCGTTCTCGCCTAGCAGGGCCAGCAACTCGCCGGGCCGTACATGCAGATTCACCCCGCGCAGAACGGTAGTCGGGCCATAGGTTTTGCCAATATTGCGCAGAACCAGGCCGGTAGTGGTATCGACAGACGTGTCTTCTGTAGACGCAAGGGTGCTCATGGGTGTACCAGGGGAAATAAATACACAGTGGGCGCCAGGCCCCGCCCAAGGACGAGAACCTGGCGTGCCTGCCTGATTAAGGATGTGCCTTCAGGAACTCTTCCACATTGGCCTGGGTGGTAACCTTGGCGTCGGTGGGCTGGTCCTTGGGCACGGCCTTGCCAGCGATCAGGCTGGTGGCGGCATCTACCGCCATACGGCCCATGTTGAAGGTCTGCTGCGTGGCCGTGGCATCCAGCGAGCCGCTTTGCACAGCCTTCAGGCCACCCACATCTCCGTCAAACCCGACGACCCAGATCTTTTGCGGCAGCTTGGCCAGCTTGACCGCCTGCGAAGCACCCAGGGCAATGCCATCGGCCTGGCCCAGGATCACGTTGATGGAAGGGTCGCGTTGCAGCATGTCCTGGGCGATCTTGGCTCCTTCATCGGCCGACCAACGCTCGGTCCACTGCTCTTGCTTGACCTTCATGCCGCATTTGTCCAGGCCTTGCTTGAAGCCCTTGGTGCGATCCACTTCCGGTGTGGTGCCGCGCTGGCCGTGGATCATTGCCACCGTGCCTTTGCCACCGGTCTTGTCACACACCATTTCTCCCAGCGCCTTGGTAGCGGCAATGGATTGGCCGTAGATGAAGGTGTCGCCAGGCGCACCTTCGGCGTTGCGGTCCACGTTGATGACCGGGATGCCTGCGGCGCGCGCGGCCTTCACGGGCACGGTAGCAGCGGTAGCTCCAGCGGGGATGTAGATCAGCGCGTCGATCTTTTGCGTGATCAGATCCTGGATCTGGTTCACCTGGGTGGTGGCATCACCCTTGGCGTCCACGGTAATTACCTTGTAACCCTTTTCCTTGCCGTAGGTTTCGACAGACTGCTTGATCATGTTGAAGAACTCTGCCTGCAGATTGGCCACGGCCAACCCAATTTTTTTCTCCTGCGCAAAAGCTGCACTGGATGCAACGAGGGATGCGGCCACACCAGCGGCGATGGCGATTTGCTTGAACTTAAACATGTTTGCTCCTAAATGATTTATTTGTAATTGCGGTCGGTTCCATCACGGCGCCACCGGACCAGAGGGCGTCGGCTCAAGGGTTGAAAGGTTTATGAATGGCGTTGGCGGTAGGTCCTCCTCTGTGCGGGGCTAGCCAATGCGGCGTTTGTTGGAGTCCACCGCCACCGCCAGGACAATCACCCCGCCGATGACCACTTGCTGTACGAAGGGCGATACGCCCAGCAGGTTCAAGCCATTGCGCAGCACGCCTATGGTCAGTACGCCCATGAGCGTGCCCCAGATGGTGCCCACGCCGCCGGAAAGGCTTGCGCCGCCAATCACCACAGCCGCAATCGTGTCCAGCTCATAACCCAGGCCACCGCTGGGCTGGGACGAATCCAGCCGTGTGGACATCACCGCGCCGGCCAGGCCGGCGAGCAGGCCGCACACGGTATAAACCGCCAGGGTCACCTTGCGCACCGGAATACCGGCCAGCCGCGCCACTTCAGCGCTGCCTCCAATCGCATACAGCGAACGTCCGGCGGCGCGGTACTTCATGAACAGAGCTGCAGCGATGGTCAGTACGATGAACAGCGCCACCGTGATCGACAGAAAGCCGAAATAGCGGTTGATCGACATAGCCGAAAACCAATCTGGGTAGCCCACAATCTGCGAACCATCGGTCACCATATTCGCCAAGCCACGGCAGATGGACATAGTGGCCAGCGTGGCAATGAAGGCCGGCAGGCGTGCATGGGTGATCAGCAGGCCCGAGCCCAGCCCGCATATCGCCCCCATACCCAAGGCAGCCAGAATGGCAATTGGCATGGGTATGCCCACCACGTTGGACAACCAACCCATCACCATCATCGACAGGGCCAGCACCGACCCCACGGATAGGTCGATGCCGCCAATCACGATCACCGCCGTCATACCCAGCGCCATGATGCCCAGTACTGTCAGCTGGTCCAACACGTTCAGTAGGTTGCGGAACGAGAAAAATGTGTCCGTAGCCAATGACAGCGCCACGCACAGCACCAGCAAGCTCAGCTCGGGGCCGTGGTCTACCAGCGCGCGCGCCCAATGGACACGGTGCTGGGGTACGGTAGTCGGGCGGTCCTTTTCAGGGCGAGCCGGATTAGAAAGATCAATAGCCAAGATGCCTCCGGAATATGGGCGTGAAATAAGGAAAACCTGGGTTCAACCGCGTAACCGTGCACGCGCCACCGCATGCGACCAGTTGTGCCTGCTAGCCGCCACCTCGGCCGTGGCCAGGGTGGACTGCACATCGTTTTGCGCGCGGGCCAGGGCCTTCAAGGCCGCCCAATCCCACACGCCCGCCTGCAGCCCTGCCAGATGCGCCACGCCCAAGGCAGAAAGTTCAGGGTCAGCACACTGCACCACCGGGCGGCCGATATAGCCGGCCAACATGTCCAGTAGACGCGGATTACGCGAAGGGCCACCGTCCAGATACAGCTTGCGCATACCGGGCACGCTTTGGTCCATGGCATCGATCACATCGGCCACCTGGTGCGCAATGGACTCCAGCCCGGCAGCCAGCAGCGCGGATTTACCGGCGCTCAAGGTCAGGCCACTGACCAAACCCACGGCCTGCGTATCCCACCAGGGCGCTCCCAGGCCGTTGAAGCCGGGCACCAGGCACACGCCATTGCTGGCGCTGCGGCTGGCCAATTCGACCGCGTCGTCCAGTGGCATCTCAAACAGATCGGCAAGCCAGCGCAGCGTGGCACCGGCGGCGCGGATATTGCCCTCCAGCGCCTGCACAGGGCCTTGGCCTGCATCCCATGCAATGGTGAGGCACATGCCCGGGTGGTGCGCCCCGCCGCTGGGCGCCAGTGCCATCACCGACGAGCCCGTGCCCAGCGTGGCTTTCACCTGCCCGGGCTCGAAGCCGCCATGTGCAAACAGGGCCGAATGCGAGTCGGCCATGACCGACAACACGGGCACGCCTTGCAGCGCGGGATGCAATTTGTCCGCCTTGGCAAACACGCCGCAAGACGCATGCACCCGTGGCAGCAGGTGGCGCGGAATACCGAACAGCGCCAGCAAATCCGCATCCCAGTCGCCGGCATGCACGTTCAGCAGCTGGGTGCGGGATGCATTGCCAGCATCAATCACGAAGTCTGCACCCAGACGACCCAGCAAATAGGCGTCCACCGTGCCGGCGCACCAGTTGCCCGACCTAGCCTGCTTGCGCTGCGGATCGAATTCGTCCAACAGCCAGGCCAGTTTCAGCGCGGAAAACATCGGGTCCAACGGCAAGCCAGAGCGCTCGCGCACCATTTTTTCGACAGCATCGGTGCTCAAACGGTCGCGCAGTGCCACCGTGCGTTGGTCTTGCCAGCTCAACAATGGGGTCACGGCCCGGCCGTCGCTGCGCTGCCACACCAGGGCTGACTCGCGCTGCGTGCTGATGCCCACACCGGCTATCTGCACGCCGGAAACTTGGGCCAGGCAGGCGTGTACCGCCTGCAGCACGCTCTGCCAGATTTCCTCGGCATCCTGCTCCACCCAGCCGGGCAAGGGCAGGTATTCGGACAGGGGCGCGGTCGCCTTCGCCACCATGCGGCCCGCTGCATCCACCAAGATGCATTTGGTGGCACTGGTGCCCTGGTCGATCGCCAAAATATGCGCAGCCATGTGTCAGCCTTTGCGTGCAGCCACCAAAGCCCGGGCCTGCGTGGCAATGCCCTCGGCGGTCAGGCCGAAATGCTGCAGCAAGAAGCTGGCGCTGCCCGTAGGGGCAAAGCCCGGCACCCCCATGATGCGCACCGGCACCAGGTGGTTCTGCACCACAAGCTCGGCCACAGCACCACCCAGTCCGCCATGCACTATGCCCTCTTCCACCGTGACGATGGCGCCGGTTTCGCGGGCGGCACGCAGCACGGCGTCGCTGTCCAGCGGCTTGACCGAAGACGCGTTGATCACCCGAGCCGCAATGCCCTCACGGCCCAGCAGCTCTGCGGCTTCCAGTGCGCGGGACACCATGGTGCCGATGGCAATCAGGGTCACGTCTTTACCTTCATGTAAGGTGGCGGACTTGCCCAGCACGAAGTCCTGCCCGTCCGGCATCACCGCCGGGACCTTGTAGCGGCCAATGCGGAAAAAGGCCGGGCGGGGCGAAGCCACAAACCAGCGCAGGGCCGCACGCGTTTCCGCCGGGTCGGCCGGCACGATCACCGGCAGGTCGCCGATGGCACGCATCCAGGCCAAATCCTCAATCGAGTGGTGGGTCGGACCCAGCTCGCCGTAGGCCATGCCGGGGCTCATGCCGCACAGCGCCACGGGGAAGTTGCTGTACGCCACGTCGGCCTTGATCTGTTCCAGCGCACGACCGGTCAGGAAGGGCGATGCCGCGCACACAAAGGGCAGAAAGCCGCCATTGGCCAGACCTGCGGCCACGCCCACCATGTTCTGCTCGGCGATGCCGACGTTGACCAGGCGGTCCGGGAACTCCTTCTTGAAAGCCCCCAGATTGCTGGAGCCCACCGAGTCATTACACACGGCGACAATGCGCTTGTCGGTGCGCGCCATGGCCGCCAGCTCTTCGGCAAAGGCCACACGGCAATCGAATGTGCCGGCGGCGCTGTTGTCTTCTTTACTCATTGATCTAACTCCTGCAAGGCTGCTTCATATTGCGCTGTGCTGGGCACTTTGTGGTGCCATTCCACGCCGTTCTCCATGAAGGAGACACCCTTGCCCTTGATGGTATTGGCGATGACGAAACGCGGTTGTCCGGGGTGCGGGGCGGTCAGGGCGGCCAGCAGCTCGACATGGTTGTGACCATCTACTGTGACCACATCCCAGCCAAAGGCGCGCCACTTGTCAGCCAGCGGCTCCAGCTCGTTGGTGTCGGCGGTGGTTGCACCCTGCTGCAGGCGGTTGCGGTCCACCACGGCGGTCAGCGAACCCAGGCGGCGGTGGGCGGCGCACATGGCGGCTTCCCAGTTGCTGCCCTCTTGCAGCTCGCCGTCGCCCAAGATGACGTAGGTACGCCAGTCTTGCTGGGCAATTTGCGCTGCCGAGGCACAACCCACAGCCACCGGCAGGCCGTGGCCCAACGGGCCGGTGTTGGTTTCCACACCTGGAATCTTTTGCCGGTTCGGGTGGCCGTTCAGCGGCGATAGATTGACCATGAAGTGCTGCAAACGGTTGGGCGAGAAAAAGCCGCAGGCCGCCAGCGTGGAATACAAGGCTGCCGCGCAGTGGCCCTTGCTCAGGATGAAGCGGTCGCGCTCGGCCCACTGAGGTTGGGCCGGGTCTATTCGCAGCACGGCTTCAAACAGGGTTGTCAATACATCGGTCACCGAGAAGTCGCCACCGATATGGCCCAAACCGGCGCCATGGATCATGTGCAGCACCTGGCGGCGCGTGGCGCGACTGACCTCGGCCAACAAAAGCGCCTGCTGCGCGGGGGACGCTGCAGCAAAGCGCGTACGCCGAGCCTGCCAGGCTTCAAGAGAAGAGTGGTCTACGGCAAGTGCTTGCAACGGACTCTGGTTTGACTGTTTTTGCATATTTATTCATGTGTGAATTTATAGTTTTAATTGTAGAAAGGATTTGGAATCGAGATATCAGGGTTTTCACCGGGAGGCCGCCAGATCGCAGAAATCCAGCGCGCAAGCCAGCCAAGCATGGAGCTCAAGCAAACCGAAGAAAGGGCTATATTGCTACTGAATAAATAGCATTCATCGCAGCCATCTCGAGCGACGGAGGCCAAAATAGCATACGCCCGGCTCAGCACAGGCGTAGCTAGTTAGCCGAGAGGTACTACAGACAACCCGCTCCCAGCCGGTGTATCCGGGATACACCCAAGCCCGGAGGCTTATGCAGCCACGACAGCCGAGGTGCTGCGGGCCAGCGCGTCAATCGGCTCTGGTTTGTGCAACAAATAGCCTTGGGCAAAATCCACACCCAGCGTGATCAGGCGCTGCAGCACCGCCGGGTCGTCCACGAATTCAGCTACCGTTTCTATGCCCAGGACGCGGGCAACATCGACAAAACAACGCACAGCGGCATCGTCCAGCGGGTCCGTGACGACATCGCGCACAAACTGCCCATCGATCTTCAGGTAATCAACGGGCAAGGACTTCAAATACCCGAACGAAGATGCTCCAGCACCAAAATCGTCCAGCGCTACCCGCACGCCACTTGCACGCAGGCTCTGGATGAAGAGGGCTGCATCGGCCAGATTAGTGACTGCAGCTGTCTCCGTGACCTCAATACAAAGTTTCGCTCGAATGCCCACCCCGGCATCCGCCAGCAGTTCGGATGCCCATACGTGGAAAGTGCGATCGCTGACCGATTGCCCCGAAAGATTGACACTCAACGAGCCGATGGATGTTGCTGGATCCAACTGCTTCATCCACGCCAAGGTATTGCGCAAAACCCACCGGTCCACCCGTGAGGCAAGGTGGAATCGCTCTGCCGCTGGCAGAAAGGCACCGGGCGGAGTCAGGGTGTCGTCGTCATTCTTCATCCGCAGCAAAACTTCCGCATGGATGCCCACCTCGCCAACGCCCAAAGAATGGATACGCTGCGCAAAAAGCACAAAACCATCTTCGTCCAGTGCCCGCTCAATGCGGGATGTCCACCCCATCTCGGTATGGCGCGCCCGCATCGCCGCATCCGACTCCAACCAGGTGTGCACCCGGTTTCGGCCGGCTTCCTTGGCCGCGTAGCACGAAGTATCGGCGGCCTGTTGGATTGCGGACGTATTTGTCCAATGGTGGTTCACAAGCACTAGACCAATACTCGTGCCAATGCGGAAGCGCCGCCCGTCGTGAATGAAACGGAAATCATCCATCCGGTCACAAATTTTCTGCGCCACACGGTACGCCTGCTCTATCGAACAATGCTCCAGGATGATGGCAAACTCATCGCCACCCAAACGCGCCAAGGTGTCCCGGGTGCGCACGGCATCTGCCAACAGCTTGGCCACCTGTTGCAGCAACTCATCGCCTACCGCGTGGCCACAGGCGTCGTTGACAAGCTTGAATTGGTCCAGATCGATATAAAGCAGTGCGTGTTCACTATGCTCCTCCTGCGCTTTACGCAGTGCGCGCGCAAGCCGGGCGTCGAACTCACCCCGGTTCAGCAGCCCTGTCAGAGAGTCATGGGTGGCGCGATAGGTCATCTCGCCCGACATGCGCCTTTGTTCCGACACGTCGTGGAAAACAAGGACAACCCCGTGCAGCGTGCCCGATGTATCCAGAATGGGCGCCGCAGAATCTTCAATGCCGAACTCCCTGCCGTCACGCGATATCAGCAGCGTATGGTGTGGAAGCCCAGCTGCTTGCCTCTGTTGCAGACACATTGCTACAGGGCTCTCCGCCAGTGCACGCGTATGCTCGTTCACGATATGGAACACCTGCTCCATCGGAAGTCCTTTGGCCTCGGCGGCGAGCCAACCGGTCATGTGCTCGGCCACCGGATTGAGCCAATCGACATGGCCCGTCGCATCCGTCGTGATGACTGCATCGCCAATGGACTCTAAAGTCACCCGCATGAGTTCGTGCTTCTCGACCAGCTCGGCGGACATGCGGCGGTGTTCGGTAACGTCCTGGAACGCACCTACGAGCCTAATAGCAGCACCGTCAACGTACTCGGCCGACCCGACCACACGCACCCACCGCAGCGCACCATCGCGCCGGATGATCTCCAACTCCAAGTCAAAACCCACTCCGGTCTTTATGGATTCTGCGACAGCGGCTTCAATCTTGGGCTGGGATGACGGTGCATAAAACGCAATCGCCTCTTCCAGGCTTGGCACGTAGTCCAAGGGAACACCGTGGATACGCCGCACCTCGTCTGTCCACAAGACACTATTGGTTGGCAAATGAACTTCCCAACCGCCAACACCCGCCAAGCGCCCGGTGCGCCCAAGAAGATCCTGGGATCGCACAAGGGCAATCTGCGCTTGCTTTCGGTCCGTGATGTCCTGTACCGTACCCCGCAATCCAATAACGGCACCATCGGAATCAGCCACCGCTTCACCACGCGCCTCCACCCAACCGAGCGCGCCACCGGAGCGGCGATGTTCCAACTCCAGAACGTAAGGCTCGCCAGACTCCATCGCACGATCAACTGCCCGCTGCAATAGTGAGGCACTTGCAGGAACATAAACCTCCAGGTAGTCCGCAAACTTCAACGGACCGTGGGCTGGATCACGCTCCAATATCCGAAAAAGCTCGTCCGACCAGGTTCTCGTGTCCCCGGCGGCAAGCCACTCCCAGCTGCCGATCCGTCCCAGCCTCTGCGCTTCGCTCAAGGCTGCACTACCGCGCCGCAACAATTCCTGCGTCTGCTTGAACGGGGTCACGTCGGCCACATGCGCGAGAAAACCAATGACCTTGCCATCGACCGTCTGGGGGATATAGGTAGCCAGCGTTTGGCCCAGTTCGCCATTGGCCTTCTTCAGGTTTCTTTCGAATTGCTGGCGCTCTCCCGCCAATGCACCTCGCACATAGGGCTCATTCAACCTAAAAACATCCGGCCCAAGCAAGTCTGGAAGCCTGATACCGACAAGCTGTTCAGGGCTCTCACCGAACCACGTCAGATAGGCCTCGTTGGCAAACTTGCACCGTAGCTCCATGTCCCAGAATGCGACCATGCCGGGCAAGGCATTGGCAATGGACCGCACGAACGCCTCGCTCTGCGCCAGCAAAGCAGCGCTGGCTTCCGCCCGGCTGCGGGCATTGAGCAACTCCACTTCAAAGCGACTACGCTCCCGCGCCACGAATAGCGTCCAATAGAAGCAGGGTTGCCCAGCATGTTGGCCTTGCTTCACATTCAAGAGCACGGGTATGGATTTGCCCGCACTATCGCGAACCTGCAAGTAGATCTCGCTAACACCCTTGTCCCGCATCAACGTGGGCCAGATATGGGTCTGCAGAAAAATACGCCCCGCTGGCGGAAAGAGATCGTCGATATAACGGTCCTGCCAGTCTTTAGAAGTAGCCCCGGCGAGCGAACACAGCGCCTCGTTGGTAAGGAGTACTTTGCCCGCCGCATCGGTCACCAGTACCGCGCAAGGAAGTTCGTTCAACAGATGCATGGTGATCGCTATTTAAGCCAATGCAGCTCAGGCCAAAAATGTCTTCATGGCCTGGACAACCAGCTCTGGATTGCTCATGTGGGCGCAATGGCCCACGACGTCAAGCACCTCTAGCCGGCTACCGCGCAGATGCTCATGCATGTACGCCCCCACACCGAGCGGTGCCAGGTTGTCACGGCGGTGCTGCAACACCAAAGAAGGTACGGTCACCTTCGCCAAGTCCGCGCGGTTGTCCGCAAAAAAAGTAGTCCGGGCGAAAGTGCGCGCCATGCGTGGATCGGTCGAACAGAAGCTGTCTGACAGCTCCGTGGCAACCTCACCTTCGGCGGGCTCACCAGCCACCACAGGCGCCAGGTAATTGGCCCAGCCCATGTAGTTCTGGTCCATCAGCGCCAGAAGCCCCTCCAGGTCTTCCCGCTCGAAGCCGCCCTGGTAGTCCGGTGGATCATTCAAAAAGCATGGCGACGGACCGACCAGGACCATGCGCTCAAACAGCTCTGGCCGTGCGATAGAGGCCAGGATACCAATGCTGCAGCTGACCGAATGCCCCACAAACGTGACGCCACTGCGCAAGTCCAGCGCATCGCAGACGTCGAGCAGGTCTTGCGCATAGCCGTCGAGCCGCGCGTAGCGCTCCTCATTGAAAGCAGCAGGATCAGACTTACCGCTGCCGACGTAGTCAAACAAAACCTGGCGATGGGTTTGCGCGAATGCCGGGGTCACCCGGGACCACATGTTTTGGTTACATCCGAAGCCGTGTCCATACAGCAACACGGGCCCATGAGACCCGTGGACCTGGACATTGTTTCGATCGAGCATGCTCATGGGGACACCTTTCAGGCCGGAAAACGACGGAAAAAGAAAGCACTTTGGTAAACGCGCATTGTGCCCCGAACCATGCACGTCCGGACTACAGTCATACGCGGCCAATTGGCCATCTCATGCTATGCAATAGATAGCCATTAGCGTAAGTACATCCTGCACCAGAGGCATATTTTGTTCAGACGTTCAAAGGCACACACATGGACGCTCTCACCATCCTGGCCGTGCTGTTCATCGGTGGAATCAGCCCCGGCCCCAGCTTTGTGCTAGTGGCCCGCACGGCGATTGGCAACTCGCGTGCGGCCGGCATGGCGTCCGCGCTGGGCATGGCTGCTGGGGCATGCGGGTTGTGGATCGTGGCCCAGCTGCCGCATGCCCCCTCGCCCGCCTCGTCGTGACCCAGCTGCAGGCAGAAGGTGTGGAGCTGCAAGGTGCCTGGTTTGCCCAGGCCGGCCTGCCCATGCCGCGTGCCACAGCGGAGACCAGTTTTATCGTGCGGCTGCTGCGGGTGGGCTGAGTGCAGATTTCTATCCAAAAAGACTTCTAGCGCATACACCACCTGCGCTAGAAGCTATGTTTTATATAGCAATTCAACCCTTGGTCTTCACCGCGCAGGTATTCCACCCCAACAGCGGATGCGTTGGATGGCATCGTGGTTCTCTGAAACTGGCGCTTGTCGCACACACAGTGTTGCCCGCAAATCCTAGACGCCCGGTGGGAGCTTGGATGCCATCATCTTTCTGCGATCCAGCCTGTCGCCATCGACGATGAACGTTCCGTCGCCCACCGCGTGGAGCGTGCGCTTCTCCTTGCGGCTGGTGTTCTTGTATGCGGCAACCGCTTCCAGCACCACAATGTTGTGCTTCTGGATGATGTCGATGACCTTGCACTCCATGTTGGCCACGCACTCTTTGACCAAGGGCGGGCTGACGAACTTGGCCGGTACCGCTGTGAGGGCGAACTTGGCAAACTTGTCGGTATCGGCCCCTGAGCACGTGCCTATGCCCACCACGGTGTCCAGCATATCCACGGTGGGAATGGCAATCACGCATTCCCGGTTTTTGCGGAGCGCCGCGAATGAATGGTTCCACCCACCCGTGGTGATGGCAAATACCGGCGTGAAGTCCATCACCATGGTCCAGGAGATGGTCATGATGTTGGCCCGTTCACCATCGTGCGTTACCACCAAGACCACAGGCCCTGACTCCATCAGAGTAAAGGCCTTGCTGAGGGCTAACTGCCGCATGCAACCAGCTCAGATTACTTGGCAGAACAGTCGCAGGCGGTTTTCGTCGTCTTTTGCGCAGTGTTGCAGCAGCCCATGGCACTCTTGGAACTGGCTTTGGCGTCACTCACCTTGTTCTGCTCGTGGCAGGAGGCTGCTTTGTGGTGGTGCTGCGCGGCCGCTTCGTGGTCGCTGGCAGCTTGTTTGTGCAAAACACTGGCTTCGTTGGTTTGTGGCATGGGGTGTTTCCAATGTGAGGAAGTAGATGAACCGAGGGGCAAAGCACACCGGCCAATCTCTTGCCTGACCGCTGTGCCATATCACGGTAGTCCCCTACATCGTCACACACCGTGCGACAGCGCACACAGTCAGAAATATCCCGCGCTGCGCATTTGTGGCGCAATCACCAAAGCACGCCGCAATGGACCCCGGTTCAGGATTTCACCGAACAGGTATTCCAGCCAAACAAGGCATACGGCGGACACCAGCCCACCAAACCTGTCGCCAAGGGCAGGACACCGATCCAGCCCCATAAACCTACGGTGCCAGTTGCCGCTAGTGCAACCAGAGCTGCGCCTGCAGCAATACGAACAATGCGGTCAATACCGCCGACATTGGTTTTCATGGCCAGTCCTTTCATGGTGAAGACCTGGACATTGGACGCGCGGAACAAGCCCGCGTCTCTGATCCATGTCATGGAAAGAGCAAACCCATGGGGAGGCAAACCCTGGCCAAGCCAGAGAGCGCGACTCCATGCAAGGATGAGCCATCCGCTCTTAAATTAATAGCTGTTTGCGCAGGTAAGTCGTGCGCTAGCGGGCGATTTAGCTTGAACCTTTGAAGTTGATTGGTGCAGCCAGCATCCCCGGCCGGGAAGTGCGCCCGGCGGCGCAGTCACCTTTCTTTGCGTCGCCAAAGAAACGTAACCCAAAGAAAGGCCAGCCGAAGTCGTCGCCCCCTTCGCTGCGCTACGGGGTACGCTGCGTTGCTCGGTCTGGTCGGGGTCCCGCTCGAACTCGGCCTACGGCCTCAAACAGTCGCGGGCCCTGATCCGCCCAGCCCTGCGCTACTCGCCGACGCCACACGGCATGGGAGCGGACAGCCAAACAGCCAGCCCGGCTGCTCCGGGCATCGCGCCGCAGGCGCGAATTCAGCGTATGTCTACCCCGTTCGGGCTGAGCTTGTCGAAGCCTCTCGTTAACAAACAAGCCCTTCGACAAGCTCAGGGCGAACGGAA
>JAPLPK010000014.1 GCA_026400275.1 Burkholderiales bacterium
GCATCGGCGCTGCCGTTCCAGTCGAAGCCCAGCCATTTGACCGAGTCGATGATGCTGTTGACGTATTCGGTGTCTTCTTTTTCGGGGTTGGTGTCGTCAAAGCGCAGGTGGCACACGCCGCCATAGTCGCGCGCCAGGCCGAAGTTCAGGCAGATGCTTTTGGCGTGGCCTATGTGCAGGTAGCCATTGGGTTCGGGCGGGAAGCGGGTGCGGATCTTGGCCGGGTCGGGCTGGCCTGCGGCATGGTGGGCACCATCGCCCGGGCTGCCGGCCCAGCGGCGGCTGGCGTAGGTGCCAGCGGCCAGGTCGGACTCGATGATTTGTCGCAAAAAGTTGCTGGGCTTGGTGGACTCGGCTGCTGCGGTGGCGGATGCGGGGGAGGGGGTGGGTGCGCTCATATTCCAATTCTAGGCGTCCAGAGGCGTGGTTACGTTTGGCAACCCTTTTCTGGGCGGCTGTGTCCACCGCTTGCGCTCTGCTGCGTTGTCATGTGTACGGGGTGCTAGCCCCAGGACTTGCAACAAGGAGATCTGTATGAAGTTCCACCGTTCGATTTTTGCCGCTGTGCTGACGGTTGCCGCTTTGGGAGCCGCCAGCGTGGCCCAGGCGCGTGGCGATGTGTCCTGGAGCATTGGCGTAGGGGCCCCCGGCGCCCAGGTGGTAGTGGGCAACGCCCCTGTGTATGTGCAGCCCGCACCCGTGTACTACCAACCTGCCCCGGTGTACTACCAACCGCCGCCACCCGTTTACGTGCGGCCAGCGCCCGTGTACTACCAGCCGCAGCCGGTGTATGTGCGCCCAGAGCCGGTGTACTACCAGCCGCAGGTGGTCTACCCCGGCTGGGGCCGCCACCACGGCCACCACCGCGACTGGGACGGCGACGGCCGCTGGAACCGGTAATTTAGTAAGTAAAAGTAGCCTGTGGCGCAGATATTACCTGCGCAGGCAGCTACTGAAAACATAGCAAAAGGGCCCCGTGTGGGCCCTTTTTATTTGCCCTTGGCATTCAGGCCGCGAACGCCAGCGACTGCTGGTAGACCCGTGGTGTTACGGCATGCCGCCGTTTGAAGTGCCGCTGGAAGTGGCTCTGGTCGGCAAAGCCCAGGCTATGGGCTACCTCTGCCAGGCTGCCGCCGCGCTTGAGCAGTTGTTTGCCCTGGTTGATGCGCTGGTCCAGCTGGAAGGCGTGGGGCGTCTGGCCGTAGGCCTGTTTGAAGCTGCGCAGCAGGTGGTAGCGGCTGAGGCCGGCGGTGTGGGCCAGGTCGTCCAGCGTGAGGTTGTTGGCCAGCTGGTCGAGTATGCAGTCGCGGGTGCGCTGCAGCGCGCCGGTGGGCTGGGCCTGGGCAGCGCGGGGCTGGGCAAAGCAGTGGGTCCGTAAAAAGTCTGCCAACTGGGCGTCGGCGGCGGCTGCGCTGTGGTCTTGCTCCAGGGTCTTGAATAGCTGGTCAAACTGCTGGTAGACCCGTGGCGCGTTGCTGTGCCGCAGGGTGAAGTGCGCGTAGTCACCGCCGCCGTGCCACGCGTTTTCGGCCTGCAGGCGGGCAACCCAGGCGGTGTCGACAAACAGCATGCGGTACGACCAGGGTTGGCCGGGGCGCGGGTTGCAGGCATGGGCGTCGCCGGGGTTGAAGAACACCGCCATGCCCTGGTGGATGGCGGCCTGGTGCCGGTGGTTGCGGTAGGTGGCCTGGCCTGCGTCCACCACGCCAAACGAAAATTCATCGTGCGAATGGGTGTCGTAGCAGGTGGTGGCCTGCGTGACACGGCGCATTTCTACATGGGGCAGCAGGGCGCTGCGGCGCAACTGTTGCATAAGCCTACCTTTCAGGGTCTAGGCCAGCATGGCTGCCACGGCGGCGACCAGCATCAAAGCCATGGCGCGATTAAACAGCAACTGGTGCCGTGCGGGCGCTAGCCAGCGGCGCAGCACGGTGCCCAGCGCAGCCCAGGCGCCCACCGACACACAGCAGACCCCACCCGACATGGCGCAGAAGACGCGCAGCAGCGTCGGGCTGTCTGGCCCGGCCGCCACAAACAGGCCCACGCCCGATAGCGCCACTATCCAGGCCTTGGGGTTCAGGCTTTGCGACAGCACGCCTTGCAGCCAGGCGCTGCGGGCCTCGGGCACGGGGGCTTCGGCACTGCGAGGGGGCGCACTGGCGATGCGGGCCGACAGGTACAGCAGATAGGCCGCGCCCAGGTACTGCAGCCCCTGCGCCAGCGCCGGGTAGGCCTGCAGCACGCCGCCCAGGCCACTGCCCACCAGCCAGACGATGGCCGCGTAGCTGAGGCTGGCGCCCAGCACATGCGGCAGGGCGCGCACAAAGCCCTGGCGGGCTCCCAGGTGGGCGGCGATCACATTCACCGGCCCAGGCGAGATGGCGCCGGCCAGGCAAAACAGAAACATGGGCAACAGTATCGACAGCATGGCACTCCGGGGTGGGGATGGATGCCGTGCAGTGTCGGGCGCCTGCAGCCGCAGGTATTGAACGAAATTGCTGAATGACACGCACAAATGAAAATAGCTTCCAGCGCAGGTGGTGCCTGCGCTGGAAGCTATGGATTCAGTAGCGGTCTGGCCGCCAGCTAGCTTACATCTTGGGCACTAGCTGGCCACGGATTTCGCCGCCCTTGTTGATGGCGGTGTGCACATTGGCGTACCACTTGCCGGCCAGCAGGTCGGCTACCTGGGCGGGGGTCAGCGTGGCCTGGCCTTCCAGCGGGCTGGTGCTGCTGCTGAAGGGGATGACCACGCCGGCATTGGCGCCCGCAGCGGCAGGGCCGTGGAAGTGTGCCGCCGTGGCCGGGCCGGTGAGGCCGGAGAAGGTGATCTTCCAGTTCAACACATTGGTGCTTTTGTCCAGCCAGGCTTCGGCCAGGCCGGCGCCGGTGGACGCGTTGGCAGGCACCTCATTGGCGCTGCTCATGGCGCCGGTCAGGGTGACCTTGTTAGAGGGCTGCATGGAGCTGCATGCGCCCAGGCCCGCGACCAGGGCTGCGGCTACGAGTAAAGACTGGGGGAAGGTACGGCGTGAACCCATCATGTTGATCTCCGGTTGGAATTTTTATGGGATGGCAGGGCGGCAGAGCGTGCCTGCGTCGAAAAATCAGTCTAGCACCGCACCCCTAAGATAGCGAGCCTAGATCCTTTGCCCCGATACGCCACCCGGGTACAGCGGATTTACACACCCAGCGATTTGCCGGCTAAATGGGCCCGCAGTGCGCATAATGCCTGCGCACGCTGCTCTGGATTCAGGAGCATGCGGACCCCACCCAGCGGCCCCCGCACCCTAGAATGAAACGATGATCTTTCTTCACCCCTTTCTCCGCCGACTGGCCCTGTGCTGCGCCGCGCTTGGCTGCCATACGGCCTTTGCCCAGGCACCTGCGGCCGTACCCGCGCCGCCGCACCAGGACGCGGTGTCGCGCGACGCCCAGCGTGCCTACCAAAGCGCCCGCGAAAAGCTGGTGCAGATACGCACCTTGGTGCGCGACACCAACACCCAGTCCAGCGTGGGCTCGGGTTTTTTTGTGTCGGTGGATGGCCTGGTGATGACCAACTTCCACGTGGCCAGCCAGCTGGCGCTGGAGCCCGAGCGCTACCGAGGCGTGATGGTGTCGGTAGACGGTAAGCAGGCCGAGGTAGACCTGCTGGCTTTTGATGTGCTGCACGACCTGGCTTTACTGCGCGTGCGCGACGCGGCGGGCGAGCGGCCCGCGCTGGACTTCCGGCCCGCAGCCCGCCCGTTGGAGCGCGGCGAGCGCCTGTATTCGCTGGGCAATCCGCTGGACATCGGCTTTGCGGTGACCGAGGGCACCTACAACGGCACGGTGCAGCGCAGCTTCTACCCGCGCATCTTTTTCAGCGGGGCCATCAACCCCGGCATGAGCGGCGGCCCGGTGCTGGACGACGCGGGCGAGGTGATCGGCGTGAACGTGTCCAAGCGGCTGGATGGCGAGCTGGTCAGCTTTCTGGTGCCGGCCGAATTCGCCCAGGCACTGGTGGCGCGTGCGGCCATGCTGCCGCCTATCGGCAAGGCCGGGCAGGCCGAGGTCACGCGCCAGCTGCTGCTGCACCAGGACGCGCTGGCCAAGCGCTTCATCGCCACGCCTTTCAAGGCGCAGATGCACCAGGGCTACAGCGTGCCGGTGCCAGACGACGCCATGGCCCGCTGCTGGGGCCGGGCCAGCGATGCCAGCTTCAAGTCGTACGCGGTAGAGGCGACGGATTGCCAGGTGGACAGCCAGCTGTTTGCCGGCCAAATCACCACCGGTTTCATCAAGGTGCACCACGAGGCCTATGACGCGCCCAAGCTGGGGGCGCTGCGCTTTGCCACGCTGTTCGGCGGGCGCATGGAGTCGGAGCGTTTTATGGCCCAGTCCAACGCGCAGAAAACAGCGGCCGAATGCACCGAGCGCTACGTGGACCGTGGCGGCATGGCCTTGCGTGCGGTCATCTGCATGAATGCCTTTCGTAAGCTGCGTGGCCTGTACGACATGTCGGTGGTGGTGACGTCGGTGAACCAGCCCACACAGGGTGTGCGCGCCCGCATGGACGCCTATGGCGTGGGCTTTGACAACGGGCTGGCGCTGGCCGCCCATTACGTGAACGCTTTCAAATGGGTGGGCGCGCAATGAGTACCCTGGAACACGCCATGGCTGCCGCCAACCTTCCACCTGCAGGGCCCGCATCCGTGTCGGCACCTGCGCCTGCATCTGCATCTGCCGAAGCGCACACCGTGCTGGGCTTGCTGGAGGTGCTGGACCGCAGCAGTGCCATCCTGCAGCGGCTGCCCATCTTGCGCTGGCCGGTCACCGTGGGGCGCGCCCTGCATGCCGACCTGGTGCTGGACGACCTGCACGTGGCGCCCGAGCATGTGCGCATCGAGGCTACCGCCCCCGGTGCCCTGGCCGTGCATGTGCTGGACACCGTGAACGGCGTGCAGCAGGCTGGCAAGCACTACCCCCGAGACACCCAGTTCAACTGGCTGCACGGCCAGGAGCTGGGCGTGGGCCGCCTGCGCCTGCGCCTGCGTTTGGCCGAGCAGCCGCTGGCGCCTGAGGTAGCGATGCCGCGCTTCGACTGGCACAACCTGGTAGCAACCCTGGCGCTGCTGGCACTGGTGCTGGGGCTGACCTGGGGCGAGGTCTGGCTGGCCGTGCCCGAGTCGTCGCAGTTCATGCAGAAGCTGGGCTTCTCCGTGGGGCTGCTGATGGGCGTGGCATTGCTGTGGGCGGGCGTGTGGGCACTGGCCACCAAGCTCTTCACCGGGCAGCCGCAGTTCTGGCGCCATGTGCGCATCGTGCTGGGCAGCATGGTGGCGGTGGACGTGCTGATGTACCTGGCCACCTTCCTGGGCTTTTCTTTGGGGTGGGATGGGGTGTCGCGCTTCCACAGCCTGTCGTATGTGCTGGCTATGGCCGGTGGCCTGTACCTGCAGTTGCGCATCGTGGCCGAGCACCGCCGCACCTCGATGGCCGTGCTGGTGCTGTTCCTGGCGGTGGCCTGCGGTGCTGCCATGGTCTGGAAGGACCGCAACCAGAGCGCGCCCTACATGGCGGCTTTGTACCCGCCCAGTTGGCGCCTGGCCCAGCCTGTACCGGTGGCGCAGTGGCTGCAAGAGGCTGGATCGTTGCGCCAGCGCCTGGACGCACGTTTACAGAACGACGAAGACGACGATACGCCCGGCCCTGACGACGACACGGAAGAATAAATGCATCAAATTGGCCAGCAGTGCAGATAAAACCTGCGCTGCCAGCTATGACTTCTGTAGCGCCGCCGAATACCAGCGGCCGGCGGGTGATTGGCAGGGGTGGGCCAGCAAACCGGCGGGGAAGGCCGTAGACTCTCGCCTTTTTCACCCTCACTGGAATTTCTTATGTCTCTCTCCGTCTACCAAGCCTCCGTCCCTCTGTTCGTGCAAATCCTGGGAGGTCTGAGCAGCGTGTTGCACAAGGCCGAAGCCCACGCCACCGAAAAGAAGATTGACCCCAACGCCCTGCTGCAGGCCCGCCTGTTCCCCGATATGTTCGCGCTGACCCGCCAGGTGCAGATCGCCGCCGACTTCGCCAAGGGCGCCGTTGCCCGCCTGGCCGGTGTGGATGTGCCTGCCTATGAAGACACTGAAACCAGCTTTGCCGACCTGCAGGCCCGCATCGCCAAGACCCTGGCGTTCATCCAGAGCGTGCCAGCTTTGTCCATCGACGGCGGCAGCGAACGCACCATCGTTCTGCGCCCCGGAACCCCCAACGAGAAGACCCTGCAAGGCAACGCCTACCTGCTGCACTACACCCTGCCGCACTTCTTCTTCCACACCACCACGGCGTACGACATCCTGCGCCACAACGGCGTGGAAGTCGGCAAGAAGGACTTTGTAGGCAGTTTCTAAGTACACCCCCAGGCTACGCACTTCGTGTCTTCGCCAACCCCCTTGAAGGGGGCGATACCAGTGGCCCGGCGGAGCCGGTTCCACGGTATCCCTGGGCGGGGCCGCCCATGCGCGTGGTGGTGTCCCTTGAACCCATGTTGAATCGCCCCTGATGCAGCTCCTCCTTGCGCCCATGGAGGGGCTTTTGGACTTTGTGTTGCGCGACATCCTGACCCGGGTGGGCGGGGTGGACCGCTGTGTGTCCGAGTTCATCCGCATCACCAGCACGTTGCTGCCCGAGCGGGTGTTTGTGCGCTATGTGCCTGAGCTGCAGAACGGCGGGCGCACGCTGGCCGGTGTGCCGGTGCGGGCGCAGTTGCTGGGCTCGGACCCGGCTTGCTTGGCCGAGAACGCGGCGCGCCTGGCCGGCATGGGCACCATGGGGATTGACCTGAACTTTGGCTGCCCGGCCAAGGTGGTGAACCGCCACGGTGGCGGCGCGGCCCTGTTGGACGAGCCCGAACTGGTGGCGCGCATCGTAGCCGCCGTGCGGCGCGCCGTGCCGGCGGATCAGCCGGTATCGGCCAAGATGCGCCTGGGCTTCAATGACGACAGCCGGGCCGTGGAATGCGCCCTGGCGATTGCTGATGCGGGGGCCGACGAGCTGGTGGTGCACGCGCGCACCAAGGCCGACGGCTACCGCCCGCCGGCCTACTGGCACCGCATCCAGGACATCCGCGCTGCGGTGCGGATTCCGGTGGTGGCCAATGGCGAGATATGGACCGTGGAGGACGCCCGGCGCTGCCGCGCTGAGTCCGGCTGCGACACGCTGATGCTGGGCCGGGGCATGGTGGCCGACCCGGGCTTGGGCTGGGCCATCCGTGCGGATTCGGGGGCTGATGGGGACGGCCTGACGCCGCATGTGCCCTGGAGTGAAATACGGCCACAGATCATGGCTTTTTGGCAGCTGGTGTGCAGCCAGCTGGAGCCGCGCCAGCGCGCCGGCCGGCTCAAGCAATGGCTGAATTTTTTACGCCGCCGCTACCCCGAGGCCGAGCTGGCTTTCATGGCGCTGCGCACCCTGACCGACCAGGCCCAAGTCAGCGCCTGGCTGCAGGCGAATGTGGATAAATAGGCCTGAATAGCTACTTGGCTTAGGGCGAACGGGGTTTTGAATGCCCGTGGTCACGATCTGAGGCAAGTGGACTATCAGGAAAATAGGGCTCTGGCGCAGGTGCATCCTGCGCAGGAAGCTATGAAAAGAGCAGCGGTTTTGAAGGCTGGTGGCCAGCCGTTTCGGCGCAGGCCGACAGCAGCCCGTCCAGCTGCTGGGCGAAGCTGGCCTGCAGTTGTTGCAGCCGGGGCAGCTGGGCCTTGGCCTCGGCGCTGGCGCCGGTGATCTGCAGGCGCAGCACTTCCAGGCCTGCGCTGCGCAGCGACTGCAGATGGGTTCCCACGGCGGCAAACTCGCTTTGGTGGCCGTATTCCGCCTGGCCGCGTTGCAGATACCAATTGCTGAAGCGCTCCGGGTAGCTGGCAGTTTGCTCGCTTTGGCCTTCGGTCGATGCGATGTCGGCAATCTGTTGCACCCAGGCCTGGTGGTCGTGTGCGGCCAGCAGCAGGGGGAAGTCGCCCGGAGCCCAGGGCATTGCGCCCCATACGCGCCAGGCCTCGGGCGAGGTGAAGCGGCTGGCCCAATCGGCCACGGCCTCGGCCGGCATGGGGCGGGCAATGCCATAGCCCTGGGCCCAGTCGCAGCCCAGTTGCAGTAGCAACAGACCGTGGGCGATGGTTTCCACGCCCTCGGCGATCACACCCCGGTCAAAGGCCTTGGCCAGGCCGACGATGGCGTCCACCAGGGTCAGGTCGTCCGGGTCGTCCAGCATGTCTCGCACAAAGGACTGGTCGATCTTCAAGGTATTGGCGGGCAGGCGCTTCAGGTAGGCCAGCGAGGAGTAGCCGGTGCCGAAGTCGTCCAGCGCAAACTGCACGCCCAGCTTTTGGCACGAGGCCATCACATTGCGCATGTGCTGCACGTCTTCCAGGGCAGCCGATTCCAGAATTTCCAGCTCCAGCATTTGCGGCGAGACCTCGGGCACGCGCGCCAGGATGCTGGCCAGCCGCTCCACAAAGTCGGGCTGCTGAAAGTGCCGGGCCGCGATGTTCACGCTGACCACCCACTGCTGCCCTTGGGCTGCCCAGCGCTGCATTTGTTGCAGCGCCTCCAGCAGCACCCATTCGCCGATGTCGATGATGACGTCGGTGTTTTCCACCAGGGGGAGGAAGTGGTAGGGGCCGAGCAGGCCGTCCTGCGGGTGCTGCCAGCGCAGCAGGGCTTCCATGCCGAAGACCTGGCCGCTGCGCATATTCACCTTGGGCTGGTAGTACAGGCGCAGCTCGCCGTCCAGCATGGCTTGGCGCACGCGGGTGCGCTGCTGGTGGTGGGTGTGCACTTCCTGGTCCAGCTGGGCGTCAAACACATGGAAACGGTTGCGCCCGGTCTGCTTGGCCTGCACCATGGCCTGGTCGGCGTGGCGCAGCAGGATGTCGAGGTTGGTGTCCAGCGGGGCTTCGTCCTGTGGGTAGATGGCGATGCCGATGCTGGAGGTGAGGTTGATGGTGTGGCCATCCAGCACATAGGGGGCAGACAGCAATGCCTGCACCTTGGCGACTTGCTGCAGCACCTCGGCCTGGTCGTTCTGGTCTTTCAGCAGCAGCACGAACTCGTCACCGCCCAGGCGGGCCAGGCCGTGGTCGTCGCCGGCGTACTGGGTCAGGCGGCTGGCCACGGCCTGCAGCAGGCGGTCGCCGTAGTTGCTACCGTAGCGCTCGTTGACGGGCTGGAAGTGGTCCAGGTCCAGCAGACAGATGGCCAGCTGTTTGCGGTGGTGGCGGGCCTGCAGTATGGCCAGGCTGAACAGCTCTTGCATGGCCGGCCGGTTGTGCAGGCCGGTGAGCACGTCGTGGCCGATTTGCCAGGAGATTTCCTGGATCAGCTGGCTCTTCTCGCTGACGTCGCGGAACACCAGCACGCAGCCGACCGCGCCGCCATCGGCCTGGCGGATGGGGGCGGCGGTGTACTCGATGGCGCAGCGTTCGCCCGAGGGGTGCAGCAGGATCTGGTTGGTGGCGTGCACCACGGTTTCGGTCAGGTACAGGGGCGGGGCGGCCTCAAAGGCGCTGGTTTCCATGGCGTCGTTCAGCAGCTCGAACACCAGGCCCAGGCTGTTGCCATGCGCTTGCTCGTAGCTCCAGCCCGTGAGCTGCTGGGCCAGGGCGTTGAGGGTTTCGATGCGGCCCTCCATGTCGGTGGTGATGACCGCGTCGCCGATGGACGCCAGCGTCACCTCGGCGCGCTCTTTCTCGTTCATCAGCGCGGTCTGGGCTTGGGTCAGTGAGGCCACCAGGGACTGCACTTCGTTGGCCATATTGTTGAAGGTCAGCGCCAGCGCACGGGACTCGAACGGGCCGGTGACTTCCATGCGGGCGTTGTGGTCGCCGCGCTTGAAGCGGTTGGTGGCGCTGACCAGGCGACGCACCATGCGGCTGTTGGTGCCGGCCACCCAGCCCATCAGCAGCAGTATGGAGAGCCCGGTCAGGCCGGCGGCCCACAGTTGGGCGCGCAGCTTTGTCCAGGCGCTGTTGAGCGAGGGCACGGGGCTGACCTGGATCGTCAGCACGCCGGCGCTGGTAGCGCTATCCGCTGCACCAGGCACTTCGAAGTGCGCGGTATGCGGGTGGATGGGCACCAGGCGGGTGAGCCAGGACGGATATTGGGCCGGTATGGCGGCCGTGCTGCGTTGCGTAACAGATGAAGATACAGCCTGGCTAGCGGGCTGCCAGACCAGACTATCCCAGTCGGGGTTGGCTTGCGACTGGCTTCTGAGCAGGCTTTCCAGCCGGCCCGGAGTGGGGTGGGTGAGTGCATCGGCCAGCGCCGGCACCAGCAGCAGCGGAACCTGGCGCAACGCCAGCTGAAACCGCTCCTGGGCGGCCACGGCTTCGTTCTTGACCATCAGCTCGTAGCGCACCGAACCCGCGATCGCGAACAGCACCAGTATCGGAATAAAAATCCGAGTGGTGGTGTTCAACGTCAGCCAGGGACGTATGACTTTGATCTTGGGCATGGGCTTGTGGAGACAAGTAAACGGCGTTCGGCTGGCGTGGTGCGTTGTTCAATGCCTGGATGTTACTTTATGTAAGTTGCAACAAAAAACTATGAACTATCTGCCACGGTGCATGGCCTGCATCTTGCCAAAAACTAGCGCGGTTTTGATCTGAAATTTGTAAAGTGTGCCGAGACGAAAATTGTCTTGGCGCTTGTCTGTGCTGCAGTTGCAGCTATGGATTAAATAGCTTTCTGGCTTCGGTTCAGGCTTGGCTCTGTGCCGGCGTGCCCTCGGTGGGAGGCTATGGAGACCCCGAAAAATTGTATTTTTATGGTTTACAAAATGCACCCAAACAGGTCAAAAAAGAGCCTCAGGGTGCGGTGCTGAGCCGCAAGAATCATTCAAAGCAGCTGGTACATGTAAGTATCATATTTGCGATTTTTTTCACGTTGCCGTGCCATCAAAAGCCCATGTATTCTCTGCGTAGTGTGATCTATTGGCTATTATTTGATTAAAAACCTCTTTTTGCAAATCATTTGTATTAAATTTGGCATTTTTAAATAGAATTAAGCCATCAGTTTCCACTTTCGGGTATCGCCATGACTGTTACAAGTTTGCCATCTGTTTCTACTGCCGCCGTGCAAGCCGGCCCCACGCTGGAATACCTGTCGTTTCGGCTGGGTAGCGTGGAGTACGGCATTGATATCCTGAAGGTGCAGGAAATACGTGGCTACGAGCCGCCCACCCGCATCGCCAGCGCTCCGGCCCACATCCGGGGGGTGCTGAACTTGCGCGGTGTGATCGTGCCCATCGTGGATTTGCGGTTGCGCCTGGGCCTGGTGGAGGCCGGGTTTGACCGGCTGACCGTCACCATCGTGCTGCACCTGGCCCAAGGCTTGGTGGGCGCCGTGGTGGATGCGGTCAGTGATGTGACCTTGCTCACGCAAGAGCAGATACGGTCTGCGCCGCAATTCGATAACTCTGTGGACGCCGACTACATCACCGGTATTGGCACGCTGGGAGATGCGGATCGCCCACGCATGTTGGTCTTGCTGGACATTGAAAAATTAATGGCAAACGCTGTTGCGGGAAGCGGCGCCGAAGCGCTAGAGTCAACCGATACAACTGCAGGGATATTGCTATGAAGAACGTCAAGATTTCTACGCGTCTTGTTGGCGCCTTCGCGCTAATGGTCGTGATCATGCTGGCAATTTCTGCGGCTGCACTGCTGCAAATGGCCACCATGTGGAAGAGCACACATGAAATCACCGCCAATTGGCTGCCTTCTGTAGAGAAGATCAACCAGATGAACACCAACACGTCGGACCTGCGCGTTGCTGAGATGCAGCACGTGTTGAACACCAACGATGCTGCAATGGCCACCATAGAGAAAGACATGGCCGACGTGCTGGCTAACTTATCCAAGAATGAAAAAGTCTATGTGCCCATGATCAGCAGCCCCGAAGAGCAAAAGCTCTACGACAGCTATTCGTCGGCATTTAAACAATACATGCAAATCCACGACAAAGTCATCGCCTTGTCGCGCAAGAACGAAAACGACGCCGCCAAAGCCCTGCTGGAAGGTGAGTCCCGCAAGCTGTACGACAACTTCAGCGGCACACTGGATAAGCTGGTGGAGCTCAACAGCATTGGGGGCAAAAACGAAAGCGTCACTGCCGAAAATGCCTACGGCACGGCGCGGTCCATATTGATTGGCTTTTGCTTGGTTGGTCTGGCATTGGCCATCGCGATTTCAACGTTTCTGATTCGATCCATCACCCGCCCGCTGGCAGTTGCGGTGGATGCCATTGAGCGCGTCGCGGCAGGCAACCTGAGCATACGCATCGAATCTGACTCTCAGGACGAAACCGGCAAGTTGTTGCAAGCACTTCAAGGAATGCAGGAAAGCCTGGTCCATGTGGTTTCTACCGTGCGCCAAGGCTCAGACAGCGTAGCCACCGCCAGCGCCGAAATCGCCCAGGGCAATAGCGACCTGTCCGGCCGCACCGAGCAACAGGCCAGCGCGCTGGAAGAAACTGCGGCATCGATGGAAGAGCTGTCCAGCACTGTCAAGCACAACGCCGACAACGCGCGCCAGGCCAACCAGCTGGCGGTGAGTGCCTCCAGCGTGGCGGTGCAGGGCGGCGACGTGGTGGGCCAGGTGGTGGACACCATGAAGGGCATCAACGACAGCTCGAAGAAGATCAGCGACATCATCAGCGTCATCGACGGCATTGCCTTCCAGACCAATATCCTGGCGCTGAACGCCGCCGTGGAAGCGGCCCGTGCAGGCGAGCAAGGCCGGGGCTTTGCCGTGGTAGCCAGCGAGGTGCGCAGCCTGGCCCAGCGCAGCGCGACTGCTGCGAAGGAGATCAAGATACTGATCGACAACAGCGTGAACCAGGTAGACCTGGGCACGACCCTCGTGGCCAGGGCCGGCAGCACCATGACCGAGGTGGTCAATGCCATCCGCCGTGTGTCGGACATCATTGGCGAGGTCAGCGCGGCCAGCACCGAGCAAAGCCAGGGCGTAGCCCAGGTGGGCGAGGCCATTACCCAGATGGACCAGGTGACGCAGCAGAATGCCGCCCTGGTGGAAGAAAGCGCCGCCGCCGCCAGCAGCCTGAATTCGCAGGCCCAGCTGTTGCTGCAGAGTGTGGCGGCGTTCAAGCTCGCTTAGGGCGACGCTGAATAAGTCTCCGCGAGACTGCGTGCCCTGGATCGGGATGGGATGCAAGGCGCAAACCGCAGACATAGCCTTAGCTATGGCGAGGATTTGCAACGCCGCAGACCGCCCGAGGCCAGGGGTGCGCAGACCGCGAGGGACTTGTTCAGCGTTGCCTTGGGTGAAATGGGCCGATAGCGCAGGTACTATCTGCACTGGGTGCTCTTAAAAATATAGCACATCCTATGTATTGCTTGTTGTCGGCGACATAAAACGACACAAACCGATACGGCGCCGAGAAGACCCGTTGGCCACCGCCCGGCACCATGGAGACCTTGATTAACCACGGGGTCACACCATGAAATTTCGCTTCCATAGAAACCTGAAACGCACCTTGTTTGGCCTGATGGGCGCCGGCATCCTGGCTGGCGGCCTCAGCGCCTGCATGGGCCACCGAGAGCATGGCTTTGGCGGTCCGATGACCGAAGAGCGCAGCGCCGAGATGCGCGGCAAGATGATCGAGAAAGTCGGCAAGAAGCTGGAGCTGAACGATGCGCAGAAACAGCTGCTAGGCGTGCTAGGCGACAAGCTGCAGGAGCAACGCAAGGCCTTGATGGCCGGCGGCGACCCGCGTGCCGACATGCTGGACCTGGTCAACGGCGCCAAGTTCAACCGTAGCCGCGCCCAGGCCATAGTGGAGGAAAAGACCACCGCCCTGCGCAGCAAGAGCCCCGATGTGATTGCCGCCGCTGGCGACTTCTATGACGCGCTAAACCCCACGCAGCAGCAACAGGTGCGCGACTTCCTGCAGCGTCGGGGCGGCATGTGGCGCCACGGTTGAAGTAGTGACTCATCCCCAGGCTGCAGCCTGAGGTGAGAATCCAGCATGCCGAAAATCCTCCTGATCGATGACGACGCCCAATTGGGTGGGCCGCTGGCCCAGTACTTCCAGCGCTTTGGGCTGGAGCTGGTCTGCGCGCTGACGCCTAGCGCCGGGCTGGCCTTGCTGCGCCAGGGCGGGCTGGATGCCGCCATCCTGGACGTCATGCTGCCCGAGATGGACGGCTTTGCCCTGTGCCGCACCATCCGCAAGGACAGCGACATCCCCCTCATCATGCTCACCGCGCGTGGCGAGGTGATGGACCGGGTGGTTGGCCTGGAGCTGGGGGCGGACGATTACCTGCCCAAGCCGTTCGAGCCGCGCGAGCTGGTCGCCCGGTTGCTGACCGTGCTGCGCCGCCAGCGCCAGCCCGATGCGCTGCAGCAGTTGCTGTTCGATGGCTTGGCGATCGACCTGGACACCCGCAGTGTGCGGCGCCAAGGCCAGGCGGTGGAGCTGACCAGCACCGAATTCGAACTGCTGGCCCTGCTAGCGCGCGAGCCGGGCAAGGTCTTCAGCCGTGACGACATCCTGAACCGCCTGCGCGGCCACGAGGCCGAGCTGCAAACCCGGGCGGTGGACCTGCTGGTCAGCCGCCTGCGCAAGAAGCTGGAGCCCTTGGACTGCATCAAAACCTGGCGTAACGCCGGTTACTCGTTGGCGGTAGGTCGTGCGTGATGTGGCTAACCCCCAGGCTCCAGTGCTTCGCACTTTTCGCCACCCCCCTTGCAGGGGGCGATACCAGTGGCCCGGCAAAGCCGGTTCCACGGTATCCCTGGTGGCGCCCGTTCAGTTCGTTGGTTGTGATGGGTAATTACGGCCATGCTTAAACATAAGGAAAAAACCCGCTGGCGTAGGGCGCGCCATGCTTTCAAACACTCGTTGCGCTGCCGCTTGGTGGGCTTGTTCCTGGCGCTGGCGTTGGCCATGTCGGTTGCTTTTGTGGGCGGCATGCAGCAGGCTTTTTCCGGGGGCTGGCGTGCTGCGGCACGGCCGCTGCTGGCCGACTATGTGGACCACTTGGTGGCCGACCTGGGCAGTCCGCCCAGCATCGAACGGGCCCAGGCCCTGGTGCAGCGCCTGCCTTTGTCGGTGCGCCTGGATGGTCCGCAAGTGCATTGGGATTCGCATCCCGGCAAGTTCGAGCGCCGCTGGGGCCGCAGACATGGTGACGATGGCGAGCCTGGCCTGCTGTCGCGCACCACCGCCGACGGTACGCGCGTGGTGCTGGGCCTGGGCTTGAGCGACACGGAGGATTGGCCGCAGTCGCGCCACTTCATCGTATGGGGCACGCTGGGTGTTTTGCTGCTGCTGACCGCCGTGGCGTATGCCGTGGTGCGCCGCTTGCTACGCCCGTTGGACGATATACGCCTGGGTGCGCAGCGCTATGGCTCTGGCAATTTCAGCCAGCCGATACCGCTGCGCCGCCGGGACGAGCTGGGCGACCTGGCCCAGCGCATCAACACCATGGCGCAAGACATCCACCAGATGCTGGAGGCCAAACGCGGCCTGCTGCTGGCCATCAGCCATGAGCTGCGCTCACCTCTGACCCGTGCCCGTCTGAACACTGAGCTGCTGCCCGAAACCACCGAGCTGCAACCCTTGCGCGAGCCCCTGCTGCGCGACCTGGCGTTGATGCGCGACCTGGTTAGCGACCTATTGGAGAGCGAGCGCCTGGCCAGCCCGCATGCGGCCCTGTACCTGGAGCCCACCGACCTGGCCGAGCTGGTGCGAGAGGTGGTAACCGACCCGGCCGTGCAGCTGCACTTGCAGCCCGGTCTGCCCGTCTGGCCGCTGGACCGCGCACGTCTACGCCTGCTGCTGCGCAACCTGGTGCACAACGCCCAGCTGCACGGCCAGGGGCCGGTGGAGGTGCATCTGGAGCGGTTGGGGCAGGGCGTACAACTGCGCGTGCGTGACCACGGGCCCGGCGTGGCCGACGCGCAATGGGCTCAACTGGCCGAGCCCTTTTACCGGGCCGATACGGCGCGCCAGCGTGGCACCGGTGGTGTGGGGCTGGGGCTGTACCTGTGCCGTCTGGTGGCGCAGGCCCACGGCGGACAGCTCATCTTGCGACCCGCGCAGCCGGGCCTGGAGGCGGTGCTGGACCTGCCATTGCCTGCGGCCACATAGGTAGTACGGAGCACACACGGGCATTTGCTATCTTGGATAATTACCGGCACTTGTGAGCCCTTTGAATACGTTCTTAGGAGCACTTCCTTTCATCCAACAGGGCCGCCATGGATACCCCATTTATTGATGTCAGCTACGCCCCTTGGGTGGTGGTGGTTTCCTATTTGATCGCCAGTTTTGCGTCTTATGTGGCGCTGGACTTGGCCAAGCGCGTGCGCGTGCAGGACCGCTTGCTGAGCATTGGCTGGTGGGCCGGTGGTTCGCTGGCCCTGGGCACCGGCATCTGGTCCATGCACTTTGTGGGGATGCTGGCCATGAGTCTGCCGTTTGCCGTGGGCTATGGCTACGTGGTGACGGCGCTGTCCTGGGTGGCGGCCGTGGTGGTATCGGCAATCGCACTGTATGTCGCCAGCCGTAATCGCCTGACCACGGCGCGCCTGGTGGGCGGCTCTATCACCATGGGCGCGGGCATCTGCGCCATGCACTACACCGGCATGGCGGCCATGGACATGGTGCCCGGCATCCGCTGGTCCACGCCCTGGGTGCTGGCTTCGGTGGCGGTTGCGGTGGGGGCCTCGGCAGTGGCCTTGCTGATCTTTTTCTGGTTGCGCCGCCAGACGGGCTGGGCTGCCCGGCGTTGGGAGCTGGTAGCGGCACTGGTGCTGGGGGCGGGTATCAGCGGCATGCACTACACCGGCATGGCGGCGGCGTCTTTCCCCCTGGGGTCGCTGTGCCTGAGCGAGAACGAGCTGGGCGGTGATGGCCTGGGTCTGCTGGTGTCTGTGGCCACTGTGGTGCTATTGACCATGACCATGCTGACCTCCGTCATCGACGCGCGCATGCAAAGCAAGGCCGAGGTACTGGCCGCATCCTTGCAAAAAGCCAATACCGAGCTGCAGCAACTCGCTTTCCGCGATGCGCTGACAGGCTTGCCGAACCGGCTGCTGTTCGACGACCGGGTCGCCTTGGCGGTGGAGCGCAGCGTGCGCGACGGCACCTTGCTGGCCGTGTTGTTTGTCGATCTGGATGGCTTTAAGCCGGTGAACGACTCCTTCGGCCACGGCTTTGGCGACATGGTCTTGCGCGAAATGGCCCAGCGCCTGGCCAGCGTGGCGCGTACCACCGATACCGTGGCTCGCGTCGGTGGCGATGAGTTTGTGCTGCTACTGGAGGGCGGGCTGGACACCACCGCCACGGCGCAGATCGCCCAGCGCGTCATCGACGCGCTGACCCAGCCTGTGACCGGCGGCGAGCACGAGGTGCGGCTGTCCTGTTCCATCGGCATCGCTATGTACCCCTCCGATGGCGCGCGCGATCAGCTAATGGCCAATGCAGACGCAGCCATGTATGCCGCCAAGCGCGGTGGTGGCACGGCTTATGCATTTTTTGAGCCGCACATGAATGCCGGCATACGCGAGCAGATCGAGCTGCAGCACGACCTGCGCAGGGCTCTGGAGAATGGGGGCGAGCTGGCCTTGCACTACCAGCCCAAGGTGGGTGCTGGCGGCAGTCTCATCACTGGGGTGGAGGCCCTGTTGCGTTGGAACCACCCGGAGCGCGGCATGGTCAGCCCGGCTGTTTTCATCCCGGTGGCAGAGCGTTTTGGCCTGATCAACCGCCTTGGAAACTGGGTCATAGAAGAAGGCTGCCAGCAGATGCGTGCCTGGATGGCCCAGGGCCTGCGCATCCGCGTGGCCATTAATTTGTCGGTACACCAGCTGCGCCAGGACGACCTGGTGCAGCGCGTGGAGCTGGCTCTGCAGCGCCACGCGGTTGACCCAGCGCTGCTGATTTTCGAGATCACCGAGTCTGTGGCCATGGAGGATGCGGAAGGCACGTTCAAGGCCTTTGAAAACCTGGGCCGGATTGGCGTGAAGCTGTCCATCGACGACTTTGGCACCGGCTACTCCAGCCTGTCCTATCTGCGCCGCCTGCACGTCAGCCAGCTGAAGATAGACCAGTCTTTTGTGCAGGACCTGGAGACCAGTTCCGACGCCCGTGCCATCGTCGAGGCCGTGGTGCAACTGGCCCACGCGCTGGGCCTCAGTGTGGTGGCCGAGGGCGTGGAAACTGCCGCCCAGCGCGACGTGCTGACGGCGCTTCATTGCGACGAGCTGCAGGGCTATCTGTTTGCCAAGGCTATGCCGGCCAGCATGATGGCCGACTGGGCCGTCAATATTGGCCGGCCTGCGGACCTGGCGTTCAAAGAGTCGGTGTATCTGAACTGAACCAGGCTCGCCGTTTCAGCGTTTTCAAAAGAGGTCAGGATGGAATGGCGTAAACAATGCTTGCTGGTTCTGGGTATGCTGTTGGGCCCGGTGCTGGCCGTCGCGGCCGATGGGGTTGCGCTGGCCAAGGCCAAAAATTGCCTGGAATGCCACGCGGTGGACCAGGCCGTCGTGGGCCCGGCGTTCAAAGACATCGCTGCCCAGTACGCGGGCCAGGGGGGCATGGTCGATAAGCTGGCCCACACCATCATCCATGGCGGCCCCACCGACCAAATGGACGTGATGCCGGCCAACCCCCAGGTGTCCGAGGCGGAGGCACGGCAGTTGGCCGCCTGGATTCTGGGGCTGAAATAGGTTGCTGCCGCCGGACTACAGCCGGCCGGTCAGCTTGAAGCGCTCGGTAGCGGCGACCAACGCGGTGGCGATGCCGGGCTCAAACGCCGCATGGCCTGCGTCTTCCACCATCGTGAAGCTGGCTTCGGGCCAGGCTGCGTGCAGCGCCTTGGCCGAACGCGGCGGGCAGACCGCGTCGTATCGACCCTGGATGATGGTGGCCGGCAGGTGGCGGATGCGCCCCACGTCGCGCACCAGCTGGTTCTCGTCCAGAAAGGCAGCGTTGCGCATGTAGTGCGCTTCCAGCCGGCCCACGCCCAGGGCGACCGCGTCGGAGCCAAAGGCATCCGCCACCTCGGGGTGCGGTAGCAAGTGCAGGCAACTGCCTTCATAGCGGCTCCAGGTGCGGGCTGCAGCCAGGCTTTCAGCCAGGTCGTCACTGAACAGGCGCTGCACGTAGGCCTTGAGCAAATCGCCGCGCTCGGCCTCGGGAATGTGGCCGGCAAACTTCGCATGCGCCTCTGGGAAGAACCAGCGTATGCCGTTCAGAAACCAGTCCACCTCGGCACGGGTGCAGAGGAAGATACCGCGCAACACAAAACCAGTACAGCGCTCGGGATGGGTTTCGCCATAGGCCAGCGCCAGGGTGGAGCCCCAGGAGCCGCCGAATACCAGCCATTGGTCGATGCCCAGCATCTCGCGCAGTTGTTCAATGTCCTGTACCAGCAGCTGGGTGGTGTTGTTGCGGACATCGCCCAGCGGCGTGGACTTGCCCGCGCCGCGCTGGTCGAACAGCACGATGCGGTAGTACGCGGGGTCGAAGAATTGCCTGTGCTTTGGCGATGTGCCAGAGCCGGGTCCACCGTGCAGAAACAGCACCGGCACGCCGTCCGGGTTGCCACATTCTTCCCAGTACAGGGTGTGGATGTCGTCCACCGCCAGCGTGCCGCTGCGGTAGGGTTCTACAGGGGGGTAAACCGGAACGACGGTGGGCGTATCTGCCATGGTGCTGCCTTTGCTGGTGATGGTGTCAAGCGAAGGCAGCATTGTGCAGGCAGCCGAGCCCGGAGCCGCATCAGGCGGTGCTGGTCTCGGCCTGGCGTGCCTTGTCGGAGCAGCTGGCGCCGCCGCAGCCGTGGATGGGCGTATCTGGCAGGGCCTGTGGCATAGCGACCTGGCCGGTGGACGGGTCGTAGCCTATGCCGCGCAAATGCAGGGCCAGCGCGGCGTCCATCGACTGGGCGTGGGCCGGGAACCAGGCGGCCAGCTCACGGGCCATGTCGCGCACCACGTCCAGCTTGCCATCATGCCCGTTGCGCAGGCCTTCGCGCATCACCTGCAACACCACTTTGTGCTGCAGGCTGTGGCAGTTGGAGGATGAAAACCCGGTGTCGCGCATCCACGCGTCTTCCTGGCCGAAATGCGCTTCGGTGTGTGTGATCAGTTCTGCCCAGTGGCGGACCACGCTGTCGTCCGACGCGGCTTCGACCAGCGCCAACAGGTCTACAAATTCGTGGTGGGTGTGGTCCATTTCCGCCAGGTCCAAGACCAATGCGTTGCTCCATTCCAGCTGTGCCATGTTCAGAATCCTTTCAAGCTGCTGCAGCTTAGGTGGATTGGCGAGGCTTGTACTTGATCCAGGTCATGGGGCGGAATACCTGCAGCCGATTCAACGCTAAGGCGACGCTGAACAAGTCCCCGCGAGGCTGCGCGCCGTGGATCGGGATGGTATGCAAGGCGCAAACCGCAGACATAGCTTGGGCTATGGGCACTTTGGCGTGACAACTGGTGCGCCGCCCGATGCAGGTGGGCAATGCAGTGGCGTATGGCGGGGGACAGTACAGAGTCGCTACGCACAATGGCGCCCACGGTGAGAGGAAAACCACCCTCTGCCAGCGGCACCAGGCTCAGGAACGGTGCGGCCATGGGGTGGGTAGCGATCTGCTGCGGCATCAGTCCCACGAAGTCGCCGGTGGCCACCAGTGACAACAGGGCCAGAGTGGAATTCACGATGGCGCCTACCGGCGGTGCGGGCAGGCCATGGCTTTCAAACAGCAGCTTGGCGTAACCGGTGTCGTTGGAGGCGCCGGTGTAGACCCATTTGGCTACCATTAATTGTTGTAGCGAGGTGGCGCGCGCCAGCGGGCTGCCCTTGCGCACCACGACCACCATGCTGGTTTGCAGCAGCGGCTCGACGACGAATTCACCCGACGACAGGCCGGTCGGTATGCCACCCACGGCGATGTCCACATGGCCGTTACGCAGGCGCTGCATTTGCGCCTGGTACAGCTCTTCGCTGACGCGCAACTGGATCTCGGGGAACTCGCGGCCAAAGGTGCGCAGGGTTTCAGGAATCAGCAGCATCACCGCCAGTGGCACTGCGCCTATGTGCAGCGAACCCACCATCTTGCCGCCCAGCTGGTTGATCTCATCCACCGCCGTACCCAGCTCCTTGCAGACCGCCAGGGCGCGCTGGTACAGCACCGTGCCCTGGGCCGTGGGCAACACGCCTTTGGAGGTGCGCACCAGCAGCGTGGTGGCTAGCTCTACCTCTAGTTCGCGGACCATTTTGGTGAGGGCGGGTTGTGATATCTGCATGCGTCTGGCGCCGCTGCGCAGGCTGCCTTCTTCGATGGTGGCGATCAAGGCCCGTAGCGTCGTGAGTTTCATGGGGCGCATGGTAACGACTCGTGTGGGCGTGTGGAATCCTGATAACCAGAGGTTATCGCGGCGCGCTTTGTGGCATCTGGTGGGAAGCGGTTCGCCTGCCCAGAATGCGGTCCTTGCCATGTCTGGCACTGCGCCAGTGCACTCGAAAACTACAACGGAGACCTCTCACACCATGCAGCTTGCCCCTACCCTGAACGTCCGGGAATTCATCAACAGCAGACCCCTCTCACGCAACCAATGGTGGCTGGTGGTGCTGTGTTTTTTGATAGTTGCCGTGGACGGCATGGACGTTGCCATCATGGGCTTCATCGCACCGTCCATCCTGGCCGAATGGCATATCTCGCGCCCCGCTTTCGGCATAGTGATGGGGGCGGCCCCCATCGGCTTGGCGCTGGGCGCCTTGTTTGCGGGCTCCTCGTCGGACTGGTTCGGCCGGCGCAAGGTGCTGCTGTTTTCGGTGCTGGGCTTTGGCCTATGCACCCTGTTCACCGCCTTCGCACGCAACCCTACCGAGATGGCCTTGCTGCGCCTGCTGACTGGCCTGGGCCTGGGGGCGGCCATGCCCAACGCCACCACGCTGCTGTCTGAGTACGTGCCAGAGCGTCGACGTGCCTTTTTGGTGGCCATCATGTTCACCGGCTTCAACCTGGGTTCGGCCATGGTGGGCTTTGCGGCAGCCGCGCTGATACCGGCGTTTGGCTGGCAGTCTGTACTGGTGATGGGCGGCGCCTTGCCCTTGCTGCTGTTGCCCTTGTTGTTCTTCTTTCTGCCCGAATCGGCGCGCTTCATGGTGACCCGTGGCTACACCGCGGCGCAAATCAGCAAGGTGCTGGCCAAGGTCAGCCAGAGCCCTTTGCAGGGCGTGCGTGAATTTATCTCTGGCGAAGCCGCTGTGGGTGCGCGCCAGCCCTTGGCTGTGCTGTTCCACCAGGGTTTTCGCCTGCGCACCATCACCCTGTGGGTGACCTACTTCATGGGTTTGCTGGTGATCTACCTGACCACCAGCTGGTTACCCACCATGATGAAAGACGCCGGCATGTCGGTGGACCGTGCTGCCAATGTGACGGCCATGTTCCAGCTGGGCGGCACCGTGGGTGCGCTGCTGGTCGGTTGGCTGATGGACCGCATGAATCCGAACAAGGTTATCGCCGGTGCCTACATCCTGGGGGCTGTGGCCCTGGTGGTGATGGGCCTGAACGGTCTGATGTCCGCGTCCATCGTGGCGCTGGTGGTGGCAGTTGGCTTCTGTCTGAGCGGCGCGCAGACCGGACTGAACGGCTTTGCCCCGGGTTGCTACCCCACCATGGCCCGCGCCACCGGCGTGAGCTGGATGCTGGGCGTGGGCCGCCTGGGCAGCATCATGGGCTCGTCCATCGGCGGCGTGCTGCTCAGCCTGGGTTGGGGCTTTGAAGGCATCTTCACCGTGCTGGCCGTGCCCGCGGTGCTGGCCGGCCTGGCGATTTTGCTGAACCGCCGCGGCATTGCGAACACCCCGACGATTCCTTACGCATCACAGAGCGCGCACTAGGCGCCTATCAGAAAGAGAACTATGGCTACCATCATCGGCGGTATCGCCGCCTCCCATACGCCGACGATTGGCTTCGCCTTCGACCGCAACAAGCGGGACGACCCGGTCTGGGCGCCCATCTTCGAGGCCTTTGCCCCGGTGCAAGCCTGGCTGGCAGAGAAGAAGCCCGACGTGCTGCTGTTCATCTACAACGACCACGTCACCTCCTTCTTCTTCGACCACTATTCGGCCTTCGCATTGGGCGTGGGGCCGGCATGGAAAGTGGCCGACGAAGGCGGCGGCGCGCGCGACCTGCCGGCCGTGCCAGGCCACCCTGCGCTGGCCGCGCACATCGGCCAGTCGCTGGTGGCGGACGAGTTCGACATGTCCTTCTTCCAGGAAAAGGCCCTGGACCATGGCTGCTTTTCGCCGCTGTCCATGCTGTGCCCGCACGAGCCCACTTGGCCGGTGCAGGTAGTGCCGCTGCAGATGGGCGTGCTGCAGTTTCCCGTGCCCAGCGCACGCCGTTGCTACAAGCT
>JAPLPK010000018.1 GCA_026400275.1 Burkholderiales bacterium
AGCCCCGAAGCCCTGTTTGCCAAAGCAGTGGAAGTGAAGACGCAAATCGCAGCCAACGACGGCAAGATGCCCGAAGAGGCTGCCAAGATTGGCCTGGCCATCATGGGCCCGGGTGGCTTCGTGAAAGATCCGATCTCGGCCATCTCCTTCGGCATGGCGCTGATGTTCGGCACCGCAGGCCTGCCCCACATCCTGATGCGCTTCTTCACCGTACCCAACGCCAAGGAAGCGCGTAAATCCGTGCTGTGGGCCACCACCTGGATCGGCTACTTCTACCTGCTGATCTTCATCATTGGCTTTGGCGCGATCACCCTGGTGCTGACCAACCCCGAGTTTGCTGACACCATCAAGGGAGTCATCAAGGGCGGCGGCGGGTCCTCCAACATGGCTGCGGTGCTGGTTGCCAAGGCGGTGGGCGGCAACATCTTCTTCGGCTTCATCTCGGCCGTGGCGTTTGCCACCATCCTGGCCGTTGTTGCGGGCCTGACGCTGTCGGGTGCCTCCGCCGTGTCGCACGACTTGTACGCCACGGTGTTCAAAAAGGGCAAGGCCGACAGCGCCTCTGAACTGAAGGTATCGCGCATCACCACCGTGGCGCTGGGCATCGTGGCCGTGGCGCTGGGCATCGCCTTCGAGAAGCAGAACATTGCCTTCATGGTCTCGCTGGCATTCGCCATTGCGGCTTCGGCCAACTTCCCGGTGCTGTTCATGTCGGTGCTGTGGAAAGACTGCACCACGCGCGGCGCGGTCATTGGCGGCTTTATGGGCCTGATCTCGTCGGTGGGCCTGACCGTGGTGTCACCATCGGTCTGGGAAGCCACCTTGGGCCACGCCAAAGGCACTGCGCTGTTCCCCTACACCTCGCCAGCACTGTTCTCCATGACCATCGGCTTTGTCGGCATCTGGCTGTTCTCGATACTGGACCGCAGCCCGCAAGCAGACAAAGAGCGCGACGCGTTCAAGGCGCAGCAAGTGCGCTCGGAAACCGGCCTGGGCGCATCCGGCGCATCTGGCCACTAAGCCAGGCTAACCCCTGCCAGCCGCCTGCGCTACGCGGCTGGCAGCTTCCCACGCAGGGCCGTCGAACCAGGCGTCCCCCGCACAGTAAGCGCGCAGCATGGGCAAAGCGTCCATGCCCCAGAACAGCTTGCCATCCACTTCAAATGTGGGCACACCAAACACCCCTTTTTGCAGCGCCGCATCGGTGGCCTGCTTCAACGCCGCCTTGACCTCGGCCCCTTGCGGATCGCGCAGCGGCGGCCATTGCTGCAGCAATACGGCGAAACGGGCTGGATCGGCCGCATCCGCACCGCCGCACCACACATGCTGGAACACGGCTTCGGTCAGGTGGCGGCTAGGCAGGCCCTGCGGGTCGCAGGCCAGCGCCAGGCGCAACAGCGGCAGTGGGTTGAAGGGGTGCACCGCCGGCAGGTCCAGCGCAACGCCCTCGGCATGCGCCAGCCACTGCACCTGGCGGTACAGCCAGTCGCGCTTGGCCGGCACCTCGGCCGGGCCGCGCACGCCATGGTGCTGCAGCAACCCGCCCAGAAACACCGGCTGGTAGGTAACCGAATAGCTCAACCCTTGCAGCGCCCGTGGCAGCTTATGGAACGCCAGATAGGCATAGGGAGAGATGACATCGAAATAGAAGGTGATGTGCTTCATAGCATCCCGAGGCGGCCCGCAGGGGCCTATTGCTGGTAGATCAACTGTTGATGCAGGTTTTTGGTGATCGCCTGCATGGAGGGCTTGCGCTGGGCATACAGGGCCACATCGCACACCATGGACGGATTGCGGTCCACAAACTCGCGGTCGCCTTGCAGCACCTGCTTGTCCAAACGGTAATGGGCGTTGAAGCGCATGCCATGCCCCTCGACAGCCAGGTCCTTGGGTGGCCGCTGCAAGCTGAACTGGGGATCAAACTGCAGCTTGAATTCTTCGCGCACCCACTTGGGCTGACAGGGCATGGCAAAGCGCCGCTGCGCCGTGCTGAAATTCCCCAGATTGTCCAAGATATACACCTGCAGATTGGGAATACTCGGGTTGGCGCGCAGGCTGCCCGCCTCCGGGTTCGACACGTAGTGCGGAATCTGCACGTCCAGTTCCAGCGTCTGCTCGGCGCGGTCCCGGTCCAATGGCGGGAACCGCAGGGTGCCGGTTCCGGTGATCTTCGCCGCCTCCAGCCAGCCACGCACCGCCTCGCCCTCCTTGCCTGCCGGAATCTGTGCCAAACGGTCCTGCAGCCACAGCGCCGCCTGTCCGCTGGCGGCGATATGCACCGAGCCCTGCAATGCCCCCTCGGCATTGATCTGAAAGTCGCTACGGCTTTCCACCCGGTTGCGCTCGGGGGTCAAAACTGGCGTCTGCGCCACGCTGCTTCCCTGCGCCCGCGACAACAGCACCGGCTTGCCATTCACCCCCCTGGGCAAGGAGCCGAAAGGCACCGAGGTGCCTGTGGGGTCCAGGTAAAGATCCTGCGATGGCACGTAGACGATAACGTGGTTGAAGCTCGCCGATACGGAGTTGAGTGCATAGTCAGCCCCCACATTGACCAAGGCAGGAATGGCCTCCACGCCCACCTCTTTCAACAGACCTATCAGCAACAGCATATGGTCTTTGCAGTCGCCGTAGCGGGTATCCAGAATATGCGCGATGTCGTTCGGCACCCAACCACCTGCCCCCAGGTAGACGGCGTTGTAGCGGATGTTCTTGCGCACCCAGTCGTACAGTGCCTTGGCCTTCGCTGCCGGCTCGGTCAGCCCCTTGGTCTCGCGCTCGGCGATGTCATGCAAGGCCGCGTTGGGAGCCAGCTTGGTTTGCACGACCTGCGCAAAGCGATCGGCCAGCGCTTCATTGCTTCCCAGGGTAGACACCAGTACCCGCTCCACGGTGGTGGAAGCATTGCTGGTACCCGGGTCGTAAGGCCTGGCCACCACCTGCCCGGTAAAGCGCTGGATGTGCAAACCATCCGCCTCGCTGCGGCTGACCTCCACGCCTTGCGTCTCTACCGCCAAGGCCAGGTCCTTGGGCGCCTGCACTTCAACCAGCAGTTTCTCGGTGTTGATGTTGTGGTTGGCAAACCAGCTTAGGCTGCGCCAGCCGGGTAACAGGGGCTTGAGCTGCGTCAGCTTGTGGTGCAGCACGACGCGGTCGCCCACTTGCACATCGGGAAATTTCAGCTGCCAGACCCGCAACTCGGGCCAGGTCATGCCTGTGCTGCCCCCTAAAGCGCCGCTTTGCTTCTGAATAGCATCGGGCGACACCGGCAGGCGCTGTCCATCCGGTTTGAGGGTGTATGCATCCAGCAACTCCTGGGACTGCCAGCCGTCCTGGTAACTCAGTGGAATGCTGCTGATGCTTTGCGCACCTTCGGGCGACAACACCCGGTACACCAGCCGCTGCTCCTGCACACTGGTGTCGTCCGCCAGGAAGCGCCAGGTCTGCCGGTCTTCCTCGATCACCAGTTTGCTTGCCTGCGCACGGGCTCCTTGGCACACCAGCACCAGGCACAAGATGCTGAACACGTGAAACAACCGGTGGAGATGCATGGCGAGCCCGTGGCAGTGGATTCAAGAGGCGCATGATACGAGTGCAAGCCCAAGCCCGCACGCCCTCCTTGGCCTGCCGCCCCGGACTTTACAAACCCAGCGTAGCCAGCCGCACCCAAACTGCGCGCTTGGCCGGGCTGTCCATGCTGCTCCAGGCAGCAATCTCGTCCAGGGTGCGCAGGCAGCCTACGCACAGGGCACCTGCTGCGTCCAGCTGGCAGATAGACACGCACGGAGATTCCACATCAAACTGGCCGCTGGCGCATATAGCAGCTGCGCGAGCAGCTATCAAATCCGCAGCACTCACGAATCAGACCCGGTCAGGGCCACATCGGCCACTGGTGCGCCGGTGAGGTGTCGCAGGTCTGCCGGAGCCAGCGCGAACACCGCATGCGGATGGCCGGCTGCCGCCCATATCTCGGCAAAGCGGAACAGTTCCTGGTCTATCAGCGTCACCGGGGGCGTGGCATGGCCCAGCGGCGCCACGCCGCCAATGCTGAAGCCGGTGCGCGACTTCACAAACGCTGCATCGGCCCGGCCCACCGCCCCCACCAAAGCCACCACCTTGGCCTCGTCCACGCGCCGGTCGCCTGAGGTCACTACCAGCACCGCCGCGTCGTCCGACAGGCGGCGAAAGATGATGCTCTTGGCGATCTGCCCCAGGTCAATGCCCAGCGCATCCGCCGCCTGCTGGGCGGTACGCGCAGCGTCCTCCAGCATGCGCGGCATATGCAAGTGGCCCTGGGCCTGCAGCGCAGCGGCCACCCGTTGCACGCCCTCGGGCAGGGGTTTGAGTTCAGCTCCACACATCACGCCGTCCTTTTATTCCATATCGCTGTGGCCGCACGCGACTGCGACTTGCGGCCCAAAAAATCACTGATGAAAGCGCCCGCATCGACCAGGCCATCCAGGTCAATACCGGTGTCTATCCCCATGCCGTGCAGCATGTAGACCACATCCTCGGTAGCCACATTGCCGGTGGCGCCCTTGGCATAGGGGCAGCCGCCGAGGCCAGCCACCGACGCGTCAAACTGCCACACACCCAGTTGCAGCGCGGCCAGGGTATTCGCCAGCGCCTGGCCGTAGGTATCGTGAAAGTGGCCCGACACGGCATCCAGCGCGAAATGCTGCAAGGCCGCCTCCAGCGCACGCTGCACCTTCAGCGGCGTGCCCACGCCAATCGTGTCGGCCACACCCACGTGCTGCACGCCGATCTCGCGCATCAGCCGCGCCACCATGGCCACGCGCTCGGGCGCCACATCGCCCTCGTACGGGCAGCCCACCGCACAGGAGATGGCACCGCGCACCGCCACGTTCTGCGCCAGCGCCGCCGCCACCACCGGACGAAAGCGCTCAATGCTTTCTTCAATGCTGCAGTTGATGTTGCGCTGGCTGAAGGCCTCGCTGGCGGCGGCGAAAACCACCACCTCGTCCGGCCGGGTCGGCAACGCTGCCTCCAGGCCGCGCAGGTTGGGCACCAGCACGCTGTAGCGCACACCGGGCTGGCGCACGATGCCAGCCATAACCTCGGCGTTATCGGCCATTTGCGGCACCCACTTGGGGCTTACAAAACTGGTGACCTCGATCTCGGTCAGACCGGCCTGCTGCAGGCGCTGCACCAGCTCGATCTTGACCGCCGCCGGCACCGGCTGCTTTTCATTCTGCAGCCCGTCACGCGGGCCGACATCGACGAGTTTGACGCGGGATGGCAGGGGCATTCAATAACCTCTTTCAAGTTGCACCACGCCCGCCACGGGCTGGCCTTGCAGCAGGGCCTGCAGCTTGGCGATGATCTGCGCCAGGCTGTCGGGCAGCAGCGTGCGGGCTGAAATGTGCGGGGTGATGTGGATCTGGGGGCGGCCCCAGAACGGGTGCTGCGGTGGTAGCGGCTCGGTGCGGAACACGTCCAGCGTGGCGCCGGCCAGGTGGCCGCTGTCCAGCAGGGCCAGTAGGTCTGCATCCACCAGGTGGGCGCCGCGCGCCACGTTGACCAGATAGCCGCCGGGCTTCAGCTGCGACAAGGTGTGCCGGTTGAGGATGTTCTCGGTGTCTTGCGTGAGCGGCAGCAGGCATACCAGCACCCGGCTGGCGGCCAGGAACGCGTCCAACTGGGCGCTGCCCGCAAAGCACTGCACGCCGTCTACCGCCTTGGGCTGGCGGCTCCAGCCCTGCACCGGGAAACCAAAGCCGCGCACCGCCTGCGCCACCTTTGTGCCCAGCACGCCCAGGCCCATCACGCCCACCGGGAAATCGCTGCGCAGCGCGGGTTCGCGCCGGACCCAGCGGCCGGCGCGGGCATCGGTCTGGTAGCCGTCCATGTCGCGAAAGTGGCGCAGCAACGCATGGCACACGAACTCCACCATCTGCGCGGCCATGCCGGCGTCGTCCAGCCTCACCACCAGGGTCTGCGGCGGGATGTGCAGGCGCATCAGCGCGTCCACCCCGGCGCCCAGATTGAACACGGCTTTCAACCCCGGCTGCTCGTCAAAAAAAGCCTGCGGCGGTGCCCACGCCAGTGCGTAGTCCGCCGGCGGGCTGCCGGGCTGCCACAGTGCCACCTCGGCCTGCGGCCACACCGCTTGCAAACCATTAATCCAAAACTCCAGCGGCCCGTCTGGCTGGTACAAGGCAATCCGCATCCACGCCCCCTCTTGTCTGAAAAACCTATTGTGTATGCGGACCGGCCAGGCCGAGGTTCAGGGGGCTTTCGCCGGCGGCACCCACACCACCACGTTGTCCACGGCGTACAGCTGGCACGGCGTTTGGCTGGCGCGGCGGCAGCGGGCCAGGGCGCGCTCGGCCGGGTCGTGCGGCTCGGAGGCGTCGTCGGGGTCGCGGCCCACGCTGTAAATCACCTTCTGGCTGGACAAGACGAACGCGCGCGGCAGAGGCTGGGTCAGCCAGTCACGGTAGGCCTTGCGCACGTGCTCGGCGTTGTAGGGCAAGGCGTCCAGATCGTCCAGCTTGGCATAGCCGGACGCGCGGTACGGCACGACGACCCGGCTGTCATCGGCAGACGCGGCCGGCACCGGGGCAATGGCTTGGGACGGCTCGGCCGCCACGGCACGCGCCGGGATGGGCGGTAGCTTGACCTCGGTGCTGCGCTTTTCCATGAAGCCGCGCAGCAGGTCGGGCAGCTGCTTGGCCCAGGCGATCATTTCTTCGTCGCTCTCCACCGCCTGGGCGGGCACGAACACCCGCACCCGGCCGTAGTCATTGCGCCCGTACTTGGTGTAGACCACTTCGTAGGCGGCGCCGGGCGGCGCGATGGACTGCGCCTGCAGCCATTGCTGCGCCTGGATGTAGAACTCGCCCTGCGTGCCCAGCAAATGGCCGGACCGCTGGAACACCTGCAGGCATTCCGATTCCTTCCAGTTGCTACCAAAGCTGTCGCTGAACAAGGGGTTGCGCAGCTTGCAGGTCTCGGCATCCCAGTCGGCACCGGCCACGCTGCGGGCCGGCATCTCCAGCACCACACCGGCACGCATACGGCCGGCCTGCACATCCAGCGCATAGGCGGCAAACACCGCCAGCCGGGGCGGCGGGCCGCGCTTCACGCTCCACTGGGCCTGGGCTACGTAGGTCCAGTTGCCATCGGGCAGTTGCAAGGTGCGTGGGCCTATGCTGAGCTGTTTGTCGGCCACCGGCTGCGCGGGCGGTCCGGCGGTCACGTCGATGGCAAACGCAGGCACGGCCAGCGCCGCCAGCCCCAGCGCGCACAGCCAGCGCGGGATGTTTCTCACAATGTCCATGGTGTCTCCAGATATTTCTGGAGGGCGAGTATCCCACCGGCCAGCGGCACGCCTGGGTGTAGCGCCGGCAATCCACGTACTTGCTATATTTTCAGGAGCTACTGGTGCAGGTACTATCTGCGCCAGCGGCCGATTTCATTACAAACCCTAGCTTTAGGCAGCAGCCGCCATTTGCTTCACCAACGTCATGCGTTTGCTGGTGTGGCTGCCGGTCAGCACAAAGCCGTGGTGCGTGTCCGCCGCCTCGGCCGAGGCAAACCACCATTCGCCCAGTACCTGCTCCACCCACTGGCCCAGTTGGCCCGGTGCAGGCGGATGCGCCACGATGGGCAGGGCTGGGGTTTTGATGGCCACCGGCATGGCCTGGAATGCCAGCGCGGTGTCGGTGCCATGCAGGTTGGCGGCCAGGGCCTTGGCTGCCGCCATGATGGGCATCACATAGGGCAAGGTGCGGCCGGTGAGCGCGCCAGGGCTGGCGGCGCTGGCGTACTGCGCGGCGTCGCCCAGGGCCCAGACGTGGGAGGCGCTGGTGCGCAGTTGCTTGTCCACCAAAATGCCGCGCTCCACCGCAATGCCGCTGGCCTGGGCCAGCGCCGTGTCGGCGCGCAGGCCGACGGCGCTGAGCACGATGTCGGCGCTGAGCGTCTGGCCGTTGGACAAGCCCAGGCTGAGCCCATCGGAACCTGCATTCACGCTCTGCACCGTGGCACCCAGCTGCCATTGCACCGCCAGCTCAGACAGCGCAGCCTGCAGCTGCGTGCTGGCCGTGGGCGGCAGCAAGGCGGCCAAGGGCCGGTCGTACGGGTCGATCACCGTCACTTGGTAGCCTGCGCCGGCCAGGTCGTTGGCAAACTCGCAGCCGATCAGGCCGGCGCCCATGATGGCCACGCGTACCTGGGACGCATCCTCGCCCAGCGCGGTCAGGCGCTGGTGGAACACGGCAAAGTCGTCCAGCGAGTTGACCGACAGCACGCCATCCGCCGCGTCGCCCTGCAGCGGCACGCGGATGGGCTGGGCGCCGGTGGCCAGCACCAGGTCGCGGTAGGGCAAGGGGCCGGCGCTGGTGTGCAGTGTCTGCGTGGCTGTGTCGATAGCCGTGACCTGGGTGTGCGGCAGCAGCGTGACGTTCAGCGTCTGGGCGATGGTGGCGGCGGGCGTGGTCACCAGTTGCGCCGGGCCGCGCTTCTGGCCAAAGGCATTGGACAGCGTGGGCTTGGCATAAAAGTCACCGGCATTGGCCGTCACCAGGGTGATGGGCGTGGTGGTGTCGAGCTTGCGGAACTCGCGCGCAGTTTGCCAGCCGGCCAGGCCGGCGCCAATGATCAAAACGGGATGGGACATAGGTGTTGGATATGGAAAAGGCTTGCTGCCGCGACGGCCGGCGAAACGCACGGCGCCGAGCGGGGGAATAAAAAATGGCTGCAGGGGTAAGCACCACCAGCAGCCATTTTCGCTTGCGGAAGCTGGGCCGCCGCTGTAAGTACTTAAATCGCTACCGGCTCAAAGTCGGCCTTGGCCACACCGCATTCCGGGCATTCCCAGCTGGCGGGCACATCGGCCCACAGGGTGCCAGGGGCAATGCCGTCTTCGGGGCGGCCGGTGGACTCGTCGTAGATGAAGCCGCAAACGATACAGATATAGGTTTTCATGGTGAGGTTCTCGGTTTTATATAAAAAATGCCCCTGGCGCATGTAAACCATGCGCCAGTAGCTATGAAAATTGCAGCAATTATGCCGTCAACGTGGCCAGCTGCGCCTTGTAGTGGTTGGCATGGCGCTCTTCGACCTTGGCCAGCGCGGCAAAGCGCTTCTGGGCCTTTTCCAGTACGGACTTGAACTGGGCAGCATGGACCTTGGACTCTTCGATCTGCTCGTCCATCTCGGCTACGGCGGCGGCGTTGCCCTCGGCTTCGGCAGTGGCGCGGAAGCCGGGGTACATCTCGCTGTACTCATAGGTTTCACCGTCGATAGCGATCTGCAAAGCCTTGGCGGGCGTCATGCTGGCCTTGGGGTAGAGCAGGTCCAGGTGGCCGAAGGCGTGCATCACTTCCTGGTCGGCCGTGGCTTCAAAGGCGCGGGCTGTGGCCTCGTCACCGGCTTCACGCGACAGCTTGGCGAAGTAACGGTACTTGATATGGGCCATGGATTCGCCAGCGAAGGCGGCTTCCAGGTTGGCCATGGTTTTGATTTCGGGGCGTTGGGTCGTCGTTGTAGTCATCGTGGGCTCCAGTAGGTTGGTAGTGCGAACAGGAGCAATCTTACGGCCAACCCATCAAACAAACCAATTGATAAACAATAATTGATTGTTAAATTTTATCAATACTGCCTCACCGCACCGCTACTCGGCGCGGCGCAGGGCCTCGATCAATAGTGCGATGCTGCTGACCTGCAGCTTGTCGTAAATCGACTGGATCTGGTTGCGCACCGTGGCCGGCGAGCGGCCCAAAGCCCGAGCGATCTCTTTGTGGCTCTCGCCCTTGGCGATCAGGCGGGCAATCGTCCATTCACGCTCGGTGAGCTGATCGGCCAGGCAACGCGCACGGGCTTTCAAAAACAGCAGCCCATGCTCCATATATTGGCGCACGACGATGCCGCGCCCGACAAATCGCCCCACGCCAGACAACAGGGCAGCCAGCAAGTCGGCGGGCAAATGGGGCCCGCGCCACGCATTCCACTCCGTTTGCGCCAGTTGCTGGAACTGTGGGTCGGAGTGGTAGAGCACACCCCGCGCATCCGCGATGGCCGCGCCATAGGGCGACAAAGCCTTGTCCGCCGCGTCCAGGTGATCCAGGTGCATAACACGGTTCAACGCCAAGGCCTGCATCACATGGGGGGCGAGCTGCCCCAAGCGCTGGCGCTCGTCCTCGGTGCAATGCGCGTCTTTGTCCGCACGGTACAGGCTGATCCAGTGCACAAAGCGGGTATGGGGGTTGCTATCGGCCGCAATAAAGACGTTCTCGTGGCCAAAGCGGCGCAGGAACTCACGCATTTCGCGGGTCTCCGGCGCGCTGAACCAGCTTTCTGCATGGAAGGTACGAGTAACGTGGGGCTTACCAAATACGGTGGCGGCCGCGCTGTCCAAGTGCTTCAGCGGCTCATAGGCCTGCAGCATCTCGGGAGCCTTTTCATGCAAATGCACGGTATGGATGTCTATGCCCACAGACGTGGTCGTAGCCGTGCCCCACATGGACGAGTCAAACGGCAGAACCTGCTTGATTTGGGATAGCGCTGCATCCTGGAAGAGTTGGATGGGCAGCTCCTGCGACAAGCGGTAGAGCCGTAGCAACAGGGTGTTGAGGTCCGTAGGCTGGGTTCGGTAGTCGTACATCGGCAATACCACCTAGCTAGTGCAATTGCACTATTGTGACCCGCCGTGCCGTGGTCGACATTAAATATCTTTACAAATTTATGTATACAACCACGAAGGACTCACGATGAAGCCGTCAAATACACCTTGGGCACTGGCTGCAGTCACCTCACTACTGGCACTGAGTGGCTGCGGGGGGGACGATGCGACACCTTTAGTCACATCGAACACCACCACTTTCACTGGCGTCGCGGCCACCGGCGCGGCCATGGCCGGCGCAGAAGTCAAAATCGTGTGCGCCGGCGGCACGGCCACCGGCACCACAAACGGCACAGGCAGTTACAGCATTGGAATAAATAACATTACGCTGCCATGCCTTTTTCGCGCCACCGGAACCGACGGCACGGTGCTCTATTCCGTAGGCGGCACCAGCGCCGGTACAACACAAACCGCCAACATCACGCCGCTGACACACCTGCTGCTCGCAAGCTTGGCTGGCACCAACTTGTCAAGCTTTTTTACCGCCTTCGATGCAAGCACTGCCAGTACAGTGACGGCGAGCAACGTCAGCGCAGCACAAGCCGCCGTATTAGCCACACTGAGCAACGCGGGCTTGGATGTCTCCAGCCTGGTCGACCTGGTCGGCGGTAACTTGGCAGCTGGTAGCCATTCCGGCTACGACGGAATACTGGACGCAGTAAAGACGATGTTGGCGGCCGGCGGAACTGACTTGACGGCGTTGACCAATTCGATCATCACAGGATCGCCTGCGGCACCAGCGGCGACCAACACCCACGCACCCAGCCTGCCCGCAAGCCAACTACTAAAACCCGCCGCCGCCAACTGCACTGCTTTGCGCAGTGGTGAATTCGTAGTGGTACAGCCGCAAAAAGATTCCACGCTAAGCGACCAAATAAGCACCAGCACGCTTAACGCCAGCACCCTCGTATGGACAGAAAGCGACAGCAGCACCACCACTTTTACCGCCGCCGACGACTGTACATACACCTCTGGCGGCGACACCTATCTGGTGGCAAAGTCCGGCATCATCATGGGCGTCAACTCAGACCAGCCGGTAAAGGGCCTGACCATCGCGATACCAAAGCAAACCATCCCAGTGTCCGCACTTGCCGGCAGCTGGAACGCACTGGGCTTTCAGAAAAACAATGCAGGCACTGCCTATGTAGCGGAGACCATTACCGCCGACATCAGCAGCGATGGTGTTTTCACCAATCTCAATGAGTGCGTCGGCGCCAGACTCAATGACACGTGCACCGCATCCAACACAACAATCAACCTCGTCAGCAACAGCACGGGTGGTTTTGACTGGATTGGCTCTGGAACCAACACGTGGAGTGAACGCGCTTTTGCCTACCGCGCTGGCAGCGGAGATCTTATGCTGCTGACGCTGGGCGGCGGCGGCAGCATTCATATCTGGACCAAACAACGCACCCTGAATCTCCCCACAGTTGGAGACCTGCTCACCGGCGGCGCCAGCGTACGAGTTAACAACCAATTGCTGGCGGGCACCTTGGATATATTCCCGAACGGTGCCTCAGTGGCCGCCATTGATGCCACAGCGGGCACCGTGACGCGGACCCAAACCACGTTATCGGGCGCAGCGGACTACAACGACACCGTGACCCTGAACAGCCCCAGACCCGGCTTCAACATCCGGGCGGCAGGCACAACGGTTTCGCAATTTGATGGTCGCACCGTCACTATTCGAGAGCGCACCAGCCTAGGCATTCGCGGCATGGGCATTGCATTTCAGTCGGTTCCGCATGTCAGCAGCTTCCAGATGTCTGTCGATTAAAAAGCATCCGTAAAAACCAGACCCGTCCGGCAACCAGCAATCCGGGTCTGCTGGCTACCCCTAAACCAGCAGCTCCGCCAGCTGGTCCATGCCCGTGAAAGTGACTGCAGCCCCGGCCTCGCGCAAGGCCTGGGCATCCACATGGCCAGAGGTGTCCGGCGCATAGCCGAACACCGTGGCCCCTGCCGCCACACCCGCACGCACGCCGGTCACCGTGTCCTCCACCACCGCGCAGCGCCCGGGCCTGGCTTGCAGGGCAGCTGCCGCTGCCAGGTAGACATCGGGCCAGGGCTTGGACCGGGGCATTTCATGGCCGCTGAAGACCCGACCTTCGAAGTATTCAATCAACCCGACCTTGCGCAGCTGCAATTCAACCTTGATGCGGTCCGCCCCGGACGCGCAGGCGATGCGGCCGGCATAACCCGTGTGGATGGCGTGTACCGCCGAGTGGATATGGGGCACGGCCTCCAGCCGGTCTTGCAGAGTCTGGTTGCGCCGGGTGCGGAACTCCGCCATCCAGGCATCGGTCACGGGGCGGCCGGTGCGGGCTTCGATCGCGGCAACCTCGTCCATCACTGCCTTGCCTACAAAGAAGCGCATGCACTCTGCCGTCGTCATCTCCCAGCCCTGGGCCGCCAGCATGTCACGCAGCACGCCATTGGTCAGCGGCTCGGAATCCACCAGCACCCCATCACAGTCAAACAACACCGCTTCAAATTTCATGGTTTCGCTCCTTGCGGGCGATGGTAAACGCGCGGGCCAAGAGGCGTGGCCGGCCAGTGAATGCCACGGGCAAGCCTTGGGGGAATTCTTGCCACATTCATTTATGCTCGGCACATGGCCCATTTATTGATTGTGGAAGACGACGAATTGCTGCGTGACGGCCTGGCTGCCCAATTGGGGCAGGCCGGCCACCAGGTGGCCACGGCTGCCAACGGCGCCCTCGGACAAACTCTGCTGGAGACCTCCCGCTTTGACGGCGTGGTGCTGGACCTGGGCTTGCCGGTCATGGACGGCATGCACCTGCTGCGCTGGATACGGCAACGCCAGCTAGCCCTGCCGGTGCTAATACTGACCGCCCGAGATGGCGTGGAAGACCGGGTCGAGGGCCTGAACGCCGGCGCCGACGACTACCTGACCAAGCCCTTCAGCATGGCCGAGCTGGAAGCACGCCTGGGCGCCATGCTGCGGCGCTCACGCCTACCGGCATTCGGCGGCTCGCTAGAGATGCCCACAGGGCGCCTGCGCCTGGACGCCACCCAGCCCCTGGCCTGGCTGGACGACGAACCCCTGGAGCTGACCCAGCGCGAATGGTCGCTACTGTCGCTACTGGTGGCCAATGCTGGCCAGGTGGTGGGCCGCGAAGATGTGCTGGCCGTGTGGCAGTCTGACCCCAACGACAGTACCAACACCGGCTCCAATGCGCTGGAGGTGTATGTGCACCGCCTGCGCCGCAAGCTGGCAGATTCGGGCCTGAACATACGTAACGTACGCGGCCTGGGCTATATGCTGGAAACCACAACTCCATGAGCCTGCTGGGTTTGCCCCAGGGTCTGCAAAAAGACAAAGCGCCTGGCCTATCGCTGAAACGCCAGTTGCTGCTGTGGCTGCTGCTGCCCCAGCTGGTGCTGTGGCTGGTGGGCGGGCTGCTGGCCTACCGCATTGCGCTGAACTACGCCGAAAAGGGCATAGACCAGTCGCTCACCCAATCGGTGCGCTCGCTGGCGCGCCAGGTCAAGCCCATGGGGTCGGGCCTGCTGGTGGACTTCCCGCGTGCCGCGCGCGACATCATTGAACAGGACCCGACCGACCGGGTTAGCTATATGGTGTCGTCGCCACCGGGCCAGTTTGTGCTGGGCAACAGCATGCTGCCCGACCCGCTGCTGGACGTACGCGTGGAACCGGGCGAGCCGCTGATCTACGAAGCCCTGCTGGACAAGAAACCGGTGCGCGTGGCCCTGCTGGAAGTCAACTACGGCGAGGCCGATGCACCCCAGCGCCTGCGCGTGCAGGTGGCCAAAAGCCTGGCCGTGCAGCAGCGCATCGCCCGTGAACTGGTGGCCGACATGCTGCTGCCCCTGCTGCTGCTGGGCGCGCTGTTGGGCATTGTGGTGTACATCGGCGTGGGCCGGGGCCTACAGCCCTTGAACCGGCTCGAAGCCCTGCTAGGCGACCGCACGCAGCGCAGCTTCACTACCCTGTCACCCATCGAGCTCACCCAGGCGCCGCAAGAGGTGCACTCCCTGGCCGAGGCCGTGAACCACATGCTGGCGGCCGTACGCCGCAGCCTGGGCCAGGAAAAGCGCTTCATTAACGACGCGGCCCACCAGTTGCGCACCCCCCTGGCGGGCCTCATCAGCCAGACCGAGCTGGCACTGACCGAGCGCGACCCGCAAGCCCTGCAAGACCGCCTGACCAAGGTGCACTCCGGCGCACTGCGCAGCGCCCACCTGGTACACCAGCTGCTGTCACTGGCCCGGACCGAGGCCGACATCCAGCAGAAGCCGCTGGACATTGCCGCCCTGGCGCGCGAGGTGGCCCGCGAATGGACGCCACGCGCCATCGCAGCCGGTATCGACCTGGGTTTCGAAGGCGACGACAAGCTGATCACCCAGGGCGAAAAACTGCTGCTGCGCGAAGCCCTGAGCAACCTGATCGACAATGCACTGCACTATGCGGGCCGGGGCGCCGCCGTGACACTGCGGGTGCAGAGCCAGGAAGGCCAGGCCATCGTCGAGGTGGAAGACAACGGGCCCGGCCTGTCCGAGGAAGACCTGCCACGCATGTTCGAACGCTTCTGGCGCGCCAGCGAGGTGCCCGGTGGCTGCGGCCTGGGCTTGTCCATCGTGGCAGAGATTGCGCTGCGCCATGGCGGCTCGGCCCAGGCATTGAGTGTGTTGCCCCAAGGTCTGTGCGTGCGCCTGAGTTTGCCGGCGGCGAAATGCCGGCCTGTATCAGAATCAATTTAGGCCGCAGCGCCGTTTGCACTGACGTTAGAGTTCACCGTTGCGCTGCACGCGGCTGCGCAGCAAAACACGACCAGTAGCCGCATGCGGGACACGCTGGCGAGGGGACCCTCGCAACCGCCTGACCAACCTCCGTGAAGGGCAGCTTCGCGTCCAGCAGCGATGGCCGACACCATTGACTATCCCATTCGGCCCGAGCAATGCCACGCAGCAATGCGGGCCCCGTGTGACCCGCAAAGAATCTCCTCCAACGTTGCCCGCCAAGCGGGCCATAAAAGTGTCGACTATCTTTACGTTACAGACACAAACAAATTAATTAACCAATAAATCTTCTTTAATATCAACAACTTAAGAAACTTTACCAAAATGGCGCAATTAATGCTTCTGGTGCTAAATACCGATCCAAATTTCGGTATTTTTATTCACCCAAGAAAGGAACCATATGACTTTCAAGAAAGCATTAGGCATCGTTGCCGCAACCATTTTTGCCGCACCAACGTTTGCCGCGTCGTTCGTCAACGGCGGATTTGAAGCAGGTGATACCTCGAGCTGGACCGTTGGCAGCAGCGGAGATCGCTCTTCCATTGCCAACTCGCAGATCACTCCGGCGACTTTCCTGCCCGGCGGAAGCCAATACAACACTGGCTCGCAACACTCTGCTGTCATAGCAAGTGGCACCGTAGACCCCAACATCGGTGCAGCACTGGGCTCCACCGTCTACAGCGGTAACTATTCCTACCGCGTAGAAGATACAACCAACGGTGGATACGCGTCAGCTATTAGCCAAACCGTGGCCAACTACAGCGATGCCAATATCTTCTTCGCATGGAAAGCTGTGCTGGAAAACGGCGGCCATAGCCAAAACCAGTCCGCATTGATGATGATCACGCTGCACGACGACACCACCAACCTGGATGTCATCAGCCGCATCTACAACGCCGGAGCTGGCGGTGGTGGCGTGGATACGCGCTTCTCCACGCTGGGTGGGTTCTTCTACACCTCCGACTGGCAAGTCGAGCAACTGCCAATCGACGCGGCCTTGTCTGGCCACACTTTCACGCTGTCCGTGTTGGCAGCTGACTGCGAACCCACGGGCCATACTGGCTATGTGTACCTGGACGGCTTTGGAGCTATCACGCCACCCGTGAACGACGTACCAGAGCCTGCTTCGCTCGCATTGGTCGGCGTGGGCTTGGCTGGCCTGGTGACCACACGCCGCCGCCGGGCGGCAACCGCAGCCTAAGACGCCAGTACCCTGGGCAAGCCAGGGTAGAAGCAAAACAGGTGGCCATGGCCACCTGTTTTGCTTTCTGGCACGGCAATCAAGCGCCTAGCTGGGATTTCATGCGGGCCAAATCGGATTGCTCGGTTGGGTTCAGCTTTTTAGAATCCAACGACTGCATCAAACTACTTGCCTCGCGAGTCTTACCTGCCGCTATATAAGCCTGCGCAAGGTGCAGCCGTGCAGCAGCCACCTCGGGCACCATGTTGACGACGACACGCAAGGTGTCAACCGCGTCCTTGTGCTGACCCGCCTGGGTTTGGGCGACGCCCAGCGTATCCAGGATCTGAGGATTATTTGGAGCTAGGTCGGCTGCACGTTGGGCATTGCTCAATGCTTGGGGCAGCCTTGCCTCCACCTGCGCCCAAGCCAGGTCGTTCAACACAATTGGATTGCGCGGATCGCGGCTGGCCATTTTCTGCAGTAGCTCCACCGCCTTGGCCCGCTGCCCTTGCGCGCGCGCGCGTTGCGCTGCAAACCCGACGACAGACGGATCATCTGGAAACTTGCGCATCACATCTGCCAGCTCCTGTTCTGCGCTGGCGCCATTTTGGGTACCGTCCAATACATTGACGATGCGCAAATTAGCGGTTGGCGAACCGCCTGCTTTCACGGCTTTACTGAACTGCTGGATCGCCTGGTCTGGCTGGTTCGCCAATACCAGCAAGTCGCCCTCCAGAAGCATGCCGGTCAACTTCTGCGCACTGCGTGCTTGCAACTCCCTCGCAATGGACAACGCCTCTTGCAGATTATCAGGCCAGGTCAGCTTCGCCAATGTGATGTAGGGGATGGGATCAAACGGACGCTCCGTCATCAAGGCGCGCAAAATAGTGGTGGCCTCCTTCTTGCGGTTGCTCACAATCTCCAGCTCTGCCAACTTCAACCGCCAATCGGCCCGCTGCGGATAGTTCACCGATAGCTTACGGTATGCCTCTGTTGCCTGCTGCAGGCTTCCTGCACGCTCATACACCGAAGCCAACAATGCCGTCGCCTCTGGTGGCGCATTGTTGGCGAACGCGCCAGTCTGGGCCACACTCAAGGCTGCGTCGGGTTTGCCAGAACGGATATATTCCTGCACCAACGCCTCGCGTAGGGTAGTAGAGTCTGGCAAGGCAATAACGCCTTTTTCCAGAATGGCCAACCTAGCCGCTGGATCATTTTTCTGCACGCGCAAGAGGCGCGCATATTCCAGGTAAGTTTGCGCCGAAGACGGTTTGGCCTGAATGGCTTTTTCATACCGGGCAAGCACATCCGCCTTTTGCTCTGGCGTTTTCGCCAGCATGCCTAGAGCGGACAACGCAGGCTGGAATGCAGGCTGCGTATCCAACGCCACGGATGTCTCGCGCCAGGCGCCCACCGGGTCCTTTTGGGCATCCAGGGCGGCGGCCATCGTCAAATGCGCATGCGGGTCTTTCGGACTCGCCTTCATCGTGTAGTCGGCCAATTGACGCACACGCGCAATATCGCCCATGGCCAAAGCAAGAGATATGACCCGGTCACGCAAAGCGGCATTGTCTTTATCTGCCTCTGTGGTGCGGTCCAGATATTTGCTGGCCTCACTCCTTTTACCTGCAGCCAGACTAAGTTCGGCCAGCCGCAACAAGTACGCGCCATTGCCGGGCTCGCTGGCACTGAGCTTAGTCAATGTGGCGGTCGCTTCCTTTGCCTGTCCGCGGGCCAGCTCACTCTCGGCCTGCAACGACAAAAAACGCGGGTTGGTCGGCGCTAGTACCAAGCCTCGCTTGATCGTATCGGCGGCATCCGCCGGCTTGCCAAGGCGAATTTGCGACTCCGCCATCAACTGCAGCATCGGCAAGGAATAGGGGTATTGCTGCGCAATTTTTTCCAGCCGCTTGCTAGCCATCAACAAGTCGTTCTTCTGCAACTCTGCAGCCGCCACCAACAAGCTCGCCGACAAATGCTCAGGGGCCACACTCAGTACCTTCAGGCCTGCTGCCAGGCTGTCTTCTAGTCGGCCTTGCCGGGACAGCACCAGCGCATCGAGGTAATGAGTCCAGTAATAGCCTGGCGCTAATTTCTTCAACCGTGCACGGATGGCAATTGCGGCGTCCAACTGCCCAACGCCGACCAGGAATTCACCGTACTCACCCATCAGCCCCCTGTGCCAGGGCGCAGCTTTGTAGGCCCGCTCCATCAACTGCAGAGCGGGCTCGCGCTGCCCATTGGCTTCGTAAATACGCCCCAGGCCGCGCAAGACCCACCAATCGGCATTGGACGACGACAAAGACGCGTCCAAGACCGCCAGGGCTTGCTCCCGCTTGTCTTGTGCCAACCACCACTGCGCACGCGAAAGTTTGGTCGCTGGCGTCGCCACAGTGGCAGCTTTCAACTGTTCGTCCGCAGACGCATATTGCTTTTGCGCCACATAGGCAGCGGCCACAGCGGCACGTAGGTCGCTATCTGCTGCGGGAGATTTCAAGTGGCGGTCCTTGAATTCATTCACGATCTTTGCGACGTCGCTGCGGTCCAGCATGAGCAGGGCGATACGCGGCACTAGCACATCCGCATCGCCCCCCGCCTCCAACGCTTTGCGCAGATGCTGTTCCGTGCCCGCCAAGTCATAGGTGCGCTCCAGCGCGTCCGCAAGCGCCAATCGGGCCTCAACAGAAGCGGGCTTTTCCTGCACCGCATTTTTAAATTCAATAACCGCGGCGGGGTAGTCGTCTTTCTTGAGAAAATCTCGCCCCGCCTGCAACGCATCATGTTCGCAGCCGGCTAAAAACGCAGCTACAGCAAAAGCAACGACGGCGGCACGGAAAAGCCCCGAATCAGGGGCACTCATGGGGATAGACATGGGCAGTGTTTTCTCGGCAAAAGGACTGGGCTGAGTTGAAATCAGCATACCACCGCCCCTCGTCAAACGCCTGCTTAACCACGCCGCCGCACCCTAAAACTTACGCAAAAAGATGGCTAAGCCAGGGTACCAACAACGCGCCCATACAAATAGCCTCTAGCGCAGACAGATACTGCACTACAAGCTATCAAATCGATAGTAGCGGCTGCCCATGGCGCAAAGCGGGGTCTTCCGCCCCTAGGCGGAACACCGCCACGATGTCTACCAGCTCCTGCGACTGGGCCTTGAGGCTGCTGGCGGCAGCCGCCATTTGCCCCAACAGGGCCGCGTTCTGCTGGATGGTCTGGTCGATCTGCGATACCGCTTCGGACACCTGGGCAACGCGCCCCCTGCCGCAGGGCGACGACGGTACCGCCTAGGCCACCAGCACGGCCTTAAATATATGAATGAAATAAGCTGCTAGCGCAGGCAAAACCTGCGCCAGTAGCTATTTAAAACATAGCAACTACAGCTTAGCTGCGCGACAGCAGCGAGGACTGGGCGCTGTCGCGCGAGGAGCCGCCCACCACGAAGTTGTAGCTACCGCTAAGCGTTTGCCAGCGGTGGGTGGTGGCGTTCCAGATGCTCAGGCGCTCGGGCTTGACGGTGATGCTGACGGCCTTGCTTTCGCCGGCTGCCAGTTGCACCTTTTCCCAGGCCACCAGGCGCTTGGGTGGCTCGCCGGCCGCTGCCGGCAAACCGGCGTACACCTGGGCCACCTCGGCACCGGCGCGGGCGCCGGTGTTCTTCAGCGTGAAGCCGACCGTCACCGAGCCATCGCTGTTGGAGCGGGTGCTGATGCCGCTGTAGCTGAAGCGGGTGTACGACAGACCATGGCCGAACGGGAACAGCGGCGTGATGTTTTGCGCGTCATACCAGCGGTAACCCATCTTCAGGCCTTCGCTGTAGTTCACCGTCAGGTCGGTCGCCGAGATGGAAGCCTGCAGCAGATCGCTATCGCTTTGCGGGAAGGTCAGCGGCAGCTTGCCGGATGGGTTCACCGCCCCGAACAGCACATTGGCGATCGCCGGGCCTCCCTGCACGCCGGGGTACCAGGCCTCGACCACCGCGTTCACATTCGCCAGCCAGGGCATGGTGACGGCGGAGCCGGTCTCCAGCACCACCACGCTGCGCTTGGCGGCGGCAGCCACGGCGGTGATCAGCGCGTTCTGGTCATAGGCCTGGTTGGCCGGGTCGGTGGTGTTATTGGGCAGGCTCAGGCTCGACAAATCCGTGCCCTCGGTCTGCCACTGGGTGGCGAAGACGATGGCCACATCGGCCGCTGCAGCTGCGGCTGCGGCGGCCGTCGCATCGCTGCCGTCCAGATAGGTCACGGTAGCGTTCGGCGCGATGGCGCGGATGGCCGCCAGCGGCGCCGATTTGTACCAGGTGGCGCAGGTGCTGAAAATGCCGGAGCTCGGCACCAGGCAGGTGACGGCATTGCCGTCGCGGGCCGGCACCGCGCCCGAGCCGCCGCCAGAGATCACGCCGGCATCGGCGTGACCGCCGATCACCACGATCGTCTGTGCGGCGCTGGCGGTCAGTGGCAGCACACTGGCCGTGTCGCCACTGGCCACTGCATTTTTCAAGAGCACCATAGACTGCTCGGCCACCTTCTGAGCCACCGCGTTGCCGGCGGCCTGGTTGATGGTGCCGCCGGCCGTGGGCGGCGAGGCCATCACACCGGACGCATACAAGGTGCGCAGCTTGCGCAGCACCATGTCGTCCAGACGGGCAAGCGGCACCGTACCGGCCTGCACCGCAGCTTTCAGCTTCTGGTTGAAATAGGTCACCGGCAGCGAGAAGCTGCCCAGGGTGGCGGCCGTGTAATCGTCGGAACTGCCGGCTTGTTCTTCGTCCAGCCCGGCATTGGCGGCGCGCACCGTATCGGTCACAGCAAAGAACCAGTCGGACTGGACGATGCCCTTGAAGCCCCACTCGTTCTTCAGCACGTCGGTCAGCAAATAGCTGCTCTCGCAGGCCTTACCACCATTCACCAGGTTGTACGCCCACATCACATTGCCGGCGCCGCCGTCCTTCAGGCCGATCTCGAAGGGCAGCAGGTGCAGTTCGCGCAGCGTGCGCTCGTCCACCACCGAGTTGGAGGTGAAGCGGTTGGTCTCCTGGTCGTTCGCGGCGAAGTGTTTGACGGTGGCGATCACTTTCTGCGACTGCGTGCCCAGGCTGCGCTGGGCCAACAGATTGCCGGCCAGTACCGGGTCTTCGCCCATGTATTCAAAGGTGCGGCCGTTGCGTGGCTCGCGCGCCAGATTCACGCCGCCGCCCAGGCCTTCGACAAAGCCGAGTGCACGCAGTTCGGCGGCGATACTGGCGCCGTAGTCATGCGCCAGCGAGGGGTCCCAGCTGGCGGCCAGCGCGATGGGCGCCGGGTAAGGCGTGGCGTTCACGCCTTCCACGTTGACGCCGCCGGCCGAGTCGGCGCTGGTGATGTCGGGAATACCAAGGCGTGGAATGCCCTTCACGATGCCTGCGCCGCCAATCGGCGAGACACCGTAGCCGGCGCCGTGGACCAGCTGGATTTTTTCATCCAGCGTCATCTTGGCCAGTAGCGCGGAGGCCTGCTGGTCGACGGTGGGGGCATCGTCGCCGCCGCAGCCGTAGAGCAGTCCGGCGGTAACAAGGGCGATGACGAGGGGGCGTTTGAGGTGCACGGTTTTGTCTCCTTATGGTGTGTGATCCGCGCCCGGTGCGGGCGGGTCAGCGGCACTGTAGCCAGGGGAGACACCGCAGGATTAACCTGCGGGGGCGGCACTTTACACAGCGGTGCAGGCGCGCAAAATAAAGTAAAGAGCGGCGAAGTCAGTGCGCCGCTGCATCAGCGCCGTTCTTGCGGAACTGCGATGGCGACACGCCGAACGCAGCTGAGAAAAACCGCGAGAACGCGCTCAGCGACGAGAAGCCCAGCAGGTCGCTGATCTCGGAGATGGAACTTTGCGCCTGCAGCAACATGTGCCGGGCCTGGGTCGCACGCACGCGGCCCAGCACCTCCTGGAAATGCGTGGCCTCCTGCTGTAAGCGCCGGTGGAGCCCCCAGCGCGAGGTCTTGAAATGCGCGCAAGCCTGGGCCAGCAGCTGGCTGCCGCTGCCGATAGCGTCGCCGGCCGCAATCGCCTGTGCCAGAAACCGTTGCAGGCCCAGGGCGAAGGTCTGCGCGGGCTCCAGCCGGGCCCGCTCGGCCCGCGCCTGGTCAAGGAAAAATTCGTACAGGTTCGGGTTGTGCTGCGCATACGGCTGGTCGCCGGCCGGGGCTTGCAGCAGCAGGCGGTTGCGCGCCTGGCCAAAGTGCACCTCGCAGCCCATGGCAGCGCGCAGCTGGGCGACCGGGGCGAAGGCCTCGCCGGTCAGCTCCAGCGCGCAGGCGCGGCCGCCTTCCGGGTCGTAATGGCGCACGATGCCGTGCAGTAGAAAGAAGTTGCCGAAGGCGCTGAAGGCGTTGCCGCCACTGTCGTCCAGCTGGTAGTCGAACTCAAACTGCGTGCCCTGGCGCAGGCAGCGGATCACGTCCACATTGCCGATCAGGCTGCGGTGGTGGAAGTAAGCCCCCAGCCCGGCTGCCAGATTCGGCGCATTCGCCACCACCGCGTACAGCGTGGGAAAGGGCTGCAGGCAGGCCTGGATATCAAACTGCCAGTAGTCGCTGGGCGGTGGCATGTACTGGACCAGGCGCATGGCGGCCAGGTGTTTAGCGGCGCAGATGCGGGCCTGGGGCGACTCCAGCTCCCAGGCGGCGATGCCGGTCAGGCGCTGAAACTCCTGCGGGCCGATGCCGTGCTGCTCGGCCCCGTCCATGCACAGGCGCACCAGAGTGCTGGTGACCGAGCGCTGCTCCGGCATGCGCCAGGCGTCCAGGGCGGCGCCGCAGTCCCAGGCGGGCGTGCCCCCGCCCATGGCCGGTTCGGCATAGTCTTGTGGCCAATCTCGTTGCCCCATGGCTTGTCTCCTGTCTCGCTGCCTGCGGGCGGACCGGCAGGCAGAGCCTCCAGATTCTTGTATTTTGGAGGAGGCGTTTTCCCTGAAAAACTTCTAAGCCAAATCAGGCTTCTGCGCAGATATTATCTGCACCAGCAGCTATTGAATCGATAGTGCCGGCTGCCGGTGCAAAGCGGGGTCTTCCGCCCCTAGGCGGAACACCGCCACGGTGTCCACCAACTCCTGTGACTGGGCCTTGAGGCTGCTGGCGGCGGCGGCCATCTGCTCCACCAGGGCGGCGTTCTGCTGGGTGGTCTGGTCGATCTGCGATACCGCCTCCGACACCTGGGCTACGCCGGCGTTTTGCTCTGCGCTGGAGGCGCTGATCTCGCCCACGATATCGGTCACGCGGCGGATGCTGGCGACCACCTCGGCCATGGTGCTGCGCGCCTGGTCCACCAAGGCACTGCCCTGCTCTACCCGCTGCACGCTGGTGGAGATGAGCTGCTTGATTTCTTTCGCCGCGTCGGCGCTGCGGCTGGCCAGGTTGCGCACCTCGCTGGCCACTACCGCAAAGCCACGGCCCTGCTCGCCGGCGCGGGCGGCTTCCACGGCCGCGTTCAGCGCCAGGATATTCGTCTGGAAGGCGATGCCGTCGATCACGCTGATGATCTCGCTGATCTTGCCGGAGGCCTCGTTGATGCTCTTCATGGTCTCCACCACCTGGCCGACCACCTGGCCGCCCTGCACCGCCAGGGTGGAGGAGCCGCGCGCCAACTGGTTGGCCTGCTGGGCGCTCTGGTCGTTGTGCTGCACAGTGGAGCGCAACTCTTCCATGGAGGCGGCGGTTTCTTCCAGCGCGCTGGCCTGGTGCTCGGTACGGGCGCTCAGGTCATGGTTGCCCTGGGCGATTTCGGCGCTGGCCGAAGCCACGTGCTCGGCATTGCTTTTCACGCTGCGCACGATGCCGGCGAAGCTGGCCTGCATGCGCGCCATGGCGTGCAGCAGCTGCTGGGTTTCATCATTGCCCACGGGCTGCACCGGGCGTGACAGGTCACCCTCGGCCAACGCGTCGGCAATGCGTACCGCATAGGCCATGGGTTGGGCCAGGCGCCGCGCCAACCACAGCGCAGCGGCCACCAGCAACACGATAGCCAGCACCAGCACAGCGCCCACCTGCAGCTGGCCCTGGCTGACCACGGCGGCCGATTGCGCGCTGTTGGCGGCCACGTCTTTCTCAATAGCCCGCACCTGCACGGCCATCTGGGTTTCCAGCTCACCGAAGATACGGTTGAACTCGGGCACTGCGCCGGCTGCAGCCGCACCCTTGGCGGCCAGGTCCTGCACACGGCTGGCGGCCTCGGTGTATTGCTTCACCAGGGGCTGGGTCTTGTCGATGACGGCCTTCACATCGGGCGACAGTGGCAAGGTCTGCAGGCGCTGGAAGGCGGTGTTGAACTGGGCCACATGGTCGGCCAAATCCTTTTGTGAGCGCTCTAGCTGCGACTTGTCGCGGCCAATGGCGCCGAACAGGGCCAGCAGCACATCGCCGCGCACGGCGCCCTGCATCATGGCGGCCTGCTGGCTGCTTTGCACGGCCGAGCCCATTTGCCCCGAAGCCTCAAAGGCACCGGCCAGGCGCCCGGCGCTGAGCAGGCCTACGCCGCCCACCACCGCGGCCATTACAGCCCCCGCCAAACCGATAGAAAGTACCTGGTTACGCAGTTTCATAGCAAGTCCGTCTGACGAAGGGTCTGCCCCAGAGGGGCGTACGCAGGCCACCGGCGGTGGCCGCGAAGATGCGCGCAGGTGTGTGAACTAGACGCGGCCGTGCTTACAGGCGCACGCCGGTCTTCTGGTCGAACCAGCTGACCTGGGCGGCCGACACCTGCAGACCGACCTTCTCACCCGGCTGAAAGCGCGCCTGTGGCGATGTGCGCACAGTGACGTTGCCAGCCTCGGTCTTGACCACCACATAGGTGTCGGCACCGGTGGGTTCCACCACGCTGACCTCACCGCGCCAGGCGGCGTTGTCCACCAGCTCGATGTGCTCGGGGCGCAGGCCCAGCAGCGCGTCCTTGCCCACCGCCGGGCAGACCAGGGGCAGGCTGCCGCCCTTGAAGGAGAATTGGCCACCAGCGCCCGCATTGCTTGCGCTGCCAGCTATCAAATTCATAGTTGGCGAGCCGATGAAACCGGCCACATAGGTATTGGCTGGGCGGCTGTAGATGTCGTCAGGGGTGCCCAGTTGCTGCAGCACGCCGTCCTTCATCACCGCGATGCGGCTGCCCAGTGTCATGGCCTCGATCTGGTCATGGGTCACATAGACGCTGGTAATGCCCGAAACCTGGTGCAGGCGCTTGATTTCGGCACGCATTTCAACGCGCAGCTTGGCATCCAGGTTGGACAAAGGCTCGTCAAACAGGAACAGCTGTGGCTGGCGCGCCAGGGCGCGGCCCATGGCCACACGCTGGCGCTGGCCGCCGGACAGCTGCGCAGGGCGGCTGTCCAGCAGGTGGGTGATCTGCAGCATGGCAGCCACTTCGTTGATGCGCTTTTCACGCTCAGCCTTGGGCACCTTGCGCATTTCCAGCGCGAAGCCGATGTTCTCGGCCACGCTCATGGTGGGGTACAGCGCATAGCTCTGGAACACCATGGCGATGTCGCGCTGGGCCGGCGGCACGCCGACCACGTTGCGGTCGCCGATGCGGATCGCGCCTTCGGTGGGTTCTTCGAGGCCGGCGATGATGTTCAGCAGGGTGGACTTGCCGCAGCCGGACGGGCCGACCAGGATCAGGAATTCACCCGGCGCGACGTCGATGTCGATGCGCTTGAGCACCTCGACCATTTTGTCGCCGTTGCCGAAAGTTTTGCGTATGCCTTGGATGTGGAGTGCGGATGCCATTTTTTATCCTTTCACAGCACCAGCTGTGAGTCCTTTAACGAAGAATTTGCCTGCCAACACGTAGATCAGAATGGTGGGCAGGCCCGCGATCACGGCAGCCGCCATGTCCACGTTGTAGTTTTTCACGCTGCTGGTGGTGTTGACCATATTGTTCAGGCCCACGGTGATGGGCTTGCTGTCGGCGCCGCTGAAGGCCACGCCGAACAAGAAGTCGTTCCAGATATTCGTGAACTGCCAGATCAGCGTGACCATCACGATGGGCGTGGACAGCGGCACGATGATGCGGAAGAAAATGCGCCAGAAACCAGCACCGTCAATCCGCGCAGCGTTCACCAGCTCTTTCGGAATGGACGCGTAGTAGTTGCGGAAGAACAGCGTGGTACCCGCCAGACCGGCCAGGCAGTGCACCAGGATCAGGCCGTAAACCGAGCTGGAAATACCCAACCAACCGAGGATCTGGCTCATGGGCAACAGCACCACCTGGAACGGCATGAACACGCCAAACAGCATGAAGCCAAACAGCAGCTCGCTGCCCTTGAACTTCCACAGGCTCAGCACATAGCCGTTGATCGCACCCCACAGCGTGGAGATGAGCACCGCCGGGAACACGATCAGCACCGAGTTCCAGAAGAAGGGCTGCAGGCCACGGCAGTCGGTACCGGTACAGGCGGTGGACCAGGCCAGTTGCCAGGCCTCGAAGTTCAGCGCGTGCGGCAGGCTCAGCAGGTTGCCGCTGCGGATTTCTTCAGCATCCTTGAACGAGGTGGCCAGCATCACATACATGGGTGCCAGGAAGAAGAATGCCGCCAGCAGCAGCACGCCGTAAATCAATACACGGGGAATCAGTACTTGGAGAGGGTTCTTAGCGATCATGGGGCTTGCTCCGCAGTTCACTGTACAAATAAGGCACCACGATGGCCGCCACGGTGGCCAGCATCATGGTGGCGCTGGCAGCGCCCAGGCCGATCTGGCCACGGGTAAAGCTCATCACATACATGAAGGTGGCCGGCACGTCGGTGGCATAGCCGGGGCCGCCGCCAGTCAGGGCCATCACCAGGTCGAAGCTCTTGATGGACAGGTGCGACAACACCATGATGGTGGAGAACACCACCGGGCGCAGGATCGGCAAAATGATTCGCCAGTAGATGCGTGGCAGGCTGGCACCGTCGATCTGCGCGGCCTTGATGATGCTGTCATCGATACCGCGCAGGCCGGCCAAAAACAAGGCCATGGCAAATCCGGCGGACTGCCAGATGCCGGCGATCACCACGCAGTAAATGGCGGTCTCGCTCTGCACCAGCCAGTCGAAGGTGAAGCTGGTCCAGCCGATGTCATGCATCAGTTTTTCCAGGCCGAGGCTGGGGTTCAGCATCCACTTCCAGGCGGTACCGGTGACGATGAAGGACAGCGCCATGGGGTACAGGTAGATGGTGCGCAGCAGGCCTTCGGCGCGGACCTTCTGGTCCAGCACAATGGCCAGGGCCATGCCGATCAGCATAGCGCCGCCGACATACAAAACGCTGAAGATGCCCAGGTTCTTCAGGGCCAGCCACCAGCGGTCCATCTCCCACAATTTGGCGTATTGGGCCAGGCCGACGAACTCGTCGTAGTTAGGCAGCATGCGCGATGCGGTCAGGGACAAAACCCCGTTCCAGATCATCAGCCCGTAGATGAAGGCAAAGCCCAGCACGAAGCCGGGCGCAATCACCAGCTTGGGCAGTGCCTGCTCAAAATTCGGTTTCATGGGAGTGGCTCTCAAAAAAATAAGGCCCCACTCCGCCGTGGCGGAAGGGGGGATAAGACTGCCAACCGACGCATCGGTTGTTCACCCTGCCCCGCGTGCTACATCACAAGCGATGTGCGCGGGACGGACGTTGCGGCACAAAGGTGCGCGCAGCCTGGGGGTGTGCCAGTTACTTGGTTTGTGCAGCGGAAGCGATGTTCTTCACAGCAGCGTCAACGCTGATCTTGTCGTCGTTCCAGAACTGGCTGACCGCGTCCTTGATGGCGCCTTCAGCAGCAGGGCTCACAGCCATGCCGTGGGCGATGGAAGGCACCAGGCTGCCGGTCTTGGCGGTGTCCACGAAGTCCTTGGCGGACAGCTTGGCGCAGTCGTCAAACTTGTCCATCTTCATGTTCAGACGCACAGGGATGGAACCCTTGTTCAGGTTGAAGATTTCCTGGAACTCGGTACCCATGATGGCGGCAGCCAGGTCGCCCTGGGCCTTTTGTGCGTCCTTGTCCTTCAGCTTGAACATGGCAAACGAGTCCACGTTGTAGGTGTAGGCGTTGGCCGTGCCAGGCGCAGCAGCGCACAGGAAGTCCTTGCCTGGCACCTTGCCAGCAGCCAGGAACTCGCCCTTGGCCCAGTCACCCATGAACTGGAAGCCGGCCTTGCCTTGCATCACCAGGGCGGTGGTCAGGTTCCAGTCGCGGCCTGCGGAGGCTGCGTCGGTGTAACCCTTGATCTTGCGGAAGGTTTCCAGGGACTTCTTCATGGTGTCGCTGGTCAACGCCTTGTTGTCCAGCTTGACCAGTGCATCGCTGTAGAACTTGGCACCACCCACACCCAGCACCACGGTTTCAAAGGTGGTGAAGTCTTGCCAGTTTTGGCCACCGTGGGCCACGGCGATGAAACCGGCAGCCTTGATCTTGTCGGCAGCAGCAAAGAATTCAGCGTAGTTCTTGGGCATGCCGGTCACGCCAGCCTTCTTCAGCACTTCGGGGTTGGCCCAGACCCAGTTCACGCGGTGCACGTTGACCGGAGCTGCAACGTAGTTGCCCTTGTACTTCATGCCATCGGCCACGGCCTTGGGCAGCAGGCTGTCCCATTGTTCGGCCTTAGCGGTAGCGTCCAGGTTGGCCAACACACCTTCAGCAGCCCATTCCTGGATCGCTGGGCCCTTGATCTGGGCTGCGGCAGGGGGGTTGCCCGAGACGACGCGGCTCTTCAGCACGGTAGCAGCATTGTCGCCACCGCCGCCAGCCACAGCGAAGTCCTTCCACACATGGCCCTTGGCCTGCATGATCTTCTTCAGCTCGGCAACCGACTTGGCTTCGCCACCGGAGGTCCAGTAGTGCAGTACTTCGACCTCGCCGGCCTGGATAGCACCTGCGGACACCACTGCAACCATGGCGAGCGCCAATTTGGAAAGCTTCAACATCTATGTCTCCTGGATTTGCCGCCCCCGACTTTATGCGGATTGGTACGGCAAAGGGTTGGCTCAACCGGGCACCGCGCCCTGCTGATTCGTTAATTTTTCATTAATTAACAAAAAATGAACACTAGGGATTTCCCTGGGCGTGCGTAAAGATCTCTCACCAACATTCAGAATGTATAGCACTCTACGCAGGACATATATGCGCTGGCGGTCATTTTCGACTCACAAAAAATAAGCGGAATCACCCGGCGTTTATGATCGCCGCCATGCTTGCAAAGATCATGGGGTTTGTTTTACTGGGCCTGGTGCGGGTGCTGACAGGCGCCCAAGCCCGCTGGTACGGCTGCCCGCCCAAGGCCGAGCAGCGCATTTATTTTGCCAACCACCAAAGCCATGCGGACCTGGTGCTGATCTGGGCCGCCCTGCCCTCCGAGCTGCGCAGCATCACCCGCCCCATCGCCGCCAAGGACTACTGGACCGCCTCGCGCTTCAAGCTGTGGCTGACTACGGCGGTGTTCAACGCCGTCTACGTAGACCGCAGCCGTAGCAAGGACGCCAGCGGCGTGGAGCAAGACCCGTTGGAGCCCCTGGTCGAGGCGCTGGAGAGCGGCGACTCCATCATCCTGTTCCCCGAGGGCACGCGCGGCCATGCGTCCGAGCCCCAGGCCTTCAAGGCCGGGCTGTACAAGCTGGCGCAGAAATTCCCGCATGTGGTGCTGGTGCCAACCTGGATACACAACGTGCAGCGCGTCATGCCCAAGGGCGAGGTGATTCCGGTCCCTGTGCTGTGCTCGGTCACCTTCGGCACACCGATGCAGCTGGAGCCAGATGAAGACCGCAACGCCTTTTTGGACCGGGCGCGCGCCAACGTGATCGCGCTGAGAGAAATATGAACCAGTTCCTGCGCAGCCTCAGCGGTACGCAACAGGTCGGGGCGATGTTCGTCCTGGTGTTTGGCGTGCTTTTGCTGGCCAGCGGCGCGCTGCTGCTGTTGTCGCTGCGCGAGCGCGACGACAACGCGTTTGGCGCGGCCTTCGGCGCCGAGCTGGACAATCTGCGCCGGGTGCTGAAGAACACCTGGTTCATGGCCGGTGTGTTCTGGCTGTGCTGGGCCGTGGGTGGCTGGGTAGCGGTGACGCTGTTCGCCCTGGTGGCCTTCTTTGCGCTGCGCGAGTTCATCACCCTGTCGCCCACCCACCGGGGCGACCACCGCAGCCTGATACTGGCTTTTTTTGTGGTGCTGCCGGTGCAGTTCTGGCTGGTGGGCGGCAAGCATTTCGACCTGTTCACGGTGTTCGTGCCGGTCTACGTATTTCTGGCCCTGCCCATCGTGGGCGCCCTGGCCGACGACCCGCACCGTTTTCTGGAGCGCAATGCCAAGATGCAGTGGGGCATCATGGTCTGCGTCTACGGCACCAGCCATGTGCCGGCGCTGGTGCGGCTGGACTTCCCTGGCTACCAGGACAAGGGCGCCTTCCTGGTGTTTTTCCTGGTGCTGGTGGTGCAGACCTGCATGCTGGTACAGCACCTGGCTGCCCGCAAGCTCAAGCGAGCACCCCGCGCGCCGCACATCAGCCAAAGCTTCAACTGGTCCAGCTGGGGCATAGGTGTGGCGGCAGGCGGCCTGCTGGGTGGGCTGCTGGCCGGCATCACCCCGTTCAAACCCGGCCAGGCCTTGGCGATGGCGCTGATTGCCTGCGTGGCCGGCTCGCTGGGCCACCTGGTGATGAAGGCGCTGAAGCGCGACCGGGGTATCACCAACTGGGGTAGCGAGGGCCAGTCCATCACCGGCGCCAGCGGCCTGCTGGACCGGGTAGACGCGCTGTGCTTTGCCGCCCCGATCTTCTTCCACTCGGTTAGATGGTATTTCAGGTTGTAGCGCATACTCCACCTGCACTACCAGCTACAAATTAAATAGCATGCGACTTTTAGGCATAGACCCCGGCTTGCAGACCACCGGCTTCGGCGTCATCGACGTGGACGGCTCCAACCTGGGCTATGTGGCCAGCGGCACCATCAAAACCACCCACCTGGATTTGGGCCAGCTGCCGGCGCGTATCAAGATCTTGTTCGATGGCATTTGCGAAGTCAGTGCACGCTACCAGCCAGACGCAGCATCGGTGGAGATCATCTTCGTGAACGTGAACCCACAATCGACGCTGCTGCTGGGCCAAGCGCGCGGCGCCTGTCTGGCGGCGCTGGGCTGCAGCAACCTGCCTGTGTCCGAATACACCGCGCTGCAAATGAAGAAAGCCGTGGTCGGCCACGGCCGGGCCGACAAGTCACAGGTGCAAGAAATGGTGAAGCGGCTGTTGAAGCTACCCGTGCTACCAGGCAAGGACGCGGCGGACGCGCTGGGCATGGCCATCACCCACGCCCACGTGGGCCACGCTATGGCCCGGCTGGCCCAGGCCACACCACTGGCCCGCAAGACCAGCGGCATGTACCGCGACGGGCGCACGCACTGAACGCGCGCCTGGCGCAGCCAGATTAGCTGTGCCCAATGGCCAGGTGTGAGCTGGCCTGTTCGTCGTTGAGCTTGAAGCGGCGCACCGCGCTGTTCAGGTGCGCGCACTGTTCGCGCAGTGATTCAGATGCTGCGGCGGACTCTTCGACCAGCGCGGCGTTTTGCTGCGTCATGGTGTCCAGATGCTGCACGGTGGCACCCATCTCGCCAATGCCACGGCCCTGCTCGGCGGCCGAGGTGGCGATCTCACGGATGATGTCGGCCACGCCGCGCACACTGCCCACGATCTCGCCCATGGTCTGACCGGCATCGCGCACCTGCTGGGCACCGCTATTGACGCTGACCACCGAGGCGCCGATCAGGGATTTGATCTCGCCCGCAGCCTGGGCCGAGCGCTGGGCCAGGCTGCGGACTTCGCTGGCCACCACGGCAAAGCCACGGCCCTGCTCGCCAGCACGCGCGGCTTCCACGGCGGCATTCAGCGCCAGGATATTGGTCTGGAACGCGATGCCGTCAATCACGCCAATGATGTCGGCGATTTTCTTGGAGCTGGCATTGATGTCGTCCATGGTGCGCACCACCTTGGACACCGCCGCACCGCCGCGCTCGGCTACCTCGGCCGCACTCGACGCCAGGCGGTTGGCATGGGCAGACGAGTCGCTGTTCTTTTGGGTGGTTTCATGCAGCTGCTCCATGGAGGCCGAGGCCTCTTCCAGGCTGGCAGCGGTCTGTTCGGTGCGGTTGCTCAGGTCCTGGTTGCCGGACGCCATTTCGCCGCTGGCCAGGGCGATACGCTCACCGGCCTCCATCACCTGGCGCACCAGGCCGCGCAGTGCGTCCTGCATCAGACCCATGGCTTGCACCAACTGGCCCACCTCGTCTTGGCGGGTCGCGCTGACCTCTTCCGACAAATCACCCTGTGCAATGCGGTTGGCCAAGGCCTGGGCGCGGGACAAGGAGCCGGTTATGGAGCGCACCGTCAAGACCGTCACAGGCACCAGGACCAGCAACGCCAGCACCACCATGCCGATCTGCAGGCGCAGCAGCATATTGGTGCGTGTATCGATGTCGTGCACCGCCGCACGCATCTGGGCGTGCGAGTTGACCGACAGCTCGCCCAGCAGCTTGTCTACCGCGTCCATTTGCGGCGCGACACGCCCGGCATAGGCAGCAGCCACCGATCCGTCGATCTGGGCAGCTTCAATCTGCCCAAGCACCGGGGCGATCGTATCTTCGTATTCCTTGAGCAGAGCCGGCGCCTTGCTCAGCGTTTGCACGGGGCCGGTAGCCGCGTATTTGCCCTGCAGCAACAGGCCCATCTGTTTGCGCAGCGAGGCCAGGGACTGACCCCAGGCCGTGCGCAGATTGGCCACTTCCACCGCGTTATTGGCATTGACGATGGCGTCCTTTTCGATACGCCTAACCTGTGCCAGCGAGAAGCGCAGTTCGCCCACATCCACCAGCACCTGGACCTGCTCGTCCACCAGGGCATCCAAGGTGGAGCGGGTGTCGCTCAGCGCCCAGGCGCCGACCACGCCAACCAATAGAAGCACAGCCAATGAAAACACCATGCTGAAGTACAGCCGGGCGCGGATGGACAACTTTTTTATAGCTTGCACGGGGCACCTCTGTTGTATCAAAAGGTTACGATAACGCAACTTCCGTTCCAGCCTGAGAGGGTAACCCAGACAACGACTGGAGTGTCAAAAACTTTGTTGGATATTAGTACCGCGAATACAGGATCGCCTTCAGCGGCGCAGCTATGCGATACGTTCGAGTATCAAAACGCCGAAAAATCCCAATGCCGCCAGCACGGTCCACTTCAAGATGCGCAGCCCCCAGTGGCGAAAGCGTTGCTGCCCGGTGCCGACATAGAACGCAAAGCACACACCCGCCGCCAGCAGCAGGAACAGCATGGCCCAGCGAAACAGCAGCATGGTACGGGTGCTACCAGGCCCGCGCGAGCTGGGCGAAGCCGCTAGGCGCCTTGGCGGCGTCTTCGAAGGTCACGATCTCCCAGGCCTCCGGGCGCAACATCAGTTCACGCACCAGCTTGTTGTTCAAGGCGTGGCCGGACTTCATGGCGGTATAGCTGGCCAGCAGTGGCTTGCCCAGCATGTACAGGTCGCCCATGGCATCCAGCACCTTGTGCTTCACGAATTCGTCGTCGTAGCGCAGGCCGCCGGCATTCAGCACCTTGTAATCGTCCATCAGGATGGCGTTATCCATACCGCCGCCCAGGCCCAGACCGTTGGCGCGCAGCATCTCGGCGTCGCGGGTGAAGCCGAAGGTACGGGCGCGCGCAATGTCGCGGGTGTAGGAATCGGAGCCCAGATCGAACTCGACATGCTGGCCAGTGGAGTCCACCGCCGGGTGGTCAAAGATGATGTCGAAGCTGAGCTTGTAGCCGTGGTAGGGCTCCAGCCGCGCCCATTTTTCGGCACTACCCGTGCCTTCGCGTACTTCCACAGCCTGGTTCACGCGCAAGAAGCGGCGCGGCGCGTTTTGCAGCTCGATGCCCGCCGTTTGCAGCAGGTACACAAAGGCGGCTGCCGATCCGTCCAGGATGGGCACTTCTTCGGCGGTGATATCCACATACATATTGTCGATACCCAGGCCGGAGCAGGCCGACATCAGATGCTCGACAGTGGACACCTTGGTCGAACCCACGGATACGGTCGTGGCCATGCGGGTATCGGTCACGGCCGTCACCGTCATGGGAACCTCGACGGGCACCGCCAGATCGATGCGCCGAAACACAATGCCGGTATCTGGTGGCGCGGGCCGCAAGGTCAGCTCGACACGCTGACCGGTATGCACGCCAACACCGACGGCACTGGTCAGGGACTTGAGAGTTCTTTGCTTGAGCATGCCGCGATTTTAGTTGCCCGCCCCGCCAACCACGATGAGCATGGTTGATGGCGGAGATTGGCGAAATTCATCCTCAAAATCACTGCATGCAGATGGAGAAGGGTAAAGCGTAGCGAGCGGGCCGACGTCGCAGCGCGGAGCGGAGCCGTACTTCGTTACGGTGAGCACCACAGCTGCGAGATCGGTTCGCGCAGTAGCTTTACACCTCCGCACGCTGCCGGGCCGCCCCAAGGCGAGCGTGGCCCCCTTGGGGGGCAGCGACGACGCGCAGCGCGGAGCGTGGGGCAACATCAATCAGCTTGTTTGCGCAGGAATGCGGGGATCTCGTAGTCGTCCATACCGCCAGACGACAAGGCATCGACACGGGCGCTGGCCTGGGTACGGTTGGGCGTACGCCAGACGGCTGGGCCACGCAAGGCTTCGTAATCGGGCTGGGCAATACCACCCACGGCTGCAGCGCCGGCGCCCATGCTGGTCGCAGGCAGGGTGAAGCCGACGTTGTCGGTACCCGTGCGTTGCACTACCACTTGCAGCGGGGCTGCAGCGCGGCGCTTGCTTAGACCGGTGGCAACCACGGTCACGCGGATCTTCTCGCCCAGGCTGTCGTCGTAAGCCGTACCGTAAATCACATGTGCATCAGGAGATGCATAGGCGCGGATGGTGTTCATGGCCAGCTTGGATTCGCTCAGCTTCAGCGAGCCCTTGGCTGCGGTGATCAGCACCAGCACGCCCTTGGCGCCCGACAGGTCGATGCCTTCCAGCAGTGGGCAGGCCACGGCCTGCTCGGCAGCGATACGCGCACGGTCCGGACCGTCAGATACGGCGGTACCCATCATGGCCTTGCCAGGCTCGCCCATGACGGTGCGAACGTCTTCAAAGTCAACGTTCACATGGCCGGGGACATTGATGATTTCGGCAATACCGCCCACGGCGTTCTTCAGCACGTCGTTGGCATGGGCGAAAGCTTCGTCCTGGGTGACGTCATCGCCCAGCACTTCCAGCAGCTTCTCGTTCAGCACCACGATCAGCGAATCCACATTGGCTTCCAGCTCAGCCAGGCCGTTGTCGGCATTGGCCATGCGCTTAGGGCCTTCGAAGTCGAAAGGCTTGGTGATCACGCCCACGGTCAAGATGCCCATTTCCTTGGCCACGCGTGCGATCACGGGCGCTGCGCCGGTACCGGTACCACCGCCCATGCCGGCGGTGATGAACAGCATGTGGGCGCCGTCGATGGCGGCACGGATGTCGTCTACCGCCATTTCGGCCGCTTCACGTCCCTTGTCGGGCTTGCTGCCGGCGCCCAGGCCGCTTTGGCCCAGCTGGATGGTCTTGTGCGCCACGCTACGGCCCAGGGCTTGCGCGTCGGTGTTGGCGCTGATGAACTCCACGCCTTGCACAGAGCAGCCAATCATGTGCTCGACAGCATTGCCGCCGCCGCCGCCAACACCGATCACTTTGATCTGGGTGCCCAGGTTAAATTCTTCGACTTCAATCATTTCGATAGGCATGTGTTTCTCCTGATATTCCAATTAAATGCAGTTGCTGTATGAATAGGTACTTGTTGTTTTTCTAAGAGGCATGTCACCTCCAGGGCGGATGGCAACTTCGCCATCGCCCACTTAAAGGGGGGCTTCCCCGTGCCAGCCAGATCTTGGTCTGCATGGTCAAAAGTTCCCCACAAACCAGTCTTTGACGCGGCCTACCGCTGTCTTCATGGACCCGTTTTTCTGCGCCACCTTGAAGCCGCGCAGACGGCCGATGCGCGCCTCTTCCAGCAGACCCATGACGGTGGCAGCACGGGGCTGGGCCACCATATCGGACAAGGCACCACGGTACTTGGGCACGCCACGGCGCACCGGCTTCAAAAAGATGTCTTCACCCAGCTCGACCATACCGGGCATGACCACGCTACCGCCGGTCAAGACGATGCCGCTGGACAATACCTCTTCAAAGCCTGACTCACGGATGACCTGGGCCACCAGCGAATAAATTTCCTCCACACGCGGCTCGATCACGCCGGCCAACGCCTGGCGGCTCAGCATGCGCGGGCCACGGTCGCCCAGGCCCGGCACTTCCACCTGCGCCTCGGGGTCGGCCAGCAATTGCTTGGCGTAGCCGCTTTCAACCTTGATGTCTTCTGCGTCCTTGGTCGGCGTGCGCAAGGCCATGGCGATGTCGCTGGTGATCAGGTCACCGGCGATCGGGATCACCGCAGTGTGGCGGATCGCGCCATTGGTGAAGATGGCCACGTCGGTGGTGCCGGCGCCGATGTCCACCAGCGCCACGCCCAGTTCACGTTCGTCTTCGGTCAGCACCGAAAGGCTGCTAGCCAGCGGGTTCAGCATCAGCTGGTCCACATCCAGACCGCAGCGGCGCACGCATTTGATGATGTTCTCCGCCGCGCTCTGGGCGCCGGTGACGATATGCACCTTGGCCTCCAGGCGGATGCCGCTCATGCCGATGGGCTCTTTCACGTCCTGGCCGTCGATCACGAACTCCTGCGGCTCAACCAGCAGCAGGCGCTGGTCGGTGCTGATGTTGATCGCCTTGGCGGTTTCCACCACACGGGCTACATCGGCAGCGGTCACCTCACGGTCTTTCACCGCCACCATGCCACTGGAGTTGATGCCGCGGATATGGCTGCCGGTGATGCCGGTGTAGACGTGCGAGATCTTGCAGTCTGCCATCAGCTCGGCCTCTTTCAAGGCCAGCTGGATGCTTTGCACCGTGGCGTCGATGTTCACCACCACGCCGCGCTTCAGTCCGTTGCTCGGGGCCACACCAAAGCCGGCCAGCTTCAGCTCGCCACCGGGCATGACCTCTGCCACCACGACCATCACCTTGGCCGTGCCGATGTCTACGCCGACGACCAAGTCTTTGTACTCTTTTGCCATAGTTCGTCCTGTATCAGTCTATTTTTCAAAGCGCCCTGGCCGGCTTGCAGGCCACTAGGACGCTGTGAAAAATGGATTCATTGGTCCTCAATGGTCCACGGGCAGCGCTTTGCGCACTGCAGGTGCAGCCACCGTCGTCACACCGCGCAAACGCAGCGCATACCCCTCTCCGTAGCGCAAATCCGCCTGCTCCACCGCATTGGCCCCACGCCCGTACTGGCGCGCCACCTGGGTCACCGTGCCCAGAAAGCGCTGCAGACGCTGCGTGATCTCGTCGCTGGTGCCACGCCCCAGTTCGATCACACCGCCGGAATCCAGCTGGGCCCGCCAGCCGCCCCGGTTGGTCAACTCCAGCTCGTCCAGCGACACATCCAGCGGGCTGAACATGGGCTGCAGCGTGTGGTACATGCCCAGCACCTGGCCGGACTGCCCATCGGGGCCGTTGAGGTGGGGCAGGTCATCACGCTCCACCTCGTCCACGTTGGCCTCAAAGACTTCGCCAAAGTTGTTCAGCAGGCGGGACGAATCCTCATCGCCCCAATACGCCGCCACCTGGTGCTCTTGCAGCACCACCTTCAAACGATTGGGAAACTCGCGGCGCACAACGGCCCGACGCACCCAGGGCACGGCCTCGAAGGCGGCGCGGGCGGCCGCCAAGTCCACGGTGAAGAAAGTGCCCTTGATCTTGCCCCCCAGGTTGGCACGCAGGGTGACTTCGTTGTTGTGCGCTACATCGCCCACCACCGAGATCGACTGGATGGCGAACATGGGCTGGCGTGCAGCCCATTTCACCAAGCCGGCCACACCCAGGACGAGCGCGCCCAGGAACAGCACCGTCGCGGTGGCGTTCATGAGTTTCACGTCCATGGGAGTAGGCAGCTTTTGCATGTTCAGGCAGCCTCAGTTCCGTAGTCCAGGGCAGCGGACTGCAGCAGGCGCAGGCACAGCGCCTCATACGAAAGACCTGCCGCCCGCGCCGACATGGGCACGAGGGAATGGCTGGTCATACCGGGCGAGGTATTGATCTCCAGCAGATAGGGCTTGCGCGTCTTGGCGTCGATCATCACATCGGCGCGGGCCCAGCCACGGCAGCCCAGCGTCAGATAGGCCTGGCGCACCATGGCCTGGATGGCAGCCTCTTCGCCGTCGGGCAGGCCGCAGGGCACCAGATACTGGGTGGTATCGGTGAAATATTTGTTCTGGTAGTCGTAGTTGCCCTCGGGCGCCACGATGCGTATCACCGGCAGCACCTCAGCCTGTGCTCCGGTGCCCAGCACGGGCACGGTCACCTCATCACCACTGACAAATTGCTCGCACAGCACGCTAGCGTCCAGCTGCGCGGCCAGGGCGTAAGCGGCATCCACTTGCTCCAGCGTCAGCACCTTGGTCAGACCAATGGTGGAACCCTCCCGCGCAGGCTTGACGATCATGGGCGCGCCCAAATGGGCAAAGGCGTCGCGCGCAGCCTCGGCGCTGTCCACCACAAACCAGCCGGGAGTGGGCAGGCCTTCGGCACGCCAGATGCGCTTGGTCATGACCTTATCGATACCGATGCTGGAGGCCATCACGCCGGAGCCGGTGTAAGGAATGCCCAGCAACTCCAGCGCGCCCTGCACCGTGCCGTCTTCACCGAAGCGGCCATGCAAGGCGATGAAGCAACGCGCAAAGCCATCGCGTTTGAGCTCGGACAGGTCGCGCTCGCCGGTGTCGAAGGCATGTGCATCCACACCCTGGCTGCGCAGCGCGGCCAGCACGCCAGTGCCGGACATCAGCGAAACCTCGCGCTCCGCCGATGCGCCGCCCATGAGCACGGCGACTTTTCCAAGGTTCAGGTTAATTGGGGTCATAGCGCTTATGCAGCCTCCACGGATTGCTCTTTTTTCGATAGCATATCAACGACCTTGGCGGGCACGGCACCAATGGAGCCTGCGCCCATGCACAGCACCACATCACCATCGCGGGCGTTGTCGTAAATGGCCTGCGGCATGGTGGCGATGTCGTCCACAAACACCGGCTCCACCTTGCCCGCCACGCGCAGAGCGCGTGCCAGCGCACGGCCGTCGGCCGCTACGATGGGCGCCTCGCCAGCGGCGTAGATTTCGGACAGCAGCACCACGTCGGCCTCGCCGATCACCTTGACGAAGTCCTCGAAGCAGTCGCGGGTGCGGCTGTAGCGGTGCGGCTGGAAGGCCAGCACCAGGCGCCGCCCAGGGAAGGCACCGCGCGCCGCAGCCAGCGTCGCGGCCATTTCCACCGGGTGGTGGCCGTAGTCGTCCACCACGCTGAACTGCCCGCCGCCCTGCGCTGGCAGATCGCCATAGGGCTGGAAGCGCCGGCCCACACCCTGGAAGCTGGCCAGCGCGCGCTGCACGGCTTCGTCGGGGATGTTCAGCTCCACCGCGACGGCAATCGCCGACAGTGCATTCAGCACGTTATGCCGACCCGCCAGATTCAAAACCACCGGCAGATCGGGCAAGGTCACGCCGTTGCGCCGCTGCACCGTGAAGTGCATTTGCCCACCCACGGCGCGCACGTCGATGGCGCGCACCTGGGCGCCCTCTTCAAAGCCGTAGCTGGTGATGGGGCAGGTGACATCCGGCAGGATGGAACGCACGCCGGGATCATCAGTGCACAGGATGGCCGTGCCGTAGAACGGCATGCGGTGCAGAAAGTCCACAAAGGCCTGCTTCAGCCGGCCGAAGTCGTGGCCATAGGTTTCCATGTGGTCGGCATCGATATTCGTCACCACCGCCATCACCGGCAGCAGGTGCAGAAAGGACGCGTCGGACTCGTCGGCCTCGACCACGATGTAGTCGCCATTGCCCAGCTTGGCGTTGGCACCCGCGCTGTTCAGCCGACCACCGATCACAAAGGTGGGGTCCAGACCAGCCTCCATCAGCACGCTGGACACCAGGCTGGTGGTGGTGGTCTTACCGTGCGTGCCGGCGATGGCTATGCCCTGCTTTAGGCGCATCAGCTCGGCCAGCATCAGGGCGCGGGGCACGATGGGCACGTGGTTTTCGCGCGCGGCCAGCACCGCGGGATTGTCGGCCTTGACCGCCGTGGAGGTAACGATGGCGTCCGCCCCGGACACATTCGCCGGGTCGTGGCCGATGAAGGTGTGGATGCCCAGGCCGCCCAGGCGGCGCAGCGTGGCGCTGTCGGACTGGTCCGAGCCGGACACCACATAGCCCAGCTTGTGCAGCACCTCGGCAATCGCCGACATGCCCGAGCCGCCGATGCCAACAAAGTGCAAATGTCTTACAGCGTGTTTCATGCAGCGAGCTCCTCACAGGCGGCGACTACGGCTTCGGTAGCCCCTATTTTTTGCATCATTTTTGCCTTTTGTGCAGATTCCACCAGCGTGGATCGCTCTAATTTTTGTAGCATTTCTGCCAATCCCTGGGGCGTCAGTTCGCGCTGCGGCAGCAGCCAACCGGCTCCTGCCTGCACCAGGAACCGCGCATTCACCGTCTGGTGGTCATCCACGGCCGCGGGGAAAGGCACGAACAGCGCAGCCGCTCCCACGGCGGCCAGCTCGGTCACCGTACTGGCGCCGGCGCGACAAATCACCAGATCGGCATCTGCATAGGCCTGGGCCATGTCGTCGATAAAAGGCGTCAACTCGGCCTCCACGCCGGCGGCAGCGTAGCTGGCGCGCAAGGCGTCGATCTGCTTGGCGCCACTCTGGTGCAGCACACTGGGGCGTTGCACAGCGGGGATCATGGCCAGGGCTTGAGGAACAGCGTCGTTCAAGGCCTTGGCCCCCAGGCTGCCGCCCACCACCAGCAGGCGCAAGGGCCCGCTGCGCTGCGCGAACCGACTGGCCGGATCGGCCTGATTCAGAAAAGCAGTGCGCAGCGGATTGCCCACCCAGCGGCCACGCGGCAG